>NZ_VISU01000006.1:0-355534 GCF_007827625.1 Micromonospora sp. CNZ297 | reverse complement strand
GATCGCCACCCTCAAGACCTGGAAAATCCTGGTCAAGCTGCGCTGCTGCCCACGCCGAGCGACCGCGATCGTGCAGGCCATCCTCGTCCTGCACCACGTCGAAGCCGACCGCTACGCAGGATGAAAATGGCTCACTGTGATCCCCAGCGCCTCACTGGTGTTCCTGGACGCGAGGACGTTCTGGCGGAATGGATGTATCGCCTGCGCCGTAAGCGGCCCGAGCATTCCGAGCAGGCGATCGGCGGGCAGCGACGCCGCTTCGTCCAGGCGTTCCCGTACGGCCTCGTCACCGGCTATTCGCCGAACGACGTTCCGTGCCCGCCGGACCCGGACGACCGGCACGTGCTGGCCGCCGCCGTCCACGGTCGCGCCGACATCCTGGTGACCGACGACCGGCGCGCCTTTCCGCCGGAATGCGTACGGGAATCGCTGTCGGTCCGCACCGGCGACGAGTTCCTCAACTGGGTGGCCGACCGTTCGATGCCTCTGGTCATGAGAACGTTGGCGCGGCAGATCGACTACTACCGGCGCAGCCTGGTCGCCGAGGACAAGGACGCGGTCGAACTGATCGCCCACCTACGGAAGGCCGGCGCGTCCCGTTTCGCCGATCGGCTCGAGAATCACCTCGCCGATCCGTCCGGCCGCTGACCGCCGAAGACCGCGAAACGCCATTCCTTGAAGAAGCAGTCCACGTCCACCAGGCCCGCCTCGGTCAGCCAGCGACACTGCTCGGCCACCGGGGCCGGCCGGTCGTGCCGCATCCGCTCGCGGGCGCCGGCGATCTCCTCGGCGTCGGAGCCCAGCTCGGTGATCCGCGCCGTCCACACCTCGTCGTAGCGGCGGTCCAGCGCGGGGGTCGGCCCGGCGACCTGCTCGGCGTTGACGAACACCCCGCCGGGGACGAGCGCGTCGGCGGCCCGCTTGTACAGCGCCCGCTTGCCCTCGTCGTCGAGGTGGTGGATGGCCAGCGCGGAGACCACCGCGTCGTACCGGCCGGCGGGCAGCGGGCCGGCCAGGTCGGCGTGGACGGTGCGGTGCGGCACGCCACGGGCGTCCAGGTGCCCGGCGGCCACCGCGAGCATGCCGGGGGCGCCGTCCACGAGCGTCAGGCGGACCCCGGGGACGGCCGCGGTCAGCAGCAGGGACAGCAGGCCGGTGCCCGCGCCCAGGTCCAGCACCTCGGGGGTACGCCCGGCGGCGAGCGCGGCGCGCAGCGGGGGTGCGGCCACCTCGACAGCGGTGCCGTAGAAGGCGTCGAAGCAGGGCACCAGGCGGCGCCGGGCCTGGTCGTAGCTGCCGGCCACCGCGTCGAACGCGTCCGCCACGCTCATCATGCCTCCCGTTATATGAGATTTTTGTCCCACATTCTAAGCCCTGCGGAGCGTCTCGTCACCCTCGTGCGGTGTGAAGCGCTCGTGACAGGACCGAAACAGAGCAGACCCGGACCGGAAACCGCCCGACGGCACGCTTTTCCGACATGACAGACGGTGCACGCACGGCGACGCGAACGGGGTCACGCCTCGTCGAGGCCGCCACGCACTGCCCGTACTGCGCGTTGCAGTGCGGCATGGTGCTACGCGCCACCGGCGACGGTGTCGAGGTCGGCGCCCGCGACTTCCCCACCAACCGGGGCGGGCTCTGCCAGAAGGGCTGGACCGCCGCCGACCTGCTCGACCACCCGGACCGGCTCACCACCCCGCTGCTGCGCGACCGGCCCGGCGGCGAGCTGCGCCCGGCGACCTGGGACGAGGCGCTCGACCGCGTCGCCGCCGGGGTCGAGGACGTGCAGCACCGCCATGGGCCGGACGCGGTGGCGGTCTTCGGCGGCGGCGGGCTCACCAACGAGAAGGCGTACGCGCTGGGCCGCTTCGCCCGGGTGACGCTGCGGACCCGGCACATCGACTACAACGGGCGCTGGTGCATGTCGTCGGCCGCCGCGGCCGGGAACCGGGCGTTCGGGATCGACCGGGGACTGCCGTTCCCGCTCGCCGACCTCGGGCACGCGGACACGCTGCTGCTGGTCGGCGCGAACCCGGCCGAGACCATGCCGCCGCTGATGCGGCACGTCGCCGACCTGCGGGAACGCGGCGGCCGGCTGATCGTTGTCGACCCGCGCGCCACCGCCACCGCCCGCCAGGCCGACCTGCACCTGCAACCCCTGCCCGGCACCGACCTCGCGGTGGCGAACGCGCTGCTGCACATCGCGCTCACCGAGGGCTGGCTGGACCGGGCGTACGTCACGGAGCGGACCACCGGATTCGACGACGTCCGGCGGACGGTGGCCGGCTACTGGCCGACGGAGGTGGAACGGCTCTCCGGCGTGCCGGTGGCCGACCTGTACGCGACCGCCCGCGCACTCGCCACTGTGGACCGCGCGGTCGTCCTCACCGCCCGGGGCGCCGAGCAGCACGCCAAGGGCGTCGACACGGTCACCGCCTTCATCAACCTGGCCCTGGCCCTGGGACTGCCCGGCCGCCCCGGCTCCGGCTACGGCTGCCTGACCGGGCAGGGCAACGGACAGGGCGGCCGGGAACACGGGCAGAAGGCCGACCAGCTACCCGGCTACCGGCGCATCGACGACCCCGCGGCCCGCGAGCACGTCGCCGGGGTGTGGGGCGTCGAACCGGACTCGCTACCCGGGCCTGGAGTGCCGGCGTACCAGCTCCTCGACGCGCTCGGCACGCCGTCCGGCGCGCGGGCGCTGCTGGTGTTCGGTTCCAACCCGGTCGTGTCCGCGCCCCGCGCCGCGCGGGTCGAGTCCCGGCTGCGCGCCCTGGACCTGCTCGTGGTGGCGGACTTCGTCCGCTCCGAGACGGCCGAGCTGGCCGACGTGGTGCTGCCGGTCGCCCAGTGGGCCGAGGAGGACGGGACGATGACCAATCTGGAGGGCCGGGTGCTGCGCCGCCGGGCGCTGCGCGAACCACCCGCCGGGGTCCGTACCGAGCTGGAGATCCTCGCCGCGCTCGCCGAGCGGCTGACCGGGGGCGGGACGCCGCTGCCGGCCGACCCGCGCGAGGTGTTCGCGGAGCTGGGCCGGGCCTCGGCCGGCGGGCCGGCCGACTACGCCGGGATCACCTGGGACCGGATCGACGCCGACACCGGCGTGTTCTGGCCCTGTCCGGACCGGGACGGCCCGGACACGCCCCGGCTGTTCGCCGACCGCTTCCCCACCCCGGACGGCCGGGCCCGGTTCCATCCGGTGACCCACCGGCCGGCCGCCGAGCCGGTGTGCGCCGACTACCCGCTGCACTTCACCACCGGGCGGGTGCTCGCGCAGTACCAGTCCGGCGCGCAGACCCGGCGGGTGGCCGCGTTGCGCCGCGCCGCGCCCGGCGGCTTCGTGGAGCTGCACCCCGACCTGGCAGCACGGATCGGCGTGGCCGAGGGCGCGCCGGTACGTGTGGTCTCCCGCCGGGGTGAGTTGTGCGCACCGGCCCGGCTGAGCACGGCGATCCGGCCGGACACCGTCTTCGCGCCGTTCCACTGGCCCGGCGCGCAACGCGCCAACTCGGTCACCAACGACGCGCTCGACCCGGTCTCCGGGATGCCCGAGTTCAAGATCTGCGCGGTCCGGGTGGAGCCGGCATGAACGAACGCATCGTCGTCGTCGGCTACGGCATGGCCGGCGCCCGGCTCGCCGCCGAGCTGCACGCACGCGGCGGGAACCACTCGATCACAGTGCTCGGGGCGGAGCCGCACCGCGCGTACAACCGGATCATGCTCTCCACGCTGCTCGCCGGACGCATCGGCGAGCCGGACGTGGAGCTTGTCGAAGCCGTCGGGCCGGGCGTCGAGGTCCGCACCGGCGCGGCGGTCACCGCAGTGGACCGGGCCGCCGGCGAGGTGGTCACCGACGACGGCGAGCGGCACGGGTACGACCACCTGGTGCTCGCCACCGGCAGCCGGGCCGTGGTGCCGCCGCTGCCGGGCCTCGCCCCGCTGCCCGAGCGGGTCGTCCCGTTCCGCACGCTCGGCGACTGCCGGCGGATCCTCGCCGCCGCCGAGGGCGCGCGGCGCGTGGTCGTGCTCGGCGGAGGGCTGCTGGGTCTGGAGGCGGCCCACGGGCTGGCCGCCCGAGGGCTCGACGTGACTGTGGTCCACCCGGTCGGGCACCTGATGGAGCGCCAGCTCGACCCGCCGGCCGGCGCGGTCCTCGCGGGCACGCTCGCCGGCCTGGGCGTCCGGTCCCGGCTCGGGGTGCCGGCCACCGCCGTGAGCGCCGGCGCCGACGGCGTCCGCCTGCACCTGGGCGACGCCGGGACGCTCGACGCCGACCTGCTGGTGCTCTGCTGCGGGGTACGCCCCGACACCGCGCTCGCCGCGGCGGCCGGCCTCGCCGTCGAGCGGGGCGTGGTGGTGGACGACCGGATGCGGACGAGCGACCGGCGGATCTCGGCGATCGGCGACTGCGCCCAGCACGACGGGACGCTGACCGGGCTTGTCGCGCCGGCCTGGGCGCAGGCCCGGGTGGTGGCCGACGTGCTGACCGGCACGGACCCGCTGGCCCGGTACCGGCCCCGCCCGGCGGTGACCCGGCTCAAGGCGGCCGGTATCGACCTGGCCGCGATGGGCGACGTGGACGGGACCGGCGACCCGGGCGGGCCGGTCGAGGAGCTGACCTTCGCCGACCCGGCCCGGGGCACCTACGCCCGGCTGCGCATCCGGGACGAGCGGCTGACCGGCGCGATCCTGCTCGGCGACAACCCGGCGGTCGGCACCGTGGTGCAGCTGTTCGACAGGGGCGCGCCGGTGCCGGCGGACCGGCGTTCGCTGCTGCTCGGCCGGGCGTTCGGCGAGGCGCCGGCCGGTCCGGCCGCGTCACCGGCGCTGATGCCGGACGCCGCGACCGTGTGCCGGTGCAACGACGTGAGCAAGGGCGCGCTGGTGGCGTGCTGGCGGGCGGGCGCCCGGACGGCGGCGGAGCTGTCCGCGGAGACCCGGGCCGCCACCGGCTGCGGCAGTTGCCGGGACGCGGTGGCCGGCATCGCCGCCTGGCTCGCCGAGGTGGACCCGCCCACGGACGAGACACGCGACAGCGAGACGGATCGCGAGACGGTGGAGGTGTCATGAACGAGCGGCTGGTGGTGGTCGGCAACGGCATGGTGGGGCAGCGCTTCGTCGAAGCGCTGCGGGCCCGGGACACCGACGGGCGGTGGCGGGTCACGGTGCTCGCCGAGGAGCGGCGCCCGGCGTACGACCGGGTGCGGCTCTCGGCCGTGTTCGACGGGGTGGACGCCGGTGAGCTGAACCTGCACACGCCCGACGCCGGAGTGGACCTGCGACTCGGCGAACCGGTCACCGGCGTCGACCGGGCACGGCGGGTGGTGACCACGGCGGCCGGCGAGTACCCGTACGACGCGCTGGTGCTGGCCACCGGCTCGTACGCGTTCGTGCCGCCGGTCGACGGCACCGATCTGCCAGGCGTCTTCGTCTACCGGACGCTGGACGACCTGGCCGCGATCCGGGAGCACGCCCGGGGCCGCCGTACCGGCGCGGTGATCGGTGGCGGGCTGCTCGGGCTGGAGGCGGCGAACGCGCTGCGGCTGCTCGGGCTCGCCACGAGCGTTGTCGAGTTCGCGCCCCGGCTGATGCCGGTGCAGGTGGACGAGGCGGGCGGCGCGATGCTCCGCCGCTACGTCGAGGAACTGGGCGTCACGCCGTACCTCGGGGTGGCCACCACGGCGCTGCGTCCCGGGCCGGACGGCACGGTGGCCGCGCTCGACCTGGCCGACGGCCGCAGCCTCGACGCGGAGCTGGTGGTGGTCGCCGCCGGGATCCGGCCGCGCGACGAACTGGCCCGGGTGGCCGGGCTGCCACTGGGCCCGCGCGGCGGCGTGCTGGTGGACACGGCCTGCCGGACCGCCGACGAGTGGATCTGGGCGGTCGGCGAGTGCGCGGCGGTCGACGGGGTCTGCCACGGTCTGGTCGCGCCCGGGTACGCCACCGCCGAGGTGGTCGCGGACCGGCTGCTCGGCGGCGCTGCGACGTTCCCCGGCGCGGACACCGCCACGAAACTCAAGCTGCTCGGCGTGGACGTGGCCTCGTTCGGTGACGCGCACGGCGTCACCCCCGGCTGCCTCGACGTGACGTACACCGACCCGGCCACCCGCTCGTACGCGAAGCTGGTCCTCTCCGACGACGCGCGGACGCTGCTCGGCGGCGTGCTGGTCGGGGACGCGAGCGCGTACCCGGCGTTGCGCGCCAGTGTCGGCGGGCCGCTGCCCGCTCCCCCGCTGGCGTTGCTGGCGCCGGCCGGCGGCGCGGGCGCCGGTGCGGGCGCGTTGCCCGCCACCGCGCAGGTCTGCTCCTGCAACGCGGTGACCCGGGCCGACCTGGACGCGGCGATCGCCGGCGGGGCGACCGACGTGCCGGCGCTGAAGGCGTGCACCCGCGCCGGTACGAGCTGCGGCTCCTGCGTGCCGATGCTGAAGCAGTTGCTGGACGCCGCCGGGGTACGCCAGTCGACGGCGCTGTGCGAGCACTTCGACCACAGCCGGCAGGAGCTGTTCGACCTGATCCGGGTGCGGGGTATCAGCACGTTCTCCCGGCTCGTCGCCGAGCACGGGCGCGGCAGCGGGTGCGACATCTGCAAGCCGGTGGTGGCCTCGATCCTGGCCTCGCTCGGCACCGGGCACGTGCTCGACGGCGAGCAGGCGTCGCTCCAGGACACCAACGACCACTTCCTGGCCAACCTGCAACGCGACGGCAGCTACTCGGTGGTGCCCCGGATCCCCGGCGGGGAGATCACCCCGGAGAAGCTGATCGCGATCGGTGAGGTGGCGCGCGACTTCCGGCTCTACACGAAGATCACCGGCGGGCAGCGGATCGACCTGTTCGGCGCCCGGGTCGACCAGTTGCCGCAGATCTGGCGCCGGCTCGTCGACGCGGGCTTCGAGTCGGGTCACGCGTACGGCAAGGCGCTGCGCACCGTGAAGTCCTGCGTGGGCGACACCTGGTGCCGCTACGGCGTGCAGGACTCGGTCGGGCTCGCGGTCGCGCTGGAGCTGCGCTACCGGGGCCTGCGCGCGCCGCACAAGCTCAAGTCGGCCGTCTCCGGCTGCGCCCGGGAGTGCGCCGAGGCGCGGAGCAAGGACTTCGGCGTCATCGCCACCGAGACCGGCTGGAACCTGTACGTCGGCGGCAACGGCGGTTTCCGGCCCCGGCACGCCGACCTGTTCGCCACCGACCTGAGCACCGCGGAACTGGTCACCCTGATCGACCGGTTCCTCATGTACTACATCCGCACCGCCGACCGGTTGCAGCGCACCGCCGCCTGGGTCGAGGCCATGGACGGCGGCCTGGACCACCTCCGGTCGGTGCTCGTGGACGACTCGCTCGGGCTCTGCGCCGACCTCGACGCAGCGATGGCCCGGCACGTCACCAGCTACTCCGACGAGTGGCGCGACGTCCTGGAGGACCCGGACCGGCTGCGCCGCTTCACCTCCTTCGTCAACGCGCCCGAGGTGCCCGACCCGTCCATCACGTTCATCCAGGAGCGGGGCCAGCCGGTGCCGGCCCGGGGCGCGCCCCCGGACGGCGGACACCGCCGCCAGCCCGTCGCGCTGGGCCTGCCGGAGGTACGCCGATGAGCCCCGTCGTCACGCTGGACTGGACCCCGGTCTGCCCGCTGGACCGGCTCGACCCCGACCGGGGCGTGGCCGCCCTCGTCGACGGCGTACAGGTGGCGGTCTTCCGTACCGCGAACGGGCTGTACGCGGTGGACAACCTCGACCCGGTCGGCGGCGCGTACGTCATGTCCCGGGGTCTGGTGGGCAGCCGGGGCGGCGTGCCCACGCTCGCCTCGCCGCTGCACAAGCAGGTCTACGACCTCACCACCGGGCGGTGCCTGGACCTACCGGGCGTGACGCTGCGCCGGCATCCGGTGCGCTGCCGGGACGGCCTGGTCGAGGTGCGGTTACGGCAGGAGGAATGATGCGGGACGAGCTGGCCGGCTTCACCATCGGGGTCACCGCCGACCGGCGGCGCGACGAACTGGCCGCGCTGCTCCAGCGGCGCGGTGCGCGGGTGGTGCTCGCCCCGGCGCTGCGGATCGTCCCGCTGGCCGACGACACCGACCTGCGTGAGGCCACCCGGGCCTGCCTGGAACACCCGCCGGACGTGCTGATGGCCAACACCGGCATCGGCATGCGGGGCTGGCTGGAGGCGGCCGAGGGCTGGGGGCTGGCCGAGCCGCTGCGCACCACGCTCGCCCGCGCGTACGTGGTGTCCCGCGGTCCGAAGGCGACCGGCGCGATCCGCGCCGCCGGGCTGCGCGAGCACTGGTCCCCGGATTCGGAGAGCTGCGACGAGGTGGTCGAGCACCTGGTCCGGCGCGGGGTGGCCGGCCAGGTCGTGGCGATGCAACTGCACGGCGAGCGGCAGCCCGAGTGCGCCGACGCGCTGGTGGCGGCCGGCGCCACGGTGATCGAGGTGCCGGTGTACCGGTGGGCGCCGCCGGCCGACCCGGCGCCGCTGCACCGGCTCATCGACCTGGTGGCCGGGCGTCTCGTCGACGCGGTCACGTTCACCTCGGCCCCGGCGGCCGAGGCGCTGCTGCGCGCGGCCGGGGACCGTACCGAGACGGTGCTGGAGGCGCTGCGCGGCGACGTGCTGGCCGGGTGCGTCGGCACCGTCACCGCCGAGCCGCTGGTGCGGCGCGGGGTGCCGGTGAGCGCGCCGAGCCGGGCCCGGCTTGGCGCCCTGGTCCGCACCATCGTCGAGGAGCTGCCCCGGCGCACGGTCTCGGTGAAGGCGGCCGGGCACGTGCTGACGCTGCGCGGGCACGCCGCGGTGGTCGACGGGGAGCTGCGCCAGCTGGCGCCGGCGCCGATGGCGGTGCTGCGGGCGCTCGCCGCGTCGCCGGGGAAGGTGCTCTCCCGCACCGCGCTGCTGCGGACGCTGCCACGCGGCGCCGACGAGCACGCGGTGGAGATGGCGGTCGCCCGCCTGCGGGCGGGGCTGACGGCGCCCCGCGTGGTGCAGACGGTGGTCAAGCGGGGGTACCGCCTGCGGGTCGACTGACCCGCAGGCGGTCAGCCCACCGAGGCCGGGTAGCCGTGCTCGGCCTGGAGGCGGAGCATCGCGTGCTCGACCACCGTGACCAGCACCTGCTTGACCGAGTCCCGCTGGCGGGCGTCGCACAGGACCATCGGCACGTCCGGGGAGATGGCGAGCGCCTCCCGGACCTCCTCCAGCTCGTAGTGCGGCGCGTCGCCGAAGCGGTTCAACGCCACGACGTACGGCAGCTTGCGGTTCTCGAAGTAGTCCAGCGGCGCGAACGCGTCGGTGATCCGGCGGGTGTCCACCAGCACCGCCGCGCCCACCGCGCCCCGGATGATCTCGTCCCACATGAACCAGAAGCGGGTCTGGCCCGGCGTGCCGAACAGGTAGAGGATCAGGTCCTCGGCCATGGTGATACGGCCGAAGTCCATGGCGACCGTGGTGGTCTCCTTGCCCGGCACCTTCGACGCGTCGTCGATGCCCACGCCGGCCGCTGTCATCAGCGCCTCGGTGGTCAGCGGCTGGATCTCGGAGATCGCTCCGACAAGTGTCGTCTTGCCCACGCCGAAGCCACCCGCGATCACGATCTTCGCGGAGATGATCTCCCGGCCGCGGTTCACCCCGTCGGGGTCATAGTTCGCGAAGTCCACTTAGCACCCTTCCAAGCAGGTTCATCCGCGCCGCGAAACCCGTCGCGGGAGCGGCAGTGTGTAGCGTCAGCAGGCCCTCGGCCACCATGTCGGCGACCAGCACCCGGGTGACGCCCAGCGGCATCCGGGTGTAAGCGGCGATTTCCGCAAGCGACTGCGCCCGGCCCTCACAGACCGAGGAGATGCGGTACTTGTCGTGCCCGGCGAAGCGCGCCTCGGCCGACTGCGTCGGCGTGCTCGACAGCACCGCTTCGAGCGCGATGTTCTGCAACGGCTCGGTGCGGCCCCGGGTGACCGCGTACGGCCGCACCAGCGCGCCACGTGGATCACGTCGCGGGTCCATCTCGCGATCACCTCCCCTCGTTCGGAGCCGCACCGGCTCCGGTCGTCAGCTCCCCGGTCCGATCAGGACCGGACCGCGTCTCTCGGCAGCGGGACCAGTGCCTGGCCGACCCGCTCGACCAGCAGCGCCATCTCGTAACCCACCTGGCCGACGTCGCAGCTGCGCGCCGCGAGGACGGCCATCGACGAGCCGTCGCTGATGGACATCAGGAACAGGTAGCCGCTGTCCATCTCGATGACGGTCTGCAACACCCCGCCGGCGCTGAACATCCGCGCCGCGCCCTCGGTCAGGCTCACCACGCCGGAGGTGATCGCGGCGAGCTGGTCGGCCCGGTCACCGGGCAGGTCCCGGGAGGAGGCGAGCAGCAGCCCGTCCGCGGACACCGCCACCACGTGCGCGATACCCGCAACGCTGTCGGCGAAGTTGGTGAGAAGCCACCCCATGTCCTGCATGGCCGCCGGCCTGTTCATCGGTTCGTCTCCTTGGTCGAGGTGCTGTTCAGGTCGGCGCCGGCCGTACGGCCCCGCTGGACGCCACGGTGGTAGGCGGAGAGCAGACCGCGTACCTCGTCCGGCGTGCGCCGGCTGCGGTCCCGGCCGCTCTTCGGCTCTATCCCGCCGGGCACGAGCTGGGCCTGCGGCACCCGCTTGGGCAGCCCGGAGCGGGTGGTGCCGCCGGTGGTGGGCTCCGCGGCACGGCTGGCCCGGGACCAGCCCTCGTCGGCCGCCGTACGCCAGGCCTCCGGGTCGATCGGCGGCGCGGGCGCGGGCGCGGGCGCGGCGGCGGGTGGCGCCGGGGGCGGCGTCGCGGCCGCCGGCGGCGTGGACGGCACCTCCGGCGGGCTGTACGCGGACGGCGCGGTCGACGTGGTCAGCCCCGACGCCTGGGCCCCCGGGGTACGGGTGGGCAGCTTCGGACGCGCCGGCGCCGCTGGGGGCGCCACCGCCGGCTGTGCCGGCGCGGGCGGCTCGTCGAACGTGGGACGGGTGAAGATGGTGGTCTCGTCCTCTCCGTGCGAACGGAACCAGACCGCCTCCATCTCACGGAATATCGGCGCCTCGGCCCGCTGCTCGGGCCGGGCCACCACCGGCGTCGCCGGGGTGCTCTCCACCGCCGGCGCCGCCGCGAGCGGCTGGTAGGCCGGAGGCGCGGCCTGGGTCGCGGGTTGCGCGGTCTCGACACCCGGCGTCCGCTTGGGCAGGGGGTCGAGCGCGGGGTACGCCACCGTCGGTCCCCCGGCCGACCAGCCTGCTCCGGAGACCGGAGCCGGCGCGGTAGCGGGCGCCGCCGCCACCGGAGCGGGTGCCGCCACGGTGGGCAGCGCACCGGTCGCCCCACCCAGCTGTACGACGGGCGTGGTGTCGCGCGTCTCGCCGGGCGTCTGCCACCGCGACGGCGGAGCGGTGGTCGCCCCGCGCCACTGGTCGGCGAGCGTCGCCGTGGCCGCGCCCCGCCCGGCGCCGGCCAGCGCGTCGGCGGCGCCGACCTGGCTGAGCGGCGACTGTTCGACGGCGAGCGGCTGACGCGGCCGGGTCAGCGGGGCCTGGCCCCGGTTGGCCGGCAGCACCACTGTCGAGTTCGGCAGCGTGACCTGGGCGACTGTGCCGCCCTCGACGTTGCGACGCAGCTCGACGCGGATCCCGTAGCGGGAGGCGAGCCGGCTCACCACGGCCAGACCCATCAGCCGGAACGCGGCCACGTCGACGGTCGGCGGCGCGGCCAGCCGCCGGTTGAGCGAGTCGAGCTGGTCGTCGCTGAGGCCCAGACCGCGGTCCTCGATCTGGATCAGCACGTAGTCGCGGATCCGGCGGCCGTCGGCCACCACTGTGGTGTTCGGCGGTGAGAACCGGGTGGCGTTGTCGAGCAGCTCGGCGACCAGCCGGACGACGTCGTTGACGGCGTGCGCGGCCACCGAGATGTCGGTGTCGACGGTGCCGAACTCGATCCGGTTGTAGAGCTCGACCTCGGACTGCGCGGCGCGCAGCACGTCGACCAGGAGCGCGTCGTCGCGACGCGGTACGGCCGAGTCGGCGCCGGCGAGCACCAGCAGGTTCTCGTCGTTGCGGCGCATCCGGGTGGCCAGGTGGTCCAGCTCGAACAGCTGCGCCAGCCGCTTCGGGTCCTCCTCGGAACGCTCGATCGCGTCCAGCTCACCGATCATCCGGTCGACCAGGCTCTGCGAGCGGCGGGCCAGGTTGAGGAACATCGCCGAGACGCTCGTCCGCAGCGCGGCCTGCTCGGCCGCGACCCGGACCGCCTCCCGGTGGACCACGTTGAAGGCCACAGCCACCTGACCGACCTCGTCGCGGTTGCTCAGCTTGATCGGATCCCGTACCTGCTGGACGATCTCGTCCACACCGCCGTCACCGATGGCGTTGACGTTCTGGAGCCGGCTCACCGCGTCCGGCAGGTCGTGGTTGGCCACGGCGAGCGCGCCCTCGCGCAGCCGGCGCAGCGAGTCGTTGAGCGAGCGGGCGAGCACCACGGCGAGCGTCACCGCGACCGCGAGCGTGAGCAGCACGAGCAGGCTCTCCACGATCGCCTGCCGGATCACGTCGGCGCGTGCCTCGTCGGCGTCGGCCAGCATGTCGTCCAGGAGCTGGATCTCGGCCCACCGCATCAGGTCGTCGACCGCGCCGATGGCGGCTGATGCCTCGTCGCGGGTGACCAGCGCCTGACGCCCGATGGACCGGGAGATGTCGCCCGCGACCCGGTCGGCGAGCTGGACGGCGTCACCGGAGACGGTGCGGTCCACCAGGGCCCGCTGGCTCGGCGTCGCGGACCGGGAGAAGGTGAGCAGCGCCTCCTGCTGACCCGTCAGCGTGGCCACGAAGGACGAGAACTGCTCCTCGTCGATCCTTCCGCCGTCGAGGGCGGTGAAGGCCACCGCCTGCTCCTCGGCCACCTCGGCCTTGGCGTGGGCGAACGCGGCCACCGCGCGGCGGGCGTCGGCCAGGCTGTCCGCGCCCGGCTGCTGGGCCAGGGCGTCGCTGTACGCGACCAGGTCGTCCAGCACGATGCCGTAGCGCAGGCTCGCCTCGGCCACCGGCATCTGCAGCCGGTCCAGCACCTCCTGGCGGGTGCCGTTCAACGTGGACAGGTGGGCGTCGATCACCTTGAGCTGGTTGCTGATCGCGCCCGTCACGTCGCCGAGCTTGCCCCGCTCGTCCTGGTACGCCGCGATGCGCTCGTCGGTCTGGCGCACCCGCAGGTTGTACGCGTCCGGCTTCTGGTTCGGGTCGGCCAGGAAGACCGCCGCCGCCATGCGCTCCTTGTGCAGGTCCTGGGTGAGCGCCGCGATGTCGACCGACACCGCGCTCAGCGACCGGACCTGGTCCGCCTCGTACGCGCCCTGGCCCACCGAGATGAGTCGGATAGTTGCCAGCGCGATGACAGCTGCGACCGGAACGACCAGGATGAGGGCGAGCTTGGAGCGGATCCGCGCGTCGCGCAGCCTGGGCAGGAGCCGGCGCCGATTCCGCTGTTCGGCGTTGGGGCTCCCGGGCAGGGTCGTAGGTCCGGTGCTCACGACATCGCCTCCGTCGTTTCTTCCACGCGTGACCCGCTGACCCGTGCCTGGTGCAGCGGCCAGCGCCACGCGCGGCACGGCCGCGATTTCATCAGACGAGATCCTGTTTGGGAAGCCGCGGTGAGGCAGGAAACGGTCGCGGTCGACGCAACCCGTGATCCGATCACCTAATACCTTCTTTTCTCCGACCCCCTGATCAGGGGATGTCACTCCAGAGTGGTCACACGCATCTGTGCAGTAATTGTCAGTTAATGTTCCGTGTCCCCAGCATGTGGGATGGCTGTCCCGAAACAGCACTCGACGGCCCGGCTTGACCACAGGCCCCGGCATTGGCAAGGTTTTGCAGGCTTCGCGCACACCGTACGGCAAACCAATCCCGTTCCTCCACTGAGGACGGACGAGCGGCGGTGATCGGGCGTCGGCCCGCGCCGCACCTGGAGGACTGAGTTGAGCCCCATCCGCTCCGCGCGCATCGCGGCGCTCGCATCGGCCGTGCTGGCCACCACGCTCACCGGCTGCGGGATCGGCGGGGAACCGCAGGACACCAGCCCGATCGTGATCGCCGCCGACCTGGAACTCTCCGGCGCCTCGGCGCCGGTCGGCAAGGTCTACCAACGGGCTCTGGAACTGAAGGTCGAGCAGTTGAACGCCTCGGGCGCACTGGGCGGCCGGAAGATCGATCTGCGGGTCAAGGACAACCGCTCGGACGCCGCGGAATCCTTGCGGAACATCAATGATTTCAGCGGTGACTCACGGGTGAGCGCCGTCATCATGGGCGGTTGCAACGAATGCGCCGTCGGCGCGGCCCGCACGATCGGTGAGAAGCGCATTCCGACGATCGCACTCGCGTCGTCGAGCGCGGTCACCGAGCCGGTGGCCGAGCGCCGATATGTCTTCAAGCTCGCCCCGAACGCCACCGACAGCGCCGCCGCGCTCGCCGCGGAACTGGACCGGCGCGGCGTCCGCAAGGTGGCCTTGCTGCACAGCGCCGAGGGTTACGGCCAGGAAGGGCTCACCGCCCTGCGCCGCGAACTGAGCAAGACCACGGTCAAGCTGGTCGGCAACGAGTCGGTGCGCGCCACCGACACCGAGGTCGGCACGCAGATCAACGAGCTGATCGCCCGCAAGCCGCAGGCCCTGGTCCTGTGGACCACGCCGGAGCAGGCGACGCTCGCCGCCACCACCGCCCGGCAGAGCAAGTTCCGCGGCTCGCTGTTCTTCGACGCCACGGCCGCCGGCGACCTCTTCCTCGGCCCGTCGGCCCGCTCCACCGAGGAGGCCACGCTGATCTTCACCCAGACCATGGTGATCGACGACGTGATCGCCACCACCCCGGCGAAGGCCGCGCGCCGGCAGTGGTTCCAGGACTACACCGCCCGGTTCGGCGGCTACAACGGCTTCTCCTCGTTCGCGGCGGACGCGGTCCAGCTGATCGCCGACGCCGAGCAGCGGGCCGGCGGCGAGCCGGGCGAGGTCGACCGGGACGCGCTGCGTGACGTGCTGGAGACCTCGCAGCTCGACGGGCTGTCCGGGCCGATCCGGATGACGCCGGACAACCACTCCGGGTTGATGCCGCAGGCGTTGGCGACGCTCGTGGCTCGTGGTGGTCGTTGGCGGCTCGCTGGTTAGTCACTGTTGGGGGCGTGGCCCCACCGCAACCGGCTCCGGGCGGTCAGGCTTGATCCCTGCACCGGTTGCGGTGGGGCCACGCCTGTCGTGGTCGGCCGCCATCCGTGGGTTGAGGTTTTCTTTCTGGATTCTCGGTCGACGTCGGGTTCTCGGGTCAGTGGCTAGCGGGCCGAGGTGGTGGCCCGCACCCAGGGCAGGGCCAGCCGCTCGACCAGGCTCAGGACGGCGTAGAGCACGATGCTCATCAGCGCCACCAGCACGATCGCAGCCCAGGCGGTCGCGGTGTCACCGACGCCGTTGTACTGGAGGATCTGGTAACCCAGACCCGGACGGTCGGAGTAGAACTCCCCGATCACCGCGCCGATCGCGGCCAGCGGCATGGCCACCTTGAGCCCCACGAAGATCTGCGGCAGCGCCGCCGGGAAGCGCACCTTGCGGAACGACTGCCACCACGAGGCGTTGAGCGACCGGCCCAGCTCCGCCAGGTCCGCCGGGGTGGTGGTCAGACCGGTGGCGGTGGAGAGCACGATCGGGAAGAAGCAGAGCAGGAACACCATGGTCAGGATGGGTTTCTGCCCCCAGCCCACCGCGACCACGAGCAGCGGCCCGAACGCGATCTTCGGGACCGCGTTCACCGCCACCAGCAGCGGCGCGAACATCCGCTCCACCCGGCGGGAGGCGGCCAGCGCCATCCCGATCAGCACCCCGGCCGCCGACGAGAGCAGGAAGCCGAACACTGTCATCCAGGTGGTGATGCCCAGCGCGGGCAGCAGCACCTCGGTGGTGCCGGCGAGGGACTTCCCCACCGCCTGCGGCGGGGGCAGCGCGGCCGGGTGCACCAGGCTCAGGCCCGAGGTGACCAGCCACCAGGCCGCCACCGCGATCACCAGTCCCAGCGCCGGCAATCCGACCGCCGCCGGGCGTACGGCCATCCCGCGCCGGACCGCCGGGCGCGGCGGCGCCTCCGGCCGGGCCTCGGTCGACTGTGTCAACGTGTCCTCCTCTCTGCGCCGGTCGGTGTGACCGGCACGGGAAGGGGGTGCGCCCCACCGGGGTGTCCGGCGGGTCGCACCCCCGTTGGCCCGAGCGGACCGGTCAGGCCTTCGGCGCGAGGTTGAAGTCGATGATCTGGTCGGGGGTCAGGTTCTGCTTCAGCGCACCGGCGCCCTGGAGCAGCGCGATGCTCTTGGCGACCCGGCCGCTGTCCAGCGTGCCGATCGCGGTGCCGGAGTTGCTCGACCGGACGTACGCGGCCATCAGCTGAAGCTCGGCGGACGCCGCAGCCGGGACGGCGGCCGGCACGTTCTTCTTCAGGATCTCGCCCGCCTCGTCCGGGTTGGCCAGCGAGTACTCCAGGCCCTTGAGCAGCGCGGCGGTGAACTTCTTCACCATCTCCGGCTTCTCCTTGGCGATCTTCGACGAGGTGATCAGCGCGTTGCCGTAGAGGTCCTGCATCACGTTGCTGTACGGCAGGACGACCGGCTTCTTCTTGGTCACCGTCTCCACCGTCGGCTGGCCGACGACGAACTGGCCGATGCCGTCCACCGAGCCCGAGCCGAGCATGCCGATCAGGCCCTGCGCCTCACCGTTGACCCAGGTCACCTTGCTGCCGTCGATGCCGGCGAGCCGGGCGTACGTCGGGAAGAGGTTGCGCACGACGGACGTCGGGGTGTCCGCGAGCTTCTTGCCTTCGAGGTCCTTCGGCGTGGCGATGTTCTTGCCCTCGACCGTGACGATGGCGGCCATGGTGCGCTGCTGGATCGCGGCCACCGCCACGAAGTCCTTCGCCTGGCCGTTGCCGAGCTGAAGGATGCCACCGGTCAGGTCGATCGGGCCGAAGTCGGCCTGGCCGCCGGTGATGGTCTGGATCACGGAGCCGGTGCCCTGACCGGGCTTGATGTCGACGTCGAAACCGGCCTCCTTGAAGAAGCCCTTGTCCTTCGCCACCCAGGCGTAGGAGTCACGCCCGAAGTTGCCGAACGAGGTGAGGTACGTCACCTTCTCCAGCGCCGCGCCGTTGCCGCCGCCGCTCTCGGACTTCTCCGAGTCGCTGCTGCAGCCGCCCACCAGGGCGAGGGCGGTGGCCATAGCCGCGGCGGCGACCGTACGGGTCAGCCTTCTCATCAGTGCACCATGTCCTTTCCGACCAGGACTTCTTCGCCGGTCGGGTCGTGGGTCCGACGGGGTCGGCAGGTGGGTTCGGCCGACTGGACCGTCGTGAGGGGACTCTTCGCGCGCAACAGCGTACGAGAAGCCAGATGACCTGCCGCCGCCGTCCCGGTTGCGGAACGGAAACGAAGTTGCGTGACGGAAAGCGGACTGACGTCCACCCCGGACGGTGCTATAAGCACGGTCCGCTACGCTAGCCCGGCTCGCGTTCGGACGACGTGGAAGGGAGCCGGCGGAAGATGATCCGACTGTCCGGGGTGTCCCGCACCTTCGACGGCCGTTCGGGGCGGGTGGAGGCGTTGCGCGGCATCGACCTCGACGTCGCCGAAGGCGAGTTCGTCGCCGTCCTCGGCCGCTCCGGCTGCGGCAAGTCCACGCTGCTGCGCATGATCGCCGGCCTGCTGCCGGTCACCGGTGGTGAGATCACCGTGGGCGGTACGCCGATCACGAAGCCTCGCCGCGACGTGGCGATGCTGTTCCAGCGTCCGGCGCTGCTGCCCTGGCGCTCGGTGCTGGACAACGTGCTGCTGCCGGTGGAGATCTTCGGCTGGCGCCGCGCCGAGCACCGCGACCGGGCCCGCCAGTTGCTGGAGATGGCCGGGCTGGGCGGCTTCGAGAAGCGCCTCCCGCACGAGCTGTCCGGCGGCATGCAGCAGCGCGTGTCGCTGTGCCGGTCGCTGATCGGCTCGCCCCGGGTGATGCTCATGGACGAGCCGTTCTCCGCGCTCGACGCGCTCACCCGTGAGGAACTCTCCGGCGAACTCCAGCGGGTGCACATGGAGACGAAGGCGACGATCGTCTTCGTCACCCACTCGATCGACGAGGCGGTGCTGCTCGCCGACCGGGTCGTCGTGCTCAGCCCGCGCCCCGGCCGCATCCGCGAGGTGGTCGAGGTGAACGTCCCCCGGCCGCGCACGCTGGGCCGCCACGAGCACCTGGAAGACGTCGCGCGGATCAGCGCCGAGCTGCACGAACTGCTGATGGAGCGGGACGCCCCCGGCGTACCCGTGGGAGGCCGGTGACCATGCGGGTCTCGGTGTTCACCGAACCCCACCGCGGTGCGGACTACGACGACCAGCTCCGGTTCGCCCGGCTGGTCGAGGAGACCGGCTTCGAGGGCTTCTTCCGGGCCGACCACTACCGGGCCATGGGGGACGAGCCGGCGCTGCCCGGCCCCACCGACGCCTGGCTGACGCTCGCCGCGCTGGCCCGGGAGACCTCCCGGATCCGGCTCGGCACGCTCGTCACGTCCGCCACGTTCCGGCTTCCCGGGCCGCTCGCCGTCATGGTCGCCCAGGTCGACCGGATGAGCGGCGGCCGGGTCGAGCTGGGCATCGGCGCCGGATGGTACGAGCGCGAGCACACCGCGTACGGCATCCCGTTCCCGCCGGTCAGCGAGCGCTTCGACCGGCTCGCCGAGCAGTTGGAGATCGTCACCGGGCTGTGGCGCACCCCGTCCGACGAGACGTACAGCTTCACCGGTGAGCACTACCGGCTGGTCGACGCGCCCGCGCTGCCCAAGCCGGTGCAGCAGCCCGGCCCGCCGGTGATCGTCGGCGGCCGGGGACCGAAGCGCACCCCCGAGCTGGCCGCCCGCTACGCCGACGAGTTCAACATGCCGTTCAAGAGCGTGGCCGAGACCGCCGCCGCGTACGAGCGGGTGCGGGAGGCGTGCGACCGCGCCGGGCGGGACGCCTCCGGCCGCGCGCCCCTGACGCTCTCCGCCGGCATCGTGGTGGCGATCGGACGCACCGACGCCGAGGCGCAGCGCCGGGCCGCGCCGCTGCACGTCACGAGCGCGCTGCCGCCGGAGGACCCGGTGGTCGGCTCCCCCGCCCAGCTGGTCGACCGGATCGGCGAGTTCGCCGCGATCGGGGCCACCCGGGTGCACCTGCGCCTGATCGACTTCGACGACCTCGACCACGTGGAGCTCATCGCCGCCGAGGTGCTCCCCCGACTGGACGGACCACGATGACCGAACTCTCCGCCGACCTCGAACTCGGCCCGGTGGGCCAGGAGATCGTGTACGAGAACGACCGCGTACGCGTCTGGCACATCCGGCTGGAGCCGGGTGAGCGGCAGCCGCTGCACCGCCACGACCACCCGTACCTGGTGGTGGCGATCCAGGGCGCCAAGAACGTGGTGCAGACGATCGACGGCACCACCATCGACGCCGATGAGCCGACCGGCGGCGTGGTCTACCGCGACCCGGGCGCGGTGCACATGCTGACGAACGTCGGCGACACCACCTACCTCGCGCGCCTGGTCGAGCTGAAGTAGCCACACCGGCAGGTTCGCCGCGCCGCGCGGCGGCAAGGTGGCGATCGGGGGCACCGGGCCGTAACGTGCCCGACATGGCCTTTCGGACGTGGGGCAGGCTGCTGCTCACGGCGCTCGGGGTGAGCGTGCTGGCCGGGGCCGGCCAGTTGGGGATCGCGTACGGCTTCGGAGTCGTACGCCTCGACGGCGCGTTCGTGGACGTCTCGGTCAACCGGTGGCCCGCCCAGCTCGTCTGGGTGGGCTGGTTCGCCGCTGTCGCCACGGTCGCCGGAGCCGTCCTCACCGAGCGCTTCGCCCGTCGCGACGACAGTCCCGGCGGCACCACCGAACTGCTCTCCATCGCCGGCGTCAGCGCGCTGGGCGCGACGGTGGTCGCCCCGCTGTGCATGCAACCGGCCCGCGCGGCCGAGCTGGGCGGATCCGTCGACCCGGTCTGGGCCGCAGGTATCTGCGCCGCCCTCGGCGCGGTGGTCGGAGCGGGCGCCGCGATCGCCGTCCTGCTCAAGCCGCCGTTCGGCTGGGGCGTGGCGATCACCGCCGGGATCGTCTGGCTGATGGCGCTGCTCTCCGTCGCGCCCACGATCGTGTCCAGCCGGCCGCTGGCCACGGTACGGCTCGGCGTCCTCGAACCCTCCTGGCTGGATCCGGAGGCGGCGCAACGCCTGTCCATGCTGCTGCTGCCGGTGCTCACGCTGCTGGCCGGCGGGGCGGTCGGCGTGCTCGCCCGCCGGGCCGGATGGCCGCCGCTGGTGGGCGGCGCGGCCGGGGCGGCCGGCCCGGTGCTCGTCGCGTTCGCCTACCTGACCGCCGGTCCCGGCTCGGCGACCGACCGCTACCAGGTCGCGCCCTACTACGGCGCGCTGATCGCCGTGATCGCCGGTGCGCTCGGCTCGACCGCCACCACAGTGCTGCCCCGGCCGGTCACCGCCACCGGTGACCCCGACGCCGTCGAGGCCACCGACATCCTCGCGCCGCTGCCGCACTCGTCCACTCCGGGCGCCCCGGCCGCCCCGCCCGCGCCTCCGGTGACGAGCGGCGCCGCCGCGCCGGCGCACTGGAACTGGCCGGAGCCCGGCGGCTCGGCCACGGCGACGGCTCCGGCCGGTACCGATCTTCCCGCCACCGGCCGGCCGGCCCTCGCGGATCTTCCCGCCGTCGATCAGCCGGCCGTTGCGGAACGGCCGGCGGG
This sequence comes from Micromonospora sp. CNZ297, assembly GCF_007827625.1. Lineage (NCBI taxonomy): Bacteria > Bacillati > Actinomycetota > Actinomycetes > Micromonosporales > Micromonosporaceae > Micromonospora > Micromonospora sp. CNZ297. The sequence continues at coordinate 334,745 of NZ_VISU01000006.1, read as the reverse complement.
TGAGCGCCCGGCCGTCGCCGACACGGGCCACGGCCAGCCCATGCCGGGTCTGCTGCCCCCGGGGCGCCGGACCTCGGCCATCGACGTCCTCGCCGCGGGCCGCCCCGACCCGGTCCCGGTCCCGGGTCCGGGCACGGACATGGGCACCGCCCACGCGGGCGGCACCGGCGAGGCGGTCATCACGGACCGCGCAGGAACCGCCGACCGGGCCGTTGCCGGTTCCGAACCTGCCGAAGCAACGTCCGGGCAGGCGACCGGCGTCCCGGACAGCGAGGCCGCCTCGGGCACCGGCTCGGCAGCCGGCACGGACGATGCCGCACCGGAACCGCCCCAGCAAGCGGCGGCGACCACGCCACGGGTGACCCGGCCGCGCCGTACCCGCGCCAGCCGGTCCAGCGGCACCACCGACGGATCGACGGCACCCGCCGACGCCACAGCACCCCGCCCAGCGGATGCCGCCTCCCCGAGCGCCGGTGCGGGCACCACCTCGGAAGCCACGTCATCGGCCACCGGCGGCACCGCCGAGGGCCACGTCCCCGGCCCGCGTACTGACAGCGGCGCGCTCGCCGGACCGGTCACGGCCGACGCGGACAGCGACACCCCCGCCGCGCCACCGGCCGAGGCCACCGGAGACACCGGCGCCACGGGCCGCTCCACCCGCTCCCGGCGCCCCCGCGCCCCGAAGGCCGGACCGCGTGCCACCGGCCCGGCCTCCCCCGGCTCCGGCCCGGCCGACGTCGCGCCGACGACGCCGATCGAGCAGGCCGACGCCAGGTCGACGATGCCGAGCAGCCCGGCCGACGCCCCGCTGACGACGTCGAGCAGCCCGGCTCCCCGCACCGATGCCCCCACGGCGGATGTCGCACCGACCGGGCGTCCCGGACGCAATTTCTTCTTCGACGACCCGGCGCCGACCCCGTCGTCCCGGCCCAGGTTCCCGATGTTCGAGGACGTCACCGGAGCGCCCGGCGAGGTACGCCCGGCCTGGCCGATCACCCCGGCGGCCCGCCCGCACCGCGCCACCACCGAACCGGACGCACCGGCCCGGGACGACGCGGAGGCGTCCGCCCCGGCCGAGCCGGCGCCGCGCCCCCGCCACCGTGGCCTGCCCGAGCCGGGCGCGAGCACCGGATGGGACGCGCTCGCCACGAACGCCCGCCCGGCGGGGCCGCTCGCCCGGCCGGAGGCGGGGAGACCTGTCGCCCGGCCCGAGGCGGCGACCGCCGCACCGGGCGAGGCGGGTGCCGCGCTGCCCGAGGCCGCCGCCGCGGAGACGGAGGCGGACTCCCGGCGCGGGCGGCACGCCGGACCGGACGACGCCGACGCGTCCGGCGGGAAGCCGAAGACCCGGCGCGGCCTGTTCCGGCGCAACCGGGCCAAGGGCGACCCGGAGCCGGCCGACCGGACGGCCGAGCCAGGTGCCGAGGCCGACGACGAGTACGTGGACTGGGTCGCCGGTCTCGCCTCGGACGACAACGCCGACGACGCCCGCTCGCTGCGTACCGGGCGGCACCACCGCGAGTGAACGGCGGCCCGGGGCGGGCCGGAAGCGACCCGCCCCGGCCTCGCTCACGCCAGCGGCAGGTAGACCCGTGACCCGGAGGCGACGAACTCCTCCGACTTGCCGCGCATGCCCCGCGCCGCGTAGTCCTTCAACTCCTGGGTGATCTTCATGGAGCAGAACTTCGGCCCGCACATCGAGCAGAAGTGCGCGGTCTTCGCCGGCTCGGCGGGCAGAGTCGCGTCGTGGTACGCCCGCGCGGTCTCCGGGTCCAGCGCCAGGTTGAACTGGTCCTCCCAGCGGAACTCGAACCGGGCCTTGGACAGCGCGTCGTCCCACGCCTGCGCGCCGGGGTGCCCCTTGGCCAGGTCGGCCGCGTGCGCGGCGATCTTGTACGCGATCACGCCCGCCTTCACGTCGTCGCGGTCGGGCAGCCCGAGGTGCTCCTTCGGGGTGACGTAGCAGAGCATCGCGGTGCCGAACATGCCGATCATCGCCGCGCCGATCGCGGAGGTGATGTGGTCGTACGCGGGCGCGACGTCGGTGGTCAGCGGGCCGAGCGTGTAGAACGGCGCCTCGTGGCACCACTCCTGCTGGAGGTCCACGTTCTCCTTGATCTTGTGCATCGGCACGTGCCCGGGGCCTTCGATCATCACCTGGACGTCGTACTCCCAGGCGACCTTCGTCAGCTCACCGAGCGTGCGCAGCTCGGCGAACTGCGCCTCGTCGTTGGCGTCCGCGATGGAACCGGGGCGCAGGCCGTCACCGAGGGAGAACGTGACGTCGTACTTCGCGAGCAGCGAACACAGCTCCCGGAAGTTCGTGTAGAGGAAGTTCTCCTCGTGGTGCGCCAGGCACCAGGCCGCCATGATCGAGCCGCCCCGGGACACGATCCCGGTGATCCGGTCCACCGCCAGCGGCACGTACGGCAGCAGTACCCCGGCGTGCACGGTCATGTAGTCGACGCCCTGCTCCGCCTGCTCGATGACGGTCTCGCGGAACACCTCCCAGCTCAGCTTCACCGGGTCGCCGCCGACCTTCTCCAGCGCCTGGTAGATCGGCACCGTGCCGATCGGCACCGGCGCGTTCCGCACGATCGCCTCGCGGGTCTCGTGGATGCGCTTGCCGGTGGACAGGTCCATCACGGTGTCCGCGCCCCACCGGGTGGCCCAGGTCAGCTTCTCCACCTCCTCGGCCACCGACGAGGTGACAGCCGAGGTGCCGATGTTGGCGTTGACCTTCACCAGGAACGCCTTGCCGATGATGGCCGGCTCGCACTCGGGGTGGTTGACGTTGAGCGGCAGCACGGCCCGCCCGGCCGCGATCTCGTCCCGGACGAACTCCGGCGCCACCGACTCCCGGACCGCCACGAACTCCATCTCCGGAGTGACGATCCCGGCCCGGGCGTACGCGAGCTGCGTCGGCCGCTTCCCCTCCACACCCGCCAGCGGCGTGCCGGCGCCGCGTACCGGGGCCACGTCGCCGCGCTCGGCGATCCACGTTCCGCGCAGCGCGGGCAGCCCCACCTCCGGGTCGGAGCCGGGACCGGAGGTGTCGTAGAGCCGTACCGGAGGGTTGTCTCCGGCCAGCGTCACCTCGGTGAACGGCACCCGGACGTCCGGGCGTGACCCTTCCACGTACACCTTGCGACGTGCCTGCATGACAGCCTCCCTGTCGCTCATGCGGACCAGCCGAAGTGGTCCAGCGGGCCGCGTCCCGCGCCCAGCTCCCAGGTCCGCGCGCCGGTCAGCGCGCGGGTGACGTACTCCTTGGCGGCCGCCACCGCGACCGGCACCGCGTCGCCCGCGGCGAGCCGGACCGCGACGGCGGCCGAGAACGAACAGCCGGTGCCGTGGTTGTGCCGGGTGTCCACCCGGGGCGCGCGCAGCAGGCGGGTCGTCCCGCCGCCGGCGAGCACGTCCACCGACTCGCCGTCGGCGTCCACGTCGCCGCCGGTCACCACCACGAACGCCGGGCCGCGCGCCGCCAGCGCCTCCGCCGCCGCGACCATCTCCTCGACGGTGCCCACCGGGCCTCCGGTGAGGGCCGCGGCCTCCGCGCAGTTCGGTGTCGCCACTTCCGCGTACGGCAGCAGCCGCTCGACCGCCTCCACCACGCCGAGCCGGTGCCCGCTCGTGGCGACCAGTACCGGGTCGACGACCAGGTGCGGCAGCCGCCCGGCCCGGGCCGCCTCGGCCACCGCGTCGGCGACCGCGGGGGTGCCGAGCATGCCGGTCTTCACGGCGCGCACGTCGAAGTCGCCGAGGACGCTGTCCATCTGGTCGCGCACTGTCTGCGGCGGCAGGGGCAGGACGGCGTCCACGCCCCGGGTGCTCTGCGCGGTGACGGCGGTGAGCACTGTGGTGCCGTACGCCCCGAGCGCGGCGAACGTCTTGAGGTCGGCCTGGATGCCCGCTCCTGCTCCGGAGTCGGAGCCGGCGATGCTGAGAACTGTTTTCGGCGTCACTGGTTCTCTTCTCCGGTGGTTGCTGTGACGGCTGCGGCCGACAGTGGTTGCGGTCGGGGCTGCAGCCGACCGTGCCCACTCCGGGCGGTCAGGCTTGATCCCTCCGTGGGCACGGTCGGCCGCAGCCCTGTCGCGTGCGGGCCTTGGTCGGATCGCGCGGGGTGGGTGCGCGCCACACGGGTGGCCGCCTCCTCGAAAGCTCTGCCCAGCGTGGTGGCGGTTTCTCGCGGCTCCTGGGCGCGCATGATGGCTCCCAGGACTGCTACTCCTGTTGCGCCTGCCTCTACGCATGCGGTGACCTGGGCTGTGGTTTCGATGCCGCCCAGTGCCAGCACGGGCACCTTGCTTGCCGCGATCAGCTCGCGCAACCCGGTCGGCCGTAACGCCGGGCCGTAGCCGGGTTTGGTTCTTGTCTCGTAGACCGGGGACAGCGTGGCGTAGTGCTCGGTGGTGAGCCGGGCCATCTCGGCGGTGTCGTGACAGGACCGGCCGACCAGTCCGACTGCGGGCGGCGGGTACGGGCCGGCGGCGGGCAGGTGCACCGCGTCCCCGTCGAGCGGATCGGGTCCGGCCACGACGAGCGTGCCGCCTGCCTCGGCGAGGATCGCGCGCAGCTCGACGGCGAGCGCGAGGCGTTCGGCGCGGGGCAGGTCCTTCTCCCGCAGCACCACCCAGCGCACTCCCCCGCCGACGGCCCCCGCGACCACGTCGACGAGAGCCCTCTTGGCGACCCGCCGATCGGTGAGCAGCACGACCCCGGTCGGGCCGGTGTAGATCCTGGTACGCGGCCGCCCCTCCACGGGCGCCTCCGTACCAGGATCCGCAACGCGTAGAGCGGTCACAGGTCGGGCCGTCCCTCGTCGGGGGTGGACGGCAAGGCGTGGAAGCGGCGGGTGATGCGGCCCGCGCCGTACGCCAGGCGGCCGGCCTCGACCGCGTACCGCATGGCCGTGGCCATCGCCACCGGGTCGGCGGCCCGGGTCACGGCACTGGCCAGCAGCACCGCGTCGCAGCCCAGCTCCATCGCCAGGGCCGCGTCGGAGGCGGTGCCGATGCCCGCGTCGAGCACCACCGGCACGTCCACAGCCGCCCGGATCAGCCGGATGTGGTGCGGGTTGCCGATGCCCAGCCCGGAACCGATCGGCGACCCGGCCGGCATCACCGCCGCGCAGCCCACGTCGGCCAGCCGCCGGGCCAGCACGGGATCGTCCGAGGTGTACGGCAGCACTGTGAACCCGTCGGCCACCAGTTCCTCGGCGGCGCGCAGCAGCTCCACCCCGTCGGGCAGGAGCGTGCGCTCGTCGCCGATCACCTCCAGCTTCACCCAGTCCGTGTCGAACGCCTCCCGGGCCAGGTGCGCCGTCTTCACCGCCTCCACGGCGGTGCGGCAGCCGGCCGTGTTCGGCAGCAGCCGTACGCCGCAGCGCTCCACCAGGTCGAGCAGGCCGCCCGACCCGCCGGGCGTGGTGTCCACCCGGCGCAGCGCCAACGTCACCAGCTCGGTGCCGGAGGCGCGGATCGCCTGCTCCAGCACGTGCAGGTTGGCCGCGCCGCCGGTGCCGAGGATGAGCCGGGAGCCGAACGCGACCCCGCCGATCTCCAGTGTGGACATCCGCTCACCCGCCCTGGGTGGCGCTGAGTACCTCGACCCGGTCGCCGTCGCGCAGCACGCTCGCCGACCAGCCGCCGCGTGGCACCACCTCGCCGTTGACCGCTACGGCGAGCCCGCGCTTCCGGTCGGTGACGGTGCGGACCACCTCGGCGACGGTGACGCCCTCGGGCAACGTCCGGCCGGTGCCGTTGACGATCAGTTCCACGTGCGCTCCTTCCCGAAGCGGTCCGGGGTGAAGGGGGCGAGCGCGGGATCCGGCTCGCCGGTGACGATCAGCTCGGTGACCAGGTCGGCGGTGACCGGGGTGAGCACGATGCCGTGCCTGTGGTGCCCGGTCGCCGCGAGCACGCCCGGCTGCCCGGGGAGCGGCCCGATGATCGGCGCGTTGTCGGGCGTACCGGGGCGCAGCCCGGCAACGGCTTCCACCAGCTCGTACTCGACGAGTTCCGGCACCAGCTCCGCGGCGGCGCGCAGCAGTGTCAGCACGCCACCGGCGGTGACCTCGGTGTCCGCGCGTTCCTCCACAGTCGCCCCGACCACGACCTCACCGCTGTCCCGGGGCACCAGGTAGACCGGCTCGCTGTCCGCGTACCCCCGGATCACGTGCCGGAAGCCCGGCGGACCGCCACCCGGCGCGCGCAGCCGCAGCACCTGGCCCTTGACCGGCCGGACCGGCAGGCCGGTCAGGCTCGCCGCGCCGCAGCCGGCCGCGACCACAGTGACCCGGGCGTCCACCTCGGACAGCGCGCCGACGCGGGCCGGGCGCAGCTCCACGCCGACGCGTTCCGCAGCAGTGCGCAACGCGGCGACCAGCCGTCGCGGATCCACTTGGTGGTCGCCGGGGGCCACCGCGCCGCCGCGCACGCGCGGTGCCAGCGCCGGCTCGCGGTCGCGCAGCTCCGAGGGCCGCAGCGGCGTGATCGGCAGTCCCAGACCCCGTTGGTACGACCACAGCCGCCCCGCCTCGGCCAGGTCGTCGGCGGTGAGCCCGACGACGAGCGTGCCCTCGGTGCGGTACCCGAGGTCGACGCCGCTCGCCCCGGCCAGTTCGGCCGCGAAACCGGGCCAGCGGGCGGCGGACCCGACGAGAAGCGCTGTGAGTTCGTGCTCACCGAAGTACGCCTCCGCGACCGGCGACAGCATCCCGGCGGCCACCGACGAGGCGCCCGACCCGGGCCGGTCGTCGTGCACCACCACGCGCAGTCCGCGCTGCGCGCACCGCCACGCGATCGCGAGTCCCACCGGCCCGGCGCCCACCACCGCCACGTCGGTAAGGAAGGGCCCCCTGTTAACGCCTCCGGTAGAGGAAGGGCCCCCTCTTAACACGTCAGCGCCCGCAGCAGCTCGGCGGTGGCGTGCGCCGGATCGGCAGCCAGGCTGAGCGCGCCGACCACCGCCACCCCGTACGCCCCGGCGGCCCGCAGCGCCGGCACGCTCGCGGCCGTCACCCCACCGATCGCGATCACCGGGACGCTGACCGCCTCGGCGACCGCGCGTATCCCCTCGGGGCCGATCGGGTCCGGCAGGCCGGACTTGGTGGTGGTGACGTGGCACGGGCCCACGCCCAGGTAGCTCGCGCCCGCATCCACGGCCGTACGGGCGCTCACCGGCTCCCGGGCGGTCGCGCCGAGCACCGCGTCCGGGCCGAGCACGCAGCGCGCGGCTGCGACCGGCAGATCGTCCGCGCCGACGTGGCCCCCGGCGGCGTCCACCGCGAGCGCCACGTGCAGCCGGTCGTTGACCAGGCACTGTGCCCCGTACGGCCGGCACGCCTCGGTCACCCGGCACGCCAGCTCGTACGCCTCCCGGTCGGTGGCGTCGTCCTCCACGCGCACCTGCACGACGAGTTCGGCGCCCGCCACGGGCAGGGCGGCACGCAGCACGGCGAGCGGGTCACGCCCCGGCCGGGTGTCGGTGATGAGATGCAGTCGTCCCAGGGACAGCACGGCAACGCTCCTCCCTGCGCCGGCATTACCCGGATCAGGTTCGACGGTCGGGGGCTCCCAGCCCCCCTCTCAGCCCGGTCCGCACCGGGCTCCCGTGGGTCACTTGCGGCCTACCGTACGACGCCTCCCGCCCGTACGGAACCCCGGGTGAGGTTTTTCCCAGGAACCGTTCACATGCCGTACCGGGGCAACAGGTGATCGTCTCGTCACGACACGCTGCCGGGATGTCCGTTCCCGCCCGTGTCCCGCGCCGCCTGGCGATCCTGCCGTTCCGGGGCAGCCATGCCGTCTCCGAAGGACTGCTCACCTGGACGATGCTGCGCGGGCCGACCTGGATCCGCCTGCTGCCGGACGTGTACGTGCACCGGGACGGACACCGCGCCGACGACCACCGGATGTGGTGCGAGGCGGTGGCGTTGCGCCTGCCGCCGGGTGCCGCACTGGCGGGACGCAGCGCCGCCTGGCTGTTCGGCACGGACGTGCTCAGCCGCGACGCGCCGGTCACCGTGCTGCTGCCGAGCCCGGCCCGCATGCGTCCTCATCCACGGCTGCTGGTGACCCGGTCGCCCCTGCCCGAGTCGGACCGCACCCGGTTCGCGGGGCTGCCGGTCACGACCCCGCTGCGTACCGCGTTCGACCTGGGCCGGCAGGGCTCACTCGCCGAGGCGCTGGTCGCCGTCGACGCGCTGCTGCGTCGCCGGGTCGTGAAGCTGCCCGTCCTGCGGGCCTACGCCGCCGACCGGCCGGGTTGGCCGGGCGCTCCGCTGCTGCGCGAGGTACTGACGATGGCCGAGCCGTTGAGCGAGTCCCCGATGGAGACGCGGCTGCGGCTGCTCCTCCTCGACGCCGGTCTCGGCCCGCTGACCGCCCAGCACGAGGTGCGCGCCGGCGGACGCTTCGTGGCCCGGGTGGACCTGGCCTGGCCGGCTCTCCGCCTCGCGGTCGAGTACGACGGCGACCACCACCGGGAACGGGCTCACTTCCGGCGGGACGTGGCGCGCCTGAACGCGCTCCGCGCGGCCGGGTGGGTCGTGCTCCGGTTCACCGTCGACGACGTGCTACGCCGGCCCGACGCCACTGTCGCCCTGGTGCGCCAGGCCCTGGCAGAACGTCGCGCCGCCGCGGCAAACCACTGATCCGCACCCGCAGCCCCCCGCACCCCGGCTCGCAGCCCGCAGCCCCACAGCCCCACAGCCCCACAGCCCCACAGCCCCACAGCCCCGAGTCTCGCCCCGCCGCGCCCCCGGCCGCCACCCGCCACCTGGCCGGGCCGGGCCGGGACGCCCAAGACACCACGGGCGTCAGGAGGCCGCCCACAGACACTTATGGCGTTCCACTCGCGACTGAATCTGGCGACGAGTGGAACGCCGTGGGTGTCTGTGGGCCCTCTTGACACCCATACCGTTCCACTCATCGTGAGCGCTGCCCCTGAGTGGAACGCCACGGGTGCCTCCGCGCGCGGGCGGGCGGGCGGGCGGGCCACGGTGGGCGCACGCCGCGCGGGGCAAGCCCCGACGCTCGCACGCCGACGAGCGAGCGCACCCCCGACGCGCGAGCGGGCGCGTATGTACCGGCAGGGACGGTCAGAGGATGGCGTCCAAGGCGGTCAGGTCCTCGTCGGACGGCTGCCACGTCCCGGCTTCGGCATTGGCCTTCACCTGGTCGGGAGTGGTGGCGCCGGCGATCACCGACGTCACGGCGGGACGGGCCGCCAGGCCGCCGATCGCCACCTGGAGCATGCTGATGCCGCGCTCGGCCGCGTACGCCTCGATCGCCTCGATGACGTCCCAGCGCGCGGCGGCCAGCCGCTCGGCGTACCGGCCGCCACCGGCCAGGCGGCTGCCCGCCGGGGGCGCCTCGCCGCGCTTGTACTTGCCGGTGAGCAGCCCGTTGGCGAGCGGGAAGAACGGCAGCATGCCGAGGCCGAACCGCTCGCAGGCGGGGATCACCTCGTCCTCCACCCCGCGCTCCACCAGCGAGTAGTGGTTCTGCGCGGAGATGAACCGGGTACGCCCCTGCGACGACGCGGTCCAGTCGGCGTCGGCGATCTGCCAGCCGGCGAAGTTGGAGTTGCCCAGGTAGCGCACCTTGCCGGCGGTCACCAGGTCGTCCAGCGCGGCGAGCGTCTCGTCGATCGGGGTGCCCGGGTCGGGCTCGTGCATCTGGTACAGGTCGATGTGGTCGGTGCCGAGCCGGCGCAGCGACGCCTCGACCGCGCGGGCGATGTAGCGGCGGCCGCCCCGGGCGCCGTGGTCCGGCCCGTTCGCGCCGTGCATGTCCATGCCGAACTTGGTGGCCACCACCACGTCGTCGCGGCGGCCCTTGAGCGCCTGGCCGAGCAGTTCCTCGGAGGCGCCCTGCGGCTCGCCGTAGATGTCGGCGGTGTCGAAGAAGTTGATCCCGGCGTCGAGCGCGGCGTCCACCACCGCCCGGGTGCCGTCGCTGTCGAGTTTGCGGCCGAAGTTGTTGCAGCCGATACCGACCACTGACACCACGAGCCCGGAGTCGCCCAGCCGGCGATAGGTCATCTCACTCACGAGATCCACCCTATGCCCGCTGCCCGGGTGTCATCCGGGCAGCGGCAGCACCTGGTCGGCCAGCATCCGGGCGGCACCGATCGTCGCCGCCAGTTCCTCAGGGGTACGCCCCACCGCGCCCAGCAGTGCCTGCGCCCGCTCGGCGAAGTCCGGCGGCGCACCGGGCAGGCGCCCGGCGGACGCGATCATGCCCTTCTCGTTGACGAGCCACCGTCCGGCCCGGCCGTGCAGCGCGTGGACCAGCACGCCGACCACCCGGAACAGGCAGCCGGCCACGTAGCCGGCGTCGCCCCCTGCCGCGCCCTTCGCCGCGCCGTCGAGCAGCAGCCCGGTCTCCCAGCCGCCGGCGACCAGCGCGGCGCCGAGCGCGGGCGGGTAGTCGACGGTCTCGACTCGCAGCGCGGTCAGTTCGCCGGTCGGGTCGCCGAGCACCCGCCCGAGCGCCACCTCCCCGGCGTACGCGTGCGAGTAGAAGCCGAGCGGATGCCCGGCCTGCGCCTCGACCGTGTAGCGGCCGGCCCGGCAGTCCGCCCAGACCCGGTGCACCCGGTCCAGGTCGCGATAGATCCAGTCCACCGCGACCCCGCCGACGCGCAGCCAGCCGCCCCCGTCGACCCACGGTCCCCAGCCGCCCGGTGCGGTGAGGTCCACCGGCCCGTCGGCGATGGAGGCGGCCACCGCGCGCAGCCCGGCCAGGTCGGGCGTACCCCGGTAGTAGAGGCCCAGGTCCCAGTCGGAGTCGGGCCGGTGGTCGCCGCGGGCGCGGCTGCCGCCGAGCGCCACCGCGAGCACCCCGTCGACCGCGCACAGCCGGTCGACCACGTCCTGGTCGATCACCCCACGTCCCAGACCGGCTCGGGCGTCTCCACCACGTCGCCGTCGCCGCGGAACAGCACGAACCGGTCGAAGGTACGGGTGAACCACCTGTCGTGGGTGACAGCGACCACAGTCCCCTCGAACGCGGTCAGTCCGGCCTCCAGCGCCTCGGCCGAGGCCAGGTCGAGGTTGTCGGTGGGCTCGTCGAGCAGCAGCAGCGTGGCCCCGGACAGCTCCAGCAGCAGCACCAGGAACCGGGCCTGCTGCCCGCCGGAGAGCGTGCCGAACCGCTGGTCGCCCTGGCCGGCGAGCTCGTACCGGGACAGCGCCGCCATGGCCGCGTGCCGGTCCATGCCGGCGCGGTGGTCGTCGCCGCGCCACAGCACCTCGACGAGCGTCTTCGCCATCAATTCCGGCCGGTCGTGGGTCTGCGAGAAGTGCCCGGGCCGCACCCGCGCGCCGAGCCGCACCACGCCGCCGTGGGCGACGGGTGCGAGCGCGCCGGCGCCGTCGACGGGGGTGTTGCCCGGCTCGGGGTCGGTGCCGCCGCGGGCCAGCAGGCGCAGGAAGTGCGACTTGCCGGTGCCGTTCGCGCCGAGCACCGCGACCCGGTCGCCGTACCAGAGTTCCAGGTCGAACGGGTACGTCAGGCCGTCCAGCTCCAACTGCTCGGCGATCACCGCGCGCTTGCCGGTCCGCCCGCCGGTCAGGCGCATCCGGATGTCCTGGTCCTTCGGGGGTACGGGCGGCGGCCCGGCCTCCTCGAACTTGCGCAACCGGGTCTGCGCGGCCTGGTAGCGGGACGCCATCCCGTCGTTGTACGCGGCCTTCTGCTTGTACATCAGCATCAGCTCGCGCAGCTTCTGGTGTTCCTCGTCCCAGCGCTTGCGCAGCTCGTCGAGGCGGGCGTGCCGGGCCACCCGCGCGGAGTGCCAGCTCGCGAAGCCGCCCGGGTGCACCCAGGCGCTGCCGCCCTCCACCGCGACGACCCGGTCGGCGGTCTGCGCCAGCAGTTCCCGGTCGTGCGAGACGTAGAGCACGGATTTGCCCGACTCGCGCAGCCGCGCCTCCAGCCAGCGTTTGCCGGGTACGTCGAGGAAGTTGTCCGGCTCGTCGAGCAGCAGCACCTCGTCGGGGCCGCGCAGCAGCAGTTCCAGCGCGAAGCGTTTCTGCTGGCCGCCGGAGAGCGTGCGGACCGGCCGGTCCCGGGCGCTGTCCCAGGACAGGTCCAGCACGATGGTGGCGACGGTGTCGAAGAGGACCTCCGCGTCGTACCCGCCGGTCTCGCCCCAGGCGGCGAGCGCCTCGGCGTACGCGAGCTGGGTCTTGGCGGCGGCGGAGCTGTACTTGCCGCGGACCTCGGCCGCCCGCATGGCCGCCTCGGTCTCGGCGAGCCGCCGCCCGGCGTCGCGCAGCGCCGGCGGCGCCAGCGACAAGGCGAGGTCGGCGAGCGTGGACTCGTCGCCGATCATGCCGATGAACTGCCGCATCACGCCCAGCCCACCGGAGCGGGCGATCGCGCCGGTCTTCACCGGCAGGTCACCGGCGACCATCCGCAGCAGCGTGGTCTTGCCGGCGCCGTTCGGGCCGACCAGCGCCACCTTGGCACCCTCACCGACCCGGAACGACACGTCGCTGAACAGCTCACGCCCGTCCGGGAGGATGTGCCCCGCTCCTGCCACGTCCACGTATCCCACGCGGGCATCCTGCCCGAGCCGGGTCGGTGGACGACACCGGATTACCGGGTGACCCGCAGCACCCGGTAGCCCTTCTGGCTGGCGTGCCGCTCGACGGGCCAGCCCTGCTCGACCAGCCAGCGGTGCAGCGAGTCGCCGCCGAGGTGCCGGGCGACGACCAGCCAGGCCACGCCGTCCGGGGCGAGGCGGGGCAGCCAGCGCAGCAGCAGGCCGTGCAGTTCCGGTTTGCCGATGTGGATCGGCGGGTTGGACCAGATCTGGGCGAACGTGACGTCGTCCGGCAGTTCGTCGGGCGCGACGGCGCGTACCCGGTCGGCGGCGCCGACCCTTGCCGCGTTGTCGGTGGTCAGGGCGCGGGCGCGCTCGTTGACGTCCACGGCCCAGACGGTGGCGTTCGGCGCGACAGTGGCGAGGACGCAGGTGATCGGGCCGAAGCCGCAGCCGATGTCGAGCAGCGCGCCGGTGACGTCGGCGGCCGGCAGGTCGGCCTTGCGCAGCAGGACGGCGGTGCCCGGGTCGAGCCGGGCGGCGGAGAAGACGCCGCCGGCCGAGGCGAGCGTGTAGTCGCGCCCGGCGACTGTGAACTCGACCTCGCGGGGGCGGGCCGGGGTCGAGGGCTCAGCTGTGAAGTAGTGGTCGCCGGTCACGCCCGCATTCTCGCACCGGGCCGCAGGGGTTCCGGCGACGGTGTCACGGGCGGGGTCGCACGCCACTCCGCCAGAATTTCCCGATATTACCCCTGAAAGGGACAATCAGTCCTACTCTATGCCACATGGTGTACCGGTACGAGTCCGATGAGGACGCCTTCCTGGAGTACCCGAAGCCCGGGTCGGCCCCGAACGGGCCCGCAGCCACGCCTCCGCCCGCGGGTCCGTCACGCTCCCGCTTCCCCACGCCGTCGCTGCCCCCGCCGCCGCGCCCGCAACCGGCGCTGCCGGCGGCCGGCGCGGCCGAGCAGGCCGACCCCGACGGGCAGGCGGTGGCGGACGACGCCCGCGCACCCGTTCCGGCACCACCGGCCCCGGCGCCGACACCCGGACGGCCCGCGCCACCACGGGAACCCTCCCCGGTGCCGCAGCCCGCGCCGCCCATGCCCGCACCCGTACCGGCGGCGGTGAACCGGCCGACAGTGCCGATCCCGGCCAGCCCCACCGCCCGCGCCGCCGACGTCTCCGAGCTGCCCCGGACCCGGCGCGCCGAGCGCCGCGGCGGCGGCCGGTTCTGGCAGACGCTCGTCGGCGGTGCCGCCGTCCTGCTGCTGCTCTCGCTCACCGGGCTGGCAGTCGCGGCCCTGCTCGACGAACGCACCGCCACGCCCCCGGCCGGCCGGCCGACCCCGCAGCCGACCGAGTCCAGCACCCCGTCCGGTGCCACCGACCTGGACTCCCGGGACACCGACCAGGCGTCGCTCACCGCCAAGGAGGTCTTCCCGACGAAGGATCTGGTGGTCACCGACGGGAAGCCCGCGTACCGGGTGCTGAAGACCCAGGCCAGCACGAAGTGCCAGGTCGCGGCCACCGGCGAGATCGCCGACCTGCTGGTCCGGCTCGGCTGCAACCAGGTCGTGCGGGGCACGCTCCGCTCCGCCGACGGCGACCACCTGATCACCGCCGGTCTGTTCAACCTCACCGACGTGGCCACCGCCCAGCGCGTACGCGACCGCATCCGGCCGCTGCTCGACGCGCGCCAGGGACGGTTCCGCGGCATGGCGGCCGGCGACGACACCGAGGCGGTGGAACGGGCCGCGGCCCGGGTCGCCTGGCAGGTACGCGGACACTACGTCGCCTACTGCCTGGTCACCCGCGCCGACGGGGAACGTATTGGGAGCGACGACGCGACCGCCCGCGAGATCATGTACGACATGGTCGAGCTGCACCTCAACCGGGGTGTGCTGGACCGTCGCGCGGCGGCCGGAACGGCCGGGCAGCCCGACGCCGAATCGGCCGGGGACAGCGCCGGTCAGCTGGGCACGGACTGAGCCGCGCTCAGCCCTCGGCCACCGGCACCCGCAACCGGCGGGTCTCCTCGGCGCGGCGGGCGTACTCGGCCGGGTCGGCCGGGTAGCCCACAGCGACCAGGGCGAGCCCGTGCGCCGGCGCCACTGTCACCTCGCTGGAGCGCTCACGCCGGGTCAGCAGACCGGCCGGCCACTGCACCGGCCGCCGCCCGTCACCGGCCACCAGCATCGCCCCGACCAGGCTGCGCACCATGTTCTGGCAGAACGCGTCGGCCTGCACGGTGGCGACCAGGATCCCGTCCGGGTCGCGCCGCCAGTCCAGCCGGGTCACCTCGCGCAGCGTGGTGGCGTTCTCCTTGCGCCGGCAGTACGCGGCGAAGTCGTGCTCGCCCACCAGCCCGGCGGCGGCGGCGTTCAGGGCCGCCAGGTCCAGCGGCTTCGGCCAGGCCAGGGTGTCCCCGCGGCGCAGCGGCTCGGCGCCCCACGGGGCGTCGGTGACCCGGTACTCGTAGCGCCGGAACGTGGCCGAGAACCGGGCGTCGAAGTCGGCGGGCACCTCGGTCATCGCGCGTACCCGGGCGTCAGGCGGCAGGAGCCGGGCCAGCCGGCGCAGCAGCCGCCCCTCGTGCTCCCGCCACACGGGAGTCGGCAGGTCGAGGTGGCAGACCTGCCCGGTGGCGTGCACCCCGGCGTCGGTACGCCCGGCCACCGTCAGGCCGGTGACCGTGCCCGCGCCGAGCACCAGGTCCAGCGTCTGCATGAGCACACCCGCGACGGTGCGCCGGGTCGGCTGGGGCGCCCAGCCGGAGAAGTCGGTGCCGTCGTACGAGACGTCCAGCCGCAGCCGGGTCCGCTCGTCCACCTCGTACCTCCTGTCGACGGCGACGGGCCCGGCACCCCCGAGGGGATGCCGGGCCCGGTCGAGCCTGATGTCAGGCCTTGTCGTTCTCGGTGGCCTCGTCGCTGTCCTCACGGGCGGCGGCGGTGTCACCCGACGCGGAGACCGGCGCCTCGGCGTCCTGGTCACCGGCGCTGGAGCGCGGGGTCTCCTCGGCCGGGGCCAGGGCCTCGACCTTGTCCTGCTGGGCGGCCTTGCGGGCGGCGGTCTTCTTGTTCGCCTTCGGCTCGGCGACCTGAAGCTCCTCCACCAGCTCGATGATCGCCATCGGAGCGGCGTCACCCTTGCGCGGACCGGTCTTCACGATCCGGGTGTAGCCACCGTTGCGGTTGGCGTACCGGGGCGCGATCTGGTCGAACAGGGCGTAGACCACGTCCTTGTCCTTGACGACGCCCAGCACGCGGCGGCGCGAGGCGAGGTCGCCGCGCTTGGCCTTGGTGATGAGCTGCTCGGCCAGCGGACGCAGCCGCCGGGCCTTCGTCTCGGTGGTCTGGATCTTGCCGTGCTGGAACAGCGCGGTGGCCAGGTTGGCCAGCATCAGCCGCTCGTGCGCGGGGCTGCCGCCGAGGCGGGGGCCCTTGGTGGGCGTGGGCATGCTTGGTGCTCCTCAGGTGTGGCGGCAGCGCGGACTAGAGCTGCTCGGTCTCGCGGTAGTCGTCGGTGTCGTAGTCCGCCTCGCCGAAGGCGTCCACGACGTGCGCCGGGTCGAAGTTCGGAGCCGAGTCCTTCAGCCCCAGGCCCATCCCGGCGAGCTTCATCTTGACCTCGTCGATCGACTTCTGACCGAAGTTGCGGATGTCGAGGAGGTCGGCCTCGGTACGCCCGATGAGCTCACCAACGGAGTTGATGCCCTCGCGCTTGAGGCAGTTGTAGGAGCGGACGGTGAGGTCCAGCTCCTCGATCGGCAGGGCCAGGTCCGCCGCCAGCTGGGCGTCCTGCGGGGACGGCCCGATGTCGATGCCCTCGGCGGTCTCGTCCAGCTCCCGGGCCAGCCCGAACAGCTCCACCAGCGTCGAACCGGCCGAGGCCAGCGCGGTACGCGGGCCCATCGACGGCTTGGTCTCGACGTCGATGATGAGCCGGTCGAAGTCGGTCCGCTGCTCGACACGGGTCGCCTCGACCCGGTACGTCACCTTGAGCACCGGCGAGTAGATCGAGTCGACCGGGATCCGGCCGATCTCGGCGCCCGCCTGCTTGTTCTGCGCCGCGGTGACGTAGCCGCGACCCCGCTCGACGGTCAGCTCCATGTCGAGCCGGCCCTTGCCGTTGAGGGTGGCGAGCTTCAGGTCCGGGTTGTGCACCGAGACACCGGCCGGGGGCTGGATGTCACCGGCGGTCACGTCGCCCGGGCCCTGCTTGCGCAGGTACATGCTGACCGGCTCGTCGTGCTCGGAGCTGACGCACAGCTCCTTGATGTTCATGACGAGCTCGACCACGTCCTCCTTGACGCCGGGGATCGTGGTGAACTCGTGCAGCACACCGTCGATCTTGATCGAGGTGACCGCCGCACCCGGGATCGAGGACAGCAGCGTACGCCGCAGCGAGTTGCCCAGCGTGTAGCCGAAGCCGGGCTCCAGCGGCTCGATGGTGAACCGGGAGCGGGTCTCGTTGATCGACTCTTCGGAGAGAGACGGTCGCTGGCTGATGAGCATCTTTTCTCTTCTCTTCCGGGGCGCCCGCTATTTGACGCCCACGACACAACTGTTCCGGTGGCCCGCCCCGGAGGACGGGCCACCGCAACGAGCCCTTACTTGGAGTAGAGCTCGACGATCAGCTGCTCCTGGACCTGGGTGTCGATCACCTGGCGGGCCGGGAGCGAGTGCACGAGGATCTTCATCTGGCTCGGGATCGCCTCCAGCCACGCCGGAACGGTCCGCGAGCCGGCCTCACCCTGCGCCACGAGGAACGGGGTAAGCTCCTTGCTCTTGGCACGCACCTCGATGATGTCGTGCTCCTTGACGCGGTACGACGGGATGTCGACCTTCTTGCCGTTCACCGTGAAGTGGCCGTGCTTGACCAGCTGACGGGCCATGTCCCGGGACTTGGCGTAGCCGGCCCGGTAGACCACGTTGTCCAGCCGCGACTCAAGGATCTGCAGCAGGACCTCGCCGGTCTTGGCCTCCTTGCTCACGGCCTCTTCGTAGTAGCCGCGGAACTGCTTCTCCAGCACGCCGTAGACACGACGGGCCTTCTGCTTCTCACGGAGCTGGAGCAGGTACTCCGTCTCCTTCGTGCGGCCGCGGCCGTGCTGCCCGGGCGGGAACGGCCGGGACTCGAACGGGCACTTCGGACCATCGCACTTGCTGCCCTTGAGGAACAGCTTCATCTTCTCCCGCCGGCAACGGCGGCAGTCAGCACCGGTGTAACGAGCCATCTCTCTCTAACCTCTCAGACCCGGCGACGCTTCGGCGGACGGCACCCGTTGTGCGGCTGCGGCGTGACGTCGGAGATCTGCCCGACCTCGAGGCCGACTGCCTGCAGCGAACGGATGGCGGTCTCCCGGCCGGAGCCGGGGCCCTTGACGAACACGTCGACCTTGCGCATGCCGTGCTCCATCGCGCGACGCGCGGCGGCCTCGGCGGCGAGCTGCGCGGCGAACGGAGTCGACTTGCGGGAGCCCTTGAAGCCCACCTGGCCGGAGGAGGCCCAGGAGATGACCGCACCGGTCGGGTCCGTGATGGACACGATGGTGTTGTTGAAGGTGCTCTTGATGTGCGCCTGCCCGTGGGCGACGTTCTTGCGTTCCTTGCGCCGGACCTTCTTGACGGCGGCTCCGGCACGAGCCTTCGGTGGCATAAGTCTGTGCGCTCCTAGTTACTTCTTGCCGGGCTTCTTCTTGCCGGCCACGGTCCGCTTCGGGCCCTTCCGGGTCCGCGCGTTGGTCCTGGTGCGCTGGCCACGCACGGGCAGACCGCGGCGGTGCCGGATACCGGCGTAGCAGCCGATCTCGACCTTGCGGCGGATGTCAGCGGCGACCTCGCGGCGCAGGTCGCCTTCAACCTTGTAGTTGCCCTCGATGTGGTTCCGGAGCTCGACGAGCTCCTCGTCCGTGAGGTCCCGAACGCGCTTGTCCGGCGAGATGCCGGTCGCGGCGAGCGTCTCCAGGGCGCGGGTGCGACCGACCCCGAAGATGTAGGTGAGCGCGATCTCCATCCGCTTCTCGCGGGGGAGATCCACGCCGACTAGACGTGCCATGTGCGGGCGTACTCCTCGTGATGTTGTGGCGGAGGTGTGGACCCGTCCCACCCCGCTACCGGCCGTCCCTGTCCTTCCGGCGTCAAGAACGCCGGCGACCGGGATCGGTCGCTGCCCGAGCGGGCCCCGGCCTCCGACCGGGGGTCAACCACGAGGGGGTACGCGCTGCGCACCCGACCGCGGCTGAGACGAGCTGGTGATGTGTGGGGCGTCAGCCCTGGCGCTGCTTGTGGCGCGGGTCGGTGCAGATGACCATGACCCGGCCGTGCCGGCGGATCACCCGGCACTTGTTGCAGATCCTCTTGACGCTCGGCTTGACCTTCACGGTTGCCTTACTTCCCATCTGGCCCGGACCCACGACACAGCGCGACCCGGACGTCGAAGACGGACACGGAAACGTCCCGGCCGCCGTCAGGCTTACTTGTAGCGGTAGACGATGCGCCCGCGGGTCAGGTCGTACGGCGAGAGTTCGACGACGACCCGGTCCTCCGGCAGGATGCGGATGTAGTGCTGCCGCATCTTGCCGCTGATGTGAGCCAGCACCTTGTGACCGTTCGCGAGCTCCACCCGGAACATGGCGTTCGGCAGGGGCTCGATGACCCGACCCTCGATCTCGATGGCTCCGTCTTTTTTCGGCATGTCCTCCGCTGTCCTGACGTCGGTTACTCCGGACGGCCCACAACGTCTTACACGGGTGAACTGACCAAGATCAGGAAACCCGCGCCAGCCGCGGCTCCGACTCCCACCGAAGCGCAGGGTGGGCATGGCGGAGTGGACGCTGTGCGCCGATCAGAAAGTGTACGCCGACCCGTACGTGCTCGCCAAACCGACCGGCGCGACAGTCACCCGGACGGCTCGGATATGACGCAGGTCACGTCTCCGGAAGCTCGCGCTTCGCCCGCCGGCGGGCTTCCCGCTCGACCTGCTTGCGCCGCCGGCGTTCGGCGTCCTTCTCCGGCGCTCCGGTGGCCAGCCCCTGCGCGGTCTGGTAGAGCAACACGGCGCCCCACGGGCCGAGCACCCAGAGCGGCCAGTAGTCGTCGAACTCGAACTCGCCCTCAGCCAGCTGGGAGACGAACCAGATCGCGGTGAGGATCAGGGCCACCTTGAGCCACGGCCCCCAGACCCCCAGCAGCCAGGCGCTGCGCGCCCCGCTCACGGCCTCCGTGCCCGGGACCGCGACCCCGCCCTCCCCGGCCGCACGAGGCGCCGGCAGGGGGCGCCCGGCCGGGCCGGCGCCGGGCAGGTCGGTCAGCAGCTCGTCCAGCTCGCCGTAGGTCTTCGACCCGTACGCCCGGCGCAGCCGGTCGTCGTACTCGTGCAGGTCGAGCCGGCCCTCGTTCAACGCCGCCCGGAGTCGCTCCGCGGTGGCCTCACGGTCCGCGTCGGCCGCCCGCATGCGGTTGCGCTCCTCCATGGGAGCAAGCATGTCACCCGATCGCCAGCCCGGCACGACGTGGCCGGTCATCCGGCGCGGCCGGGGCCCCGATCAGGCCGGGGAGTCCACCGACGTCTGCCGCTTGGTCACCAGGTCGCCCAGGCGGGCCCGTCCGCCGTCCTCGGCGGTCAGCACCCACACGCCGTCGTCCAGCAGCGCCATCGAGTGCTCGACGTGCACCGCCATCGACCCGTCCCGGGTCACCACGGTCCAGCCGTCGGACAGCTCGACGGTACGCGGCGAGCCCATCGTGATCATCGGCTCGATCGCGAGCGCCAGGCCCGGCACCAGGCGCGGCCCCTTACCGGGACGCCCGTGGTTGAGCACGTGCGGGTCCTGGTGCATCTCGGTGCCGATGCCGTGGCCGCCGTAGCCGTCGACGATGCCGTACCGGCCGCCCTTGCGGACCGCCGTCTCGACCGCGTGGGAGATGTCGGTGAGCCGGCCCTTGCCGGAGGCCGCACCGCGCGCCGCGGCGGCGATCCCGGCCCACATGGCGTCCTCGGCCACCGCCGTCATCCTCAGCAGCGCCGGGTCGACCTCGCCGACCGGCACCGTGACCGCCGCGTCGCCGTGCCAGCCGTCCAGCACCGCGCCACAGTCGATCGAGATCAGGTCGCCCTCGCGCAGCACCTGCTCGGCCGACGGGATGGCGTGCACCACCTGCCGGTTGACCGAGGAGCAGATCGACGCCGGGAAGCCGTGGTAGCCCTTGAACGACGGCACGGCGCCCGCCTCGCGGATGGTCGACTCGGCGATCGCGTCCAGGTCGGCCGTCGACACGCCCGGCGCCACCGCCTCCCGCATCCGGCGCAGGGCACGGGCGACGACCAGACCGGCGGCCCGCATCAGCTCGATCTGCTCGGGGGTCTTCAGCTGGATGTCCAGCTGGGGACGGCGCATGGTGGTGGTTACCTTTCGTCACGCGTACGCGGAGCAGCGGGGCACGTCGCACGTACCCCGCTGTTCGCACTCTATCCGCCGGGTGGCGGGTGGGACCTCAGCCGCCGTACGAGCGCAGCGCGTCGATGGCGCGGACGGTGACGTCCTCCACCGGGCCGGTCGCGTCGATGCCGACCAGCTTGCCCTGGGCGCCGTAGTAGTCCACGAGCGGCGCGGTCTTCTCGGCGTACTCCCGCAGCCGGGCGGCGATGGTCTCCGGCTTGTCGTCGTCGCGCTGGAACAGCTCGGCGCCGCAGCGGTCGCAGACGCCCTCCCGGCTCGGCGAGTCGAATTCGACGTGCCAGATCTTGCCGCAGCCGCGGCAGGTGCGCCGGCCGGACAGCCGCCGGATCACCTCGTCGTCGTCGACGACCAGCTCCAGCACCAGGTCCAGCGCGGTGCCGAGGTCGGCGAGGAGCTTGTCCAGCGCGGCGGCCTGCGGAGTGGTCCGCGGGAAGCCGTCGAGCAGGAAGCCCTCGCTCGCGTCCGGCTCGGCGAGCCGGTCCCGCACCATGTTGATGGTGACCTCGTCCGGAACCAGCTTGCCGGCGTCCATGTACCGCTTGGCCTCGACGCCCAGCGGCGTGCCCTGGGAGACGTTCGCCCGGAAGATGTCACCGGTCGAGATCTTCGGCACCGAGAGGTGCGCGGCGACGAACTCCGCCTGTGTGCCCTTGCCCGCGCCCGGCGGGCCAACCAGAACGAGTCTCATCTACCGCAGGAACCCTTCGTAGTTCCGCTGCATGAGTTGGCTCTCGATCTGCTTCACGGTCTCCAGACCGACGCCGACCATGATGAGCACAGCGGTGCCGCCGAACGGGAAGTTCTGGAACTGCTGGTTGTCGAGCCAGATGAAGAAGAAGTTCGGCAGGATCGCGACGATGCCCAGGTAGAGCGCGCCCGGCAGGGTGATCCGGCTGAGGATGAAGTCGAGGTACTCGGCGGTCGGCTTGCCGGGG
Organism: Micromonospora sp. CNZ297; assembly: GCF_007827625.1. NCBI lineage: Bacteria > Bacillati > Actinomycetota > Actinomycetes > Micromonosporales > Micromonosporaceae > Micromonospora > Micromonospora sp. CNZ297. Next base: position 312,780 of record NZ_VISU01000006.1, on the reverse strand, counting down.
CGGATGCCCGGCACGAAGCCGCCGTACTTCTTCATGTTGTCCGCGACCTCGGTCGGGTTGAACGTGATCGACACGTAGAAGTACGTGAAGAAGATGATCAGCAGGAAGTAGATCGCGATGTGCTCCGGCGCGCTCGCCTTCACGATGTGGTTCTGGATCCACGCCTGGACCTTGCCCGGGTCGTTCTGATCGAAGAACTGGAGCGCGAGCTGCGGCAGGTAGAGCAGCGACGAGGCGAAGATGACCGGGATGACGCCCGCCTGGTTCACCTTCAGCGGGATGTAGGTCGACGTGCCGCCGTACATCCGCCGGCCGATCATGCGCTTGGCGTACTGCACCGGGATGCGGCGCTGCGCCTGCTCGATGAACGTGACAGCGGTGATGACCACCAGCACCAGGGCGATGACGAGGAGGAACATCCCCCAGCCCTTGGTGGTCTTGATCTTCCAGCCCTCGCTGGGGAGGCGGGCCGCGATCGAGGTGAAGATCAGCACGGACATGCCGTTGCCGACGCCCCGGTCGGTGATCAGCTCACCGAGCCACATCACCACGCCGGTGCCGGCGGTCATGGTCATGACCAGGATGCTCAGGGTCAGCCAGTTCGGGATGCCGGTGCCCTCGGGCACGATCGGGAACTGGTCGCACTGGTTGTTGAACAGCTGCCCGGAGCGGGCCAGCGCCACGAACGCCGAGGCCTGGAGGACACCCAGGCCCAGCGTCAGGTAGCGGGTGTACTGCGTGATCTTGGCCTGCCCGGCCTGGCCCTCCTTGCGGAGCTGCTCCAGACGCGGGATCACCACCGTCAGCAGCTGAAGGATGATCGACGCGGTGATGTAGGGCATGATGCCCAACGCGAAGACCGAGAGCTGGAGCAGCGCGCCACCGGAGAAGAGATCCAGCAGGTTCAGCACACCCGTGCTGCCACCCTGGATCGTGTCGAGGCACTTCTGCACGTTGCCGTACGAGACGCCCGGGCTGGGCAGCGTGGCGCCCAGCCGGTAGACCGCGATGATGCCTACTGTGAACAGCAGCTTCTTGCGCAGGTCAGGCGTACGGAACGCACTGAGAAAGGCGGACAGCAACTTCTTCCTCCTGCGCGACGCGGGCCGCCGGTGACGAGTCCCTGGCGGGGCGGGGTGTGGTGCCGGACGGAGTGTCCGGAATCCATGGCTGGGAACGGACTCTAACAGCCCGGTCCCGGTCCGGGCAGATGCGCCCGGCTACATAAACCGAATCCGATGTTACCCGGCGCACACGTGGCCGGTAGACCATGGCGCCCGCCCAGTCGCGAACAACTGAGCGGGCGCCATGAACATCGTCTTACAGCTCGGTGACCGAGCCACCGGCGGCGGTGATCTTCTCCTTGGCCGACGCGCTGAACGCGTGCGCCGACACCTGGAGGGACACGCCGCCGAGGTCGCCGGTGCCGAGCACCTTGACCGGGTGACCCTTGCGGACCGCGCCGGCCTCGACCAGCTCGACCGGGCCGACCTGGCCGCCGTTCGGGAACAGCTCGGCCAGCCGGTCCAGGTTGACCACCTGGAACACGACCTTGAACTTGTTCTTGAAGCCCTTCATCTTCGGCAGGCGCATGTGGATGGGCATCTGCCCACCCTCGAACGCCGCCGAGATGTTCTTGCGGGCCTTGGAACCCTTGGTACCGCGACCGGCCGTCTTGCCCTTCGAGCCCTCACCGCGACCCACACGGGTCTTGTCGGTCTTGGCGCCGGGAGCCGGACGCAGGTGGTGCACCTTGATCGTCATTACTCGACCTCCTCGACCTTCACGAGGTGGTTGACCGTGAAGATCATGCCGCGGATCTCCGGCCGGTCCTCCTTGACCACCACGTCGTTGATCCGCTTGAGACCGAGGGAACGCAGCGAGTCACGCTGGTTCTTCTTGGTCCCGATCTCGGACCGGACCTGGGTGACCTTCAGGCGTGCCATCAGGACGCCACCCCCGCCCGCGACGCCAGCATGGCGGCCGGCGCGACGTCCTCGACCGGCAGACCACGACGGGCCGCGACCTGCTCCGGGGACTCGAGCCCCTTCAGGGCCGCCACCGTGGCGTGCACGATGTTGATCGGGTTGGACGAGCCGAGGCTCTTGGAGAGCACGTCGTGGATGCCCGCGCACTCCAGCACGGCACGCACCGGGCCACCGGCGATGACGCCCGTACCGGCGGAGGCCGGCTTGAGCAGCACCACACCGGCGGCGTCCTCGCCCGTGACCGGGTGCGGGATCGACTGACCGATCCGCGGCACCTTGAAGAAGTGCTTCTTGGCCTCCTCGACACCCTTGGCGATCGCCGCGGGCACCTCCTTGGCCTTTCCGTAGCCCACACCGACGGTGCCGTCGCCGTCGCCCACGATCACCAGGGCGGTGAAGCTGAAGCGACGACCACCCTTCACGACCTTGGCGACGCGGTTGATCGCGACGACCCGCTCGAGGTGCGGGGTCTTCTCGACGGGCGCGTTTCCGCGGCCGCCCTCACGGCGGTTGTCGCGGCGACCACCCTCGTTGCCACCGGACCCGCCGCCACGGCGCTGTTGACCTGGCATCAGCAGCCTTCCTTCTCTCTCGTGACGGGGTTTCTAGAACTCGAGCCCGGCTTCGCGGGCGGCGTCGGCAAGCGCGGCGACACGCCCCGCGTACCGGTTGCCACCGCGGTCGAAGACGACCTTCGAGACGCCGGCGGCCTTGGCGCGCTCGGCGAGCAGGGCGCCGACCTTGCCGGCCAGGGCGCTCTTGTCGCCCTCGGCGCCGCGCAGCGAGGCGTCCATGGTCGAGGCCGACGCCAGGGTGTGACCCTTGGTGTCGTCCACGACCTGGGCCACCACGTGGCGCAGGGAGCGGGTGACGACCAGGCGGGGACGCTCGGCGGTGCCGCTGACGTTCTTGCGGACCCGGAAGTGCCGACGCGCACGCCCGACGGCACGCTTGGCGGCGACGCCGCGGCGGCGCTTGAGCAGCGTGGCGCTCACTTCTTACCTGCCTTTCCAGCCTTGCGGCGGATGACCTCGCCCTGGTACTTCACGCCCTTGCCCTTGTAGGGCTCCGGCGGACGGATCTTCCGGATGTTGGCGGCGACCTCGCCGACCTGCTGCTTGTCGATGCCGGCCACGTGGAACAGCGTCGGCTTCTCGACCGTGAAGGTGATGCCCTCCGGCGCCGGAACCAGGACCGGGTGCGAGAACCCGAGCGCGAACTCCAGGTCCTTGCCCTTGGCGGTCACGCGGTAACCGGTACCGGCGATCTCCAGGCTCTTGCGGTAGCCCTCGGTGACACCGACGATCATGTTGGCCACCAGCGTACGGCTCAGGCCGTGCAGCTCCTTGGCCTTGCGCTCGTCGTTGGGCCGGTTGACGTGCAGCTCGCCGTCCTCGCCCCGCTCCGCCGTGATCGGCTCGGCCAGCACGTGGCTCAGCTCGCCCTTGGGGCCCTTGACCTTGACGGTCCGGCCGTCGATCGTGATGTCGACGCCGGCAGGCACCGGGATCGACTTACGTCCAATACGCGACATTTCTACCTGTCTCCCGTTACCAGACGAAGGCGAGGACTTCCCCGCCAACGCTCCGCTTGCGGGCCTGCCGGTCGGTGAGCAGCCCCTGGGACGTCGAAATGATCGCCACGCCCAGCCCGCCGAGCACCCGCGGGAGCCCGTCCGACTTGGCGTACACCCGGAGACCGGGCTTGGACACGCGCTTGATGCCGGCCAGGCTCCGCTCGCGGTTCTGGCCGTACTTCAGCTCGACGACCAGTCGCTTGCCGACGGCGCCCTCCTCGGGCTCCTCGACCGACCAGGTGGCGATGTAACCCTCGGCCTTGAGGACCTCGGCGATGTTCGCCTTGATCTTCGAGTAGGGCATCGTCACCCGGTCGTGGTACGCCTGGTTGGCGTTACGCAGACGCGTGAGCATGTCTGCGATCGGGTCGGTCATCGTCATGAAAACTCGTCAACCTTTCTCGCCGGGGTTCCCCGGGCCAGGCCCGGGGCCTACGGCGAAGAGACAGTTCAGCTGACGCGCCGGAGCGCGCCGGGCTATTACCAGGAAGCCTTGGACACGCCGGGCAGCTCACCGCGGTGGGCCATCTCCCGGATGCACACCCGGCAGAGACCGAACTTGCGGTAGACCGCCTTCGGACGCCCGCACCGCTGGCAGCGGGTGTACGCGCGAACCGAGAACTTCGGCTTCGCGGCCGCCTTGAGGATCAGCGCCTTCTTGGCCATCTCAGTTCTCCTTGAACGGGAAGCCCAGGAGCTTGAGCAGCGCCCGGCCCTCGTCGTCGGTCGTGGCGGTCGTGACCACCGTGATGTCCATGCCCCGCTGGCGATCGATCTTGTCCTGGTCGATCTCGTGGAACACCGACTGCTCGGTCAGGCCGAACGTGTAGTTGCCGTGCCCGTCGAGCTTGCGCCCGTCCAGGCCGCGGAAGTCACGGATACGCGGCAGCGCGATGGAGAGCAGCCGGTCCAGGAACTCCCACATCCGGTCGCCGCGCAGGGTGACCTTCGCGCCGATCGGCATGCCCTCGCGGAGCTTGAACTGCGCGATGGACTTGGTGGCCCGCCGGACCTGCGGCTTCTGGCCGGTGATGGTGGCCAGGTCGCGGACGGCCCCGTCGATCAGCTTGGCGTCGCGAGCAGCCTCGCCGACACCCATGTTGACGACGATCTTGACCAGCCGCGGAACCTGCATCGGGTTGGCGAACTCGAACTGCTTCTGCAGCTCGCCCACGATCTCGTTGCGGTACCGCTCCTTGAGGCGCGGCAGGGTCTTGGTTTCGGTAGCCGTGGTCATCAGAGGTCCTTACCGGTGCTACGCGCGATGCGGACCTTCTGGCCGTTGTCGTCGATCCGGTAGCCGACGCGGGTCGGCTTGCCGTCGGAGTCCAGGACCATCACGTTCGAGACGTGGATCGGGGCCTCCTGGGTGACGATGCCACCGGTCTTGGCGCCACGCTGGGTGGTGCTGATGCGGGTGTGCTTCTTGACCCGGTTCACGCCCTCGACCAGGACCTTGTCCTGCCGCGGGTAGGCCGCGATGACCTTGCCCTTGGCACCCTTGTCCTTGCCGGCGATGACGACGACCGTGTCGCCCTTCTTGACCTTCACGGTCACAACACCTCCGGCGCGAGAGAGATGATCTTCATGAACCGCTTGTCCCGCAGCTCCCGGCCCACCGGGCCGAAGATGCGGGTACCGCGCGGGTCCCCACCGTCCTTGATGATGACGGCGGCGTTCTCGTCGAAGCGGATGTACGACCCGTCCGGCCGCCGCTTCTCCTTGGCGGTCCGAACGACGACGGCCTTGACGACGTCGCCCTTCTTCACACCGGCACCGGGGATCGCGTCCTTGACGGTCGCCACGATGACGTCGCCGATGCTCGCGTAGCGCCGACCGGAGCCGCCGAGCACCCGGATGCACAGGATCTCCCGGGCACCCGTGTTGTCGGCGACGCGCAGTCGCGACTCCTGCTGAATCACGTCTATCTCCTATGTCTGCCGGTTCTCCGGCCGCTCGGGGCGGCCGGAGCCTGGCGGAACCTGCGCCCGACCGAGACCCGGCCGAGCTCGAGCCTTCGCTACTTGGCCTTCTCGAGGATCTCCACGAGCCGCCAGCGCTTGGTGGCGGACAGCGGCCGGGTCTCCATGATCAGGACCCGGTCGCCGATGCCGGCCGAGTTCTGCTCGTCGTGCACCTTCAGCTTGCTCGTACGGCGCATGATCTTGCCGTACAGCGCGTGCTTGACGCGGTCCTCGACCTCGACCACGACGGTCTTGTCCATCTTGTCGCTGACCACGAGGCCCTCGCGGACCTTGCGGCGGGACCGCGCGGGGGCGGTGGTGTTCTCACTCATGATGCAGTCACCTCAGTCGGCGCGGCCGAGAGACCCAGCTCACGCTCACGCATGATCGTGTAGATCCGGGCGATCTCCCGACGGATGACCTGCAGCCGCCGGTTGTTGTCCAGCTGCCCGGTTGCGGCCTGCACGCGGAGGTTGAACAGCTCCGCCTTCGCCTCGCGCAACTTCGTGACCAGCTCCTCCTCGGAGAGCTCACGCAGCTCGGAGGGCTTGACGCCCGCTGCCATCAGGATTCACCCACTTCGCGCGTAACAATGCGGCACTTCATCGGGAGCTTGTGGATCGCGCGACGCATCGCCTCTCGCGCGATCTGCTCGTTGGGGAAGGACATCTCGAAGAGAACCCGCCCCGGCTTCACGTTGGCGACCCACCACTCGGGCGAACCCTTACCGGAACCCATCCGGGTCTCGGCCGGCTTCTTGGTGAGGGCCTGGTCCGGGAAGATCGTGATCCAGACCTTGCCGCCACGCTTGATGTGGCGGGTCATCGCGATACGCGCCGACTCGATCTGGCGGTTGGTCACGTACGCCGGCTCGAGAGCCTGGATCCCGAACTCGCCGAACACCACCCGGTTACCACCCTTGGACGCGCCACTGCGGTCCGGGTGGTGCGGCTTGCGGAAGCCCTTCGGGGGCTTGCGCGGCATCAGCATCTGTCAGCCCTCCTGCTGCGTTTCTGCCGGCTGGGTCGCGGCTGCGGCGACAGCGCTGCTGTCGACCGGCTCACCGGCCGGCGTCTCCGCCTGCTGCGCGATGGTGGTCGCGGCAGCCCGGCCGGCCTCGGTGCCACCGGCGGTCGTACCGGACGAGCCCGAGCGGCCACGGCGCGGCCGGTCCGGCCGGTCGCCACGGTCGCGGCGCGGGCCGCGCGACGGGGCGGCCTCGGCCGGGGCCTCGCGGCCCGGGACGGCGTCGCCCTTGTAGATCCAGACCTTCACGCCGATCCGGCCGAAGGTGGTACGGGCCTCGAAGAAGCCGTACTCGATGTTGGCCCGCAGCGTGTGCAGCGGAACCCGGCCCTCGCGGTAGAACTCGGTCCGGCTCATCTCGGCGCCGCCCAGACGGCCCGAGACCTGAACCCGGATGCCCTTGCAGGCGGGGTTCTTCATCGCGGACTGCATCGCCTTGCGCATGGCCCGACGGAAGCTGACCCGGCTGGACAGCTGCTCGGCGACGCCCTGGGCGACCAGCTGCGCGTCCGACTCGGGGTTCTTCACCTCGATGATGTTCAGCTGGACCTGCTTGCCGGTGAGCTTCTCCAGCTCGCCGCGGATCCGGTCGGCCTCCGCACCCTTACGGCCGATGACGATGCCCGGCCGGGCGGTGTGGATGTCGACGCGGACCCGGTCACGGGTGCGCTCGATGTCGACCTTGGAGATGCCGGCGCGCTCGAGGCCCTTGGACATCATCCGGCGGATCTTGACATCCTCGCCGATGTAGTCCTTGTAGAGCTTGTCCGCGAACCAGCGGGACTTCCAGTCGGTCGAGATGCCGAGCCGGAACCCGGTCGGGTGAACCTTCTGACCCATTACTCGGCACCCTCCGTCGTGCTCTGCTCCTCAGCGGCCGGCTTGGCCGGAGCGGCCTTCTTCGCCGACTTCTTCGGCGTGGCCGCCGCAACCGCCTCGACCGCCACGGTGATGTGGCAGGTGCGCTTGCGGATCCGGTACGCCCGGCCCTGCGCCCGCGGCCGGAACCGCTTCATGGTCGGGCCCTCGTCGACGAACGCCTCACTGACGAGCAGCGCGTCGGGGTCCAGCCGCTCGTTGTTCTCCGCGTTGGCGATCGCGCTCGCGAGCACCTTGTACACCTGCTCGCTCGCAGCCTGCGGCGCGAACTGCAGCACCGTGAGCGCCTCCTTCGCGGGCAGGCCGCGGACGAGGTTGACCACCCGGCGCGCCTTCATCGGCGAGATGCGCACGTGCCGCGCAACCGCCCGCGCGCCCGGAAGCACCGGAGCGTCGCCCTTTCCTGGCATCGCTGTAACCCCTTGTTCCTCTATCCGTATGCCCGCGGCGTCAGCGCCGGCGGCTCTTCCGGTCGTCCTTCTCGTGACCCTTGAACGTGCGGGTCAGCGCGAACTCGCCGAGCTTGTGCCCGACCATGGCCTCGGTCACGAAGACCGGGACGTGCTTGCGTCCGTCGTGCACGGCGATCGTGTGACCCAGCATCTCCGGGATGATCGTCGAGCGCCGCGACCAGGTCTTGATCACGTTCTTCGAGCCCTTGTCGTTCTGCGTCTCCACCTTCTTGAGCAGGTGGTCGTCGACGAACGGGCCCTTCTTCAGGCTGCGAGGCATGTCTTATCTCCCTCAGCCGCGCTTACGCGTGGCGTAGCGGCGGCGGACGATCAGCCGGTCGCTCGGCTGGCCCTTACGACGGGTGCGGCCCTCGGGCTTACCCTGCGGGTTGACCGGGTGGCGACCACCGGAGGTCTTACCCTCACCACCACCGTGCGGGTGGTCGACCGGGTTCATCGCGACACCACGGACGGTCGGGCGCTTGCCCTTCCACCGCATACGGCCGGCCTTACCCCAGTTGATGTTCGACTGGTCGGCGTTGCCGATCTCGCCGATGCTGGCGCGGCAGCGCACGTCCACACGCCGGATCTCACCGGACGGCATACGCAGGGTCGCGTACGCGCCCTCACGGCCGAGCAGCTGGATGCCGACGCCGGCCGAGCGGGCCAGCTTGGCGCCGCCGCCCGGACGCAGCTCCACGTTGTGGATGGTGGTACCGACCGGGATGTTGCGCAGCGGCAGGTTGTTGCCCGGCTTGATGTCGGCGCCCGGACCGGACTCGACACGGTCGCCCTGCTTCAGGTCCTTCGGCGCGATGATGTAACGCTTCTCGCCGTCGGCGTAGTGCAGCAGCGCGATGCGCGCGGTGCGGTTCGGGTCGTACTCGATGTGAGCGACCTTCGCCGGCACGCCGTCCTTGTCGACCCGCTTGAAGTCGATCAGACGGTACTGGCGCTTGTGGCCGCCACCGTGGTGCCGCGTGGTGATCCGGCCGTGGGCGTTGCGTCCGCCCTTCTTCGGCAGCGGAGCCAGCAGCGACTTCTCGGGCGTCGACCGGGTGATCTCGGCGAAGTCGGCAACGCTCGAGCCACGCCGGCCCGGCGTCGTCGGCTTGTACTTACGGATAGCCATTGTCTACACCCCTCAGCTGACCGGGCCGCCGAAGGCCTCGATACGGTCACCGTCAGCCAGCTTCACCATCGCGCGCTTGGTGTCCTTGCGCTTGCCGAACCCGGTACGGGTCCGCTTGCGCTTGCCCTCGCGGTTGAGCGTGTTGACCGTCAGGACGCGGACGTTGAAGATCTGCTGGATAGCGATCTTGATCTCGGTCTTGTTGGCGTCCGGGTGCACCAGGAAGGTGTACCAGTTGCGGTTCAGCTCGCTGTAGCTCTTCTCCGAGACGACCGGCGCGACGATGACGTCACGCGGATCGGCGATCGTGCTCACTTGCCATCCTCCTCGGTGGTCTCGGCGGGAACGCCCAGGAACTCGTCCAGGGCCTCCTTGGTGAAGACCACGTCGTCGGCCACCAGCACGTCGTAGGTGTTGAGCTGGCCGGCCTCGATCAGGTGCACCCGGCTGTCCCGCGCGTTGCGCAGGTTCCGCAGCGACACCCAGTTCAGCTCGTCGGTGCTGCTCAGCACGACCAGGACCCGACGGGCCTGGGTCAGCTTGGTCAGCGTGGCCAGGGCCGCCTTGGTGGACGGCTTCTCGCCGGAGACGAACGCCTCGACGACGTGCACCTGGCCGGCGCGGGCCCGGTCGGAGAGGGCGCCACGCAGGGCGGCGGCCTTCATCTTCTTCGGGGTGCGCTGGCTGTAGTCGCGCGGCACCGGGCCGTGGACCACGCCACCGCCGGCGAACTGCGGCGCGCGGGTCGAGCCCTGGCGGGCACGACCGGTGCCCTTCTGCTTGTACGGCTTCTTGCCTCCACCGGAGACCTCGCCGCGGGTCTTCGTCTTGTGCGTACCCTGGCGGGCCGCCGCAAGCTGGGCCACCACGACCTGGTGCATCAGGGCGATGTTGGCCTGCGCGTCGAAGATGTCGGCCGGCAGCTCGACGGAGCCGCTCTTGGCGCCTTCGACGTTGATGACGTCAACGGTGGTCACTTGGCCGCACCGCCCTTCTTCACCTTCGCCTTGGCCGCGGTGCGGACCAGGACCAGCGCGCCCTTCGGGCCGGGGATGGCACCGCGGACGAGCAGGAGGTTGTTCTCGGTGTCGACCGCCTGGACGGTCAGGTTCTGGACGGTGTAGCGCACGCCACCCATCCGGCCCGCCATCCGGGTGCCCTTGAAGACGCGACCCGGGGTCGCGCAGGCGCCGATCGAGCCGGGCGAGCGGTGCTTGCGCTCGACACCGTGGCTGGCACGCAGACCGTGGAAGCCGTGCCGCTTCATCGGGCCGGCGTAGCCCTTGCCCTTGGTCTTGCCGGTCACGTCGATCACGACGCCGGCCGGGAACTCCTCGACCGTGACCTCCTGGCCCGGCGCGTAGTCCGCGGCGTCGGAGGTGCGCAGCTCGACGATGTGCCGGCGCGGCGCGACGTCCGCCTTGGCGTAGTGCCCGGCGATCGGCTTCTTGACCTTGCGCGGGTCGATGACCCCGTACGCCAGCTGGACCGCGGAGTAGCCGTCCTTGTCGGCGCTACGAACCTGGCTCACGACGCACGGGCCGGCCTGAACCACGGTCACGGGCACAACCTTGTTGTTGTCCCAGACCTGGGTCATGCCGAGCTTGGCGCCCAGGATCCCCTTGACTTGCCTGTCCATTTGTCCGGTCCCTACAGCTTGATCTCGATGTCGACGCCAGCCGGCAGGTCGAGGCGCATGAGCGAGTCGACCGTCTTCGGGGTCGGGTCGATGATGTCGATCAGACGCTTGTGCGTACGCATCTCGAAGTGCTCGCGCGAGTCCTTGTACTTGTGCGGCGAGCGGATGACGCAGAAACGGTTGATCTCCGTGGGCAGCGGCACCGGGCCAGCGACCTGCGCCCCGGTACGCGTCACCGTCTCGACGATCTTCCGAGCCGAGGAGTCGACGACCTCGTGGTCATAGGCCTTGAGCCGGATGCGGATCTTCTGTCCCGCCATGGTGGCTTCTGTTCCTTCTCTCGATGCCGCTGTGTTGCGGGCGCCTGTACCGGCTGGCACAGGCCCACTTCCGCCGACCCCCGCGGTCGGGCGTGTCGCGCCCGTGGGCCAGGCTCCGCCCCGGGACTCCGGAGCGATTCTCTGACCACGCGGTGGGTCATGGCGCCGATCGCGGTGACCGCGACCTGGACGCCGCGCGAGGGTGGTTGACCGCCGATGGCGGCCAACCACCCTACGCGAGACAGTCTGACTCCCGGAGGTCCAGCGTCAACCGGACGCAGGTGACCGACTGTCGTTACGCAACCTGACTAGTATGCCGCACGACCGGCGGCAACGCTAATCGGGGTTACCCAGCTCACTTAATGATCTTGGTGACGCGACCCGCGCCGACCGTACGACCACCCTCGCGGATCGCGAACTTCAGGTTCTCCTCCATGGCGATGGGCTGGATCAGCTTCACCGTCATCGAGGTGTTGTCGCCCGGCATGACCATCTCGGTGCCCTCGGGCAGCGTGACGACGCCGGTGACGTCCGTGGTCCGGAAGTAGAACTGCGGGCGGTAGTTCTGGAAGAACGGGGTGTGCCGGCCGCCCTCCTCCTTGGAGAGGATGTAGACCGTCGCCTCGAACTCCGTGTGCGGGGTCGTGGTGCCCGGCTTGATGACGACCATGCCGCGCTCGACGTCCTCGCGCTTGATGCCGCGCAGCAGCAGACCGACGTTCTCACCCGCACGGGCCTCGTCGAGCAGCTTGCGGAACATCTCGATGCCGGTGCAGGTGGTCTTCATCGACTTCTCACGGATGCCGACGATCTCCACCTCCTCGTTCGGCTTGAGGATGCCGCGCTCGGCGCGACCGGTGACCACGGTGCCGCGACCGGTGATGGTGAAGACGTCCTCGATGGGCATGAGGAACGGCTTCTCGGTCTCGCGCTCCGGCTGCGGGATCGCGGTGTCCACGGCGTTCATCAGGTCCAGGAGCTTCCCGGTCCACTCCGGGTCGCCCTCGAGGGCCTTCAGCGCCGAGACCCGGACGACCGGCAGGTCGTCACCCGGGTACTCCTGCGAGGAGAGCAGCTCACGGACCTCGAGCTCGACGAGCTCCAGGAGCTCCTCGTCGTCGACCATGTCGCTCTTGTTGAGCGCCACGACGATGTACGGCACACCGACCTGACGGGCCAGCAGCACGTGCTCGCGGGTCTGCGGCATCGGGCCGTCGGTCGCCGCCACCACCAGGATCGCGCCGTCCATCTGCGCGGCACCGGTGATCATGTTCTTGATGTAGTCGGCGTGACCGGGGCAGTCGACGTGCGCGTAGTGACGCGCCTCGGTCTGGTACTCGACGTGCGCGATGGAGATCGTGATGCCGCGGGCCTTCTCCTCCGGCGCCTTGTCGATCTCGTCGAACGGCGTGTACGGGTTCAGGTCCGGGTACTGGTCGTGCAGGACCTTGGTGATGGCCGCCGTCAGCGTCGTCTTACCGTGGTCGATGTGACCAATGGTGCCGATGTTGACGTGCGGCTTAGTCCGCTCGAACTTCGCCTTCGCCACTGGTGTCCTCCTGTGGACTTTCTTGGTTCGTTCGCCCCGGCGCGCCGTTCGGCGCTTAGGACTCTGTCGACAGCCTTTCCGGCCGGAAGGCCGGAGAGCTTTTGTGGGTTCTGCGGCGATGAAGCCTACAGGCCCGGTCTCACGCAATCCGATCGAGGTGGCCGCGGGCGGGAGAACCCTCCCGCGACCGCCCTCGTGTCATCGGGTCAGCCGAGGGTGAGCGTCACTCACCCGTCGCCTTGGCGATGATCTCCTTGGCCACCGAGTTCGGAACCTCGGCGTAGGAGTCGAACTGCATGCTGTAGCTAGCCCGGCCCTGGGTCTTCGACCGCAGGTCGCCGACGTAGCCGAACATCTCCGACAGCGGCACCAGAGCCCGGACGACGCGAGCGCCGCTGCGCTCCTCCATCGCCTGGATGATGCCACGCCGGGAGTTGAGGTCGCCGATGACGTCACCCATGTTCTCCTCAGGAGTGGTGACCTCAACGGCCATCATCGGCTCGAGGAGAGCGGGGTCGGCCTTGCGGGCCGCCTCCTTCATCGCCATCGAGCCGGCGATCTTGAACGCCATCTCCGACGAGTCGACCTCGTGGTACTGGCCGTCCACCAGGGTGAGCTTGACACCCACCAGGGGGAAGCCGGCGAGGATGCCGTACTGCATGGCGTCCTGCGCGCCCGCGTCCACCGAGGGGATGAACTCCCGGGGGATGCGGCCACCGGTCACCGCGTTGGCGAACTCGTACGTCGGGGCGTCGTTGCCCAGCGGCAGCGGCTCCACGCTGATGATCACGCGGGCGTACTGGCCGGAACCACCGGTCTGCTTCTTGTGGGTGTACTCGACCTTCTCCACCTTGCGGCGGATGGTCTCGCGGTACGCCACCTGCGGCTTACCGATGTTCGCCTCGACGTTGAACTCGCGGCGCATCCGGTCGACCAGGATGTCCAGGTGCAGCTCGCCCATGCCGGAGATGACCGTCTGACCGGTCTGGTCGTCCAGCTTGACGCGGAAGGTCGGGTCCTCCTCGGCCAGCCGCTGGATGGCGGTGCTGAGCTTCTCCTGGTCGGCCTTGGTCTTCGGCTCGATGGCCACCTCGATGACCGGCTCCGGGAAGGTCATCGACTCCAGGATGACTGGGTTCGCCGGGTCGCACAGGGTGTCACCGGTGGTGGTCTGCTTCAGACCCTGCACCGCGATGATGTCGCCGGCCTGGGCGGAGCTGCGCTCCTCCCGCTTGTTGGCGTGCATCTGGTAGATCTTGCCGATCCGCTCCTTGCGGTCCTTGGTGGAGTTGATCACCTGAGAACCGGACTCGAGCGTGCCGGAGTAGATCCGGACGTACGTCAGCTTGCCGAGGTGCTTGTCGGTCTGGATCTTGAAGGCCAGCCCGGAGAACGGCTCGGAGACCGAGGGCTTCCGCTGCAGCGGGGTCTCGCCGTCGGTGGCCGTACCCTCGATCGCCGGGATGTCCAGCGGCGAGGGCAGGTACGCGACGACCGCGTCCAGCATCGGCTGGATGCCCTTGTTCTTGAAGGCGGTACCGGTGAGGACCGGGTTGGCCTTGCCGGCGATGGTGGACCGGCGGATGGCGGCCTTGATCTCGTCGACCGAGATCTCCTCGCCCTCGAGGTACTTCTCCATCACCGAGTCGTCGACGTCGGCGAGGGTCTCCATCAGCTTCTCGCGCCACTCGGCAGCCGAGTCGGCGAGGTCGGCCGGGATCTCCTCGACCGCGTAGTCCTCACCCTTCTGGGTCTCGCCGCGCCAGGTCAGCGCACGCATCTCGACCAGGTCGACCACGCCGATGAAGTCGGACTCGGCGCCGATCGGGATCTGGAGGACCAGCGGGGTGGCGTTGAGCCGGTCGATCATCATCTGCACGCAGCGGAAGAAGTCGGCGCCGGTCCGGTCGAGCTTGTTGACGAAGCACATCCGGGGGACGTTGTACTTGTCCGCCTGCCGCCAGACGTTCTCCGTCTGGGGCTCCACGCCGGCCACGCCGTCGTAGACCGCGACCGCACCGTCCAGAACACGCAGCGACCGCTCGACCTCGACCGTGAAGTCGACGTGGCCGGGCGTGTCGATGATCTGGATCGTGTGGCCCTTCCACTCGCACTTGGTGGCGGCGGAAGTGATGGTGATACCGCGCTCCTGCTCCTGCTCCATCCAGTCCATGACGGCGGCGCCCTCGTGGACCTCACCGATCTTGTACGTGATGCCGGTGTAGAACAGGATTCGCTCGGTGGTAGTGGTCTTACCGGCATCGATGTGGGCCATGATGCCGATGTTGCGTACGTTGGCGAGCGCGTCTGCGGCGGCCACTTCAATCCCTACTTATCGTCGTCTCGACACAACTGGTGGCGGTTCCGGCGCCGGTGGGCGCCGGAACCTCAGGTGTTACCAGCGGTAGTGCGCGAAGGCCTTGTTCGACTCGGCCATCTTGTGCGTGTCCTCACGCCGCTTGACGGCGGCGCCGAGGCCGTTGCTCGCGTCCAGCAGCTCGTTCATCAGCCGCTCGACCATGGTCTTCTCGCGCCGCGCCCGGGAGTAGGTCACCAGCCAGCGCAGACCGAGCGTGGTCGCGCGGGACGGCCGGACCTCGACCGGAACCTGGTAGGTGGCGCCACCGACACGGCGGCTGCGCACCTCGAGGGTCGGCTTGACGTTGTCCATCGCGCGCTTGAGCGTGACGACGGGGTCGGTGCCGGACTTCTCGCGGCAGCCCTCCAGGGCGGCGTACACGATGCGTTCGGCGAGCTGACGCTTGCCGCGCAGCAGGATCTTGTTCACCAGCTGGGTGACCAGGGGCGAGTTGTACACCGGGTCAGCGACCAGCGGCTTCCGCGGAGCGGGTCCCTTACGCGGCATGTCAGCTCTTCTCCTTCTTCGCGCCGTAGCGGCTGCGAGCCTGCTTGCGGTTGCGGACACCCTGGGTGTCCAGCGAACCGCGCACGATCTTGTACCGCACGCCCGGGAGGTCCTTCACACGACCGCCGCGCACGAGCACGATCGAGTGCTCCTGGAGGTTGTGGCCGACGCCCGGGATGTAGGCGGTCACCTCGATCTGGCTGCTGAGCTTGACACGAGCGACCTTGCGCAGCGCCGAGTTCGGCTTCTTCGGGGTGGTGGTGTACACACGGGTGCACACGCCGCGCCGCTGGGGAGACCCCTTGAGCGCCGGGGTCTTGGTCTTGGTCGTCTTGGCCTGACGGCCCTTTCGGACCAACTGCTGAATGGTGGGCACCGGGTTTCTCCGCTCCCTTCGGCCGCTGCGAGGCGACCGCGCCGTCTGCTCCAGCCGTCCGGATGGGCGGCTCTCCTACATTTCAACCAGGGCCGCCTGACGGCTCCCCAGCACCCGCGGTCGGGCGTGTCGCCCGAGTCACGGTTCCGGTGCCGGCCGCTCACGCGTCGTACCGGATCTTCTGGTCTTGGTGGTGCGACCGCGCGATCACCGGCTGACCGGTTCCAGCGCACGCACGCATTGCCCGGGCGGGCCCGGGCACAAGGGGAAAGAGTACCTACCACAGCCGCGCCGGTCAAAACGGATGGGTCGGGAAGGACCGCTGTGCGGTCCGCCGCCCGGTCTCCGGGTCGCCGATGCGCCGGTGATGGGCACCTACAGTGACAAGTGTACCGGCTCGTCCGCCGCGCGACCCGGCGGCCCCGACACCGCCCGGCCTTCGGACACCCGGACATTCCGCTCAACCCAGGTCACCGGCCGCAGGCGTCGCAGACGCGGCGTCACGTGATCTGCACCACCAGGGCCAGCGCGAGCCCGATCAGGCCGAACAGCACCCCCGCCGCCCCGCAGGAGATCCCCGCCACGGCCAGGCCGGCGCCGGTGAAGCGCACCGACGGCGGCGGCGCCGGCCGCCGGATCTGCCGCCGGGCGAGCAGCCCGGCCACCACCGCGCCGACGCCGATCAGCCCGCCGAGCACTGTGAACGCGCCGGCCGCCCAGGCGCCGCCGACGTCGCGGCCGGCCAGACCGAAGCACAACACCAGCAGCGACACCCCGATCGCGGCGATGCCTGCGACGAGCGACCCGATCGCCAGGCCGGAGGTGACGGGCGGCACGTCGAGGTGGACCACGCCGAACGGCGTACCCGGCACCGCGTCGACCCGCTTCGGCGGCCGCGGCGTCTCGGCTGGCGGCGGCGGAAGCGCCGGCCCGCCGTGCGGACCCCAGCCGCCGTGGCCGGGCACGCTCGCCGGCGCCGGCCACCCGCCGCCGTGCGCCGGCGGACTCCCCGGGTACGCCCCGTACGGCCCCGGCTGGTGCGCCGGCGCGGACGCGGAACCCGGCGGGTACGGCCCGGGGCGCGGCTGGTCGCCTCCCGGCGGAGCCGGTTCCGTCACGGGGTCCTCCTGTCCACACGCGCCCGCCGCGCGGCGGACACCGGCCAGGCTACCGCCGCCGATCATTGCGGGGTGGGCGGGCGCGGGCCCGCTCCCCCACCGGGTCAGTCGAAGTTCGGCGCGAAGTCGTGGCCGAACGAGGCGTCCGCGGCGCGGACCACGCCGATCACCACCGCCGCGACCACCGCGGCGGCGGTCAGCACCAGACCGGTCCGCGCCATCTGCTCGCCGCGCCGCAGCCAGTCCGCGCCGGTGAGATAACCACCCGAGGCGTACGCTTCCCGGCGCGCCTGCCGGGCGAGCACGAGCGCGATCGTGGCCGGCACCGCGCCGCCGAGGAACAGACCGGTGAGCACGCCGATCAGCCCGAGCGCGAAGACGGCGCGGGCCTTGGTGGAGCGGACCGGCTCCGGGTCGTACGGATGGCGGTACGCCTGCGGCACGACGGGCGCCTGCCCGGGCACGGTCGTCATGCCTCCATCATGCCCCGACCCGGCCGTCCGTCCCGGCGGAAGGCAGCCGGTCCCGGCACTCCGGACGCGACGAGGCCCCCGGCGGATGCCGGGGGCCTCGTCGCGTCCTACTGCTTAGCGGTACGACCCGAAGTCGAAGTCGTCCAGCGGAACCGCCTGGCCGCTGGCCGGCCCGAAGCCGTAGTCGGTCTCCGGGTAGCCGGTCATCGAGTAGACCTTGGCCTTCGCCTCCTCGGTCGGCTCGACCCGGACGTTGCGGTACTTGCTGATGCCCGTACCGGCCGGGATGAGCTTACCGATGATCACGTTCTCCTTGAGGCCGATCAGCGAGTCGCTGCGGGCGTGGATCGCCGCGTCCGTCAGCACCCGGGTGGTCTCCTGGAAGGAGGCCGCCGACAGCCAGGAGTCAGTGGCCAGCGAGGCCTTGGTGATACCCATCAGCACCGGGCGACCGGCGGCGGGCTCGCCACCCTCGCCGACGAGCCGGCGGTTCTCCGACTCGAACAGCGCCCGGTCGACCAGCACGCCCGGCAGGAACTCGGTCGAGCCGGAGTCGATCACAGTCACCCGCTTGAGCATCTGGCGGATGATGATCTCGATGTGCTTGTCGTGGATGAGCACACCCTGCGAGCGGTAGACCTCCTGGACCTCCTGGGTCAGGTGGACCTGGACCGCGCGCGGGCCGAGGATGCGCAGCAGCTCGTGCGGGTCGATGGTGCCCTCGGTGAGCTTCTCGCCGACCTCGACGTGGTCGCCGTCGTGCGCCCGGAGCCGGACCCGCTTCGAGATCTTGTCGTACACGATCTCGTCGCTGCCGTCGTCCGGGATGACCACGATCTTGCGGGACCGCTCGCCGTCCTCGATCCGGATGCGACCCGGGGTGTCGGCGATGGGCGCCTTACCCTTCGGCACCCGGGCCTCGAAGATCTCCTGGACACGGGGCAGACCCTGGGTGATGTCCTCACCCGCGACACCACCGGTGTGGAAGGTACGCATCGTCAGCTGCGTACCCGGCTCACCGATCGACTGGGCGGCGATGATGCCGACCGCCTCGCCGACGTCCACGGTCTTGCCGGTCGGCAGCGAGCGGCCGTAGCACGCACCGCAGACGCCCAGCTTCGACTCGCAGGTGAGCACGCTGCGCACCCGCACCGTCTCGGTCCCGGCGGCGACGATCGCGTCCACCAGGATCGAGTTGATGTCCTGGCCGCGGTGGGCCACCACGGTGCCGTCCGGCCCCTTGATGTCGTCGGCGAGCGTCCGGGCGTGCACGCTGGTCTCGGCGTGCTCGTGCACGACCAGCTTGCCGTCGATGCGCTCACCGACCTGCATCGGGATGGCGCGGTCGGTGCCGCAGTCCTCCTCGCGGATGATGACGTCCTGCGAGACGTCCACCAGACGCCGGGTCAGGTAACCCGAGTCGGCGGTACGCAGGGCGGTGTCCGCGAGACCCTTGCGGGCACCGTGCGTGGAGATGAAGTACTCCAGCACGGACAGACCCTCCCGGTAGCTGGCCTTGATCGGCCGCGGGATGATCTCGCCCTTCGGGTTGGCCACCAGACCACGGATCGCCGCGATCTGCCGGAGCTGGAGCAGGTTACCGCGGGCACCCGAGTTGATCATCTTCCACAGCGGGTTCTCCTGCGGCAGCGCGGTGTCCATCTCCTTGGCGACCTCGTTGGTCGCCTTGGTCCAGATCTCGATGAGCTCGCCGCGGCGCTCCTCGGCGGTCATCAGACCACGCTGGTACTGCTTGTCGATCCGGTCGGCTTCCTTCTCGTACCGCTCCAGGATCTCCCGCTTGCGCGGCGGAGCGATGACGTCCTCCATGCCGATGGTGACGCCGGACCAGGTGGCCCAGTGGAAACCGGCCTCCTTGAGCCCGTCCAGGGTGGCCGCCAGGGCCACCTTCGGGAAGCGCTCGGCGAGGTCGTTGACGATCGCGGAGAGCTGGCCCTTGCGGATCTCGTAGTTCACGAAGCGGTAGCCCGGGGGCAGCGTCTCGTTGAACAGGACCCGGCCCAGCGTGGTCTCCACGGTCACCGGCTCGCCCTCGGTCCAGCCCTCGGGGGCGGTCCACGGCTCGGCGCCGGCGCCGTTGTCCACACCGACCACGTCGCGCAGCCGGATCCGGACCGGCGTCTGCAGGTGCAGCTCGCCGTTGTCGTACGCCATCCGCGCCTCGGCGTCCGAGCTGAACGCCCGGCCCTCGCCCTTGCCACCCGGGGTGAGGTGGGTGAGGTGGTACAGACCGATGACCATGTCCTGGGTCGGCATGGTGACCGGCTTGCCGTCGGCCGGCTTGAGGATGTTGTTCGACGACAGCATCAGGATCCGCGCCTCGGCCTGGGCCTCGGCGGACAGCGGCACGTGGACCGCCATCTGGTCACCGTCGAAGTCGGCGTTGAACGCGGTGCAGACCAGCGGGTGGATCTGGATGGCCTTGCCCTCGACCAGCTGCGGCTCGAAGGCCTGGATGCCCAGACGGTGCAGGGTCGGCGCGCGGTTCAGCAGAACCGGGTGCTCGCCGATGACCTCTTCCAGCACGTCCCACACGACCGGCCGCTGCCGCTCGACCATCCGCTTGGCGGACTTGATGTTCTGCGCGTGGTTGAGGTCGACCAGCCGCTTCATCACGAACGGCTTGAACAGCTCCAGCGCCATCTGCTTGGGCAGGCCGCACTGGTGCAGCTTGAGCTTCGGGCCGACCACGATGACCGAACGGCCGGAGTAGTCGACGCGCTTGCCCAGCAGGTTCTGGCGGAACCGGCCCTGCTTGCCCTTGAGCATGTCGGACAGCGACTTCAGCGGCCGGTTACCCGGGCCGGTGACCGGACGGCCACGGCGGCCGTTGTCGAACAGCGCGTCGACGGCCTCCTGGAGCATCCGCTTCTCGTTGTTGACGATGATCTCGGGCGCGCCGAGGTCGATCAGCCGCTTGAGGCGGTTGTTCCGGTTGATCACACGCCGGTACAGGTCGTTCAGGTCGGAGGTCGCGAAGCGGCCACCGTCGAGCTGCACCATCGGGCGCAGGTCCGGCGGGATGACCGGGACGCAGTCCAGCACCATGCCGAGCGGCGAGTTGCGGGTGTTCTGGAAGGCCGCGACGACCTTGAGCCGCTTGAGCGCACGGATCTTCCGCTGGCCCTTGCCGGAGCGGATGGTCTCGCGCAGGTTCTCCGCCTCGGCCTCCAGGTCCATGTTCTGGACCAGGGCCTTGATCGCCTCGGCGCCCATGCTGCCGGTGAAGTACTCACCGAAGCGGTCGCGCAGCTCGCGGTAGAGCAGCTCGTCGGTGACCAGCTGCTTCGGCTCCAGCTTGCGGAAGGTGTCGAGGACCTCGTCGAGGCGGTCGATCTCGCGCTGGGCCCGGTCGCGGATCTGGCGCATCTCGCGCTCTCCGCCCTCCTTGACCTTGCGCCGGACGTCCGCCTTCGCGCCCTCGGCCTCCAGCTCGGCCAGGTCGGCCTCCAGCTTGGCGGCCCGCTTCTCGATCTCCGAGTCGCGGCTGTTCTCGGCCTGCCGCTTCTCGGCCAGGATCTCGTTCTCGATGGTCGAGAGGTCGCGGTGACGCGCTTCGGCGTCCACGCTCGTCACGACGTACGAGGCGAAGTAGATGATCTTCTCGAGGTCCTTCGGGGCGAGGTCCAGCAGGTAGCCCAGCCGGCTCGGCACGCCCTTGAAGTACCAGATGTGGGTCACCGGAGCGGCCAGCTCGATGTGACCCATCCGCTCCCGGCGAACCTTGGAGCGGGTCACCTCGACGCCGCAGCGCTCGCAGATGATGCCCTTGAAACGGACCCGCTTGTACTTACCGCAGTAGCACTCCCAGTCCCGCTGCGGACCGAAGATCTTCTCGCAGAAGAGCCCGTCCTTCTCCGGCTTGAGGGTGCGGTAGTTGATGGTCTCGGGCTTCTTGACCTCGCCGTGGGACCACTGACGGATGTCGTCAGCGGTGGCGAGGCCGATGCGCAGCTCGTCGAAGAAGTTGACGTCGAGCACTATGTCCCCTATGTCGTCGTCTGTACTGCTAGCTAACGAGTGGGATCCGGGGCAGGGTGACCCTGCCCCGGATCACCACCTCAGACCTCTTCGACCGAGCTCGGCTCGCGCCGGGACAGGTCGATGCCCAGCTCCTCCGCCGCCCGGAACACCTCGTCGTCGGTCTCGCGCATCTCCAGGGCCACACCGTCGCTGGAGAGCACCTCGACGTTGAGGCACAGCGACTGCAGCTCCTTGAGCAGCACCTTGAACGACTCCGGGATGCCCGGCTCGGGGATGTTCTCGCCCTTGACGATCGCCTCGTAGACCTTGACCCGGCCCAGGACGTCGTCGGACTTGATGGTCAGCAGCTCCTGCAGGGCGTAGGCGGCGCCGTACGCCTGCATGGCCCAGCACTCCATCTCACCGAAGCGCTGGCCACCGAACTGCGCCTTACCACCCAGCGGCTGCTGCGTGATCATCGAGTACGGGCCGGTCGACCGGGCGTGGATCTTGTCGTCGACCAGGTGGTTGAGCTTCAGGATGTAGACGTAGCCGACCGCGATCGGGTCGGGCAGCGGCTCGCCGGAACGACCGTCGAACAGCTGCGCCTTGCCGCTGCCCCCGATGAGCTGGTTGCCGTCCCGGTTGGGCAGGGTCGACGCCAGCAGACCGGAGATCTCCTCCTCGCGGGCACCGTCGAAGACCGGCGTGGCCACGTTGGTGTCCGGCTCGGACTCGTGCGCGTTGATCGAGCGGAGCTGGCGCTTCCACTCGGCGTCGTCGCCGTCCACGCTCCAGCCGGTCTTGGCAACCCACCCGAGGTGGGTCTCCAGGACCTGGCCGATGTTCATCCGGGACGGCACACCGAGCGGGTTCAGCACGATGTCGACCGGGGTGCCGTCCTCCAGGAACGGCATGTCCTCGATCGGCAGGATCTTGGAGATGACGCCCTTGTTGCCGTGGCGGCCCGCGAGCTTGTCACCGTCCTGGATCTTGCGCTTCTGGGCCACGTAGACCCGGACCAGCTCGTTCACGCCCGGGGGCAGCTCGTCGCCGTCCTCGCGGGAGAAGGTACGCACACCGATGACCGTGCCGGTCTCGCCGTGCGGCACCTTCAGCGAGGTGTCCCGGACCTCGCGCGCCTTCTCGCCGAAGATCGCGCGGAGCAGCCGCTCCTCGGGGGTCAGCTCGGTCTCACCCTTCGGGGTGACCTTGCCGACCAGGATGTCGCCGGGGACGACCTCGGCGCCGATCCGGATGATGCCGCGCTCGTCGAGGTCGGCGAGCATCTCCTCGCTGACGTTCGGGATGTCGCGGGTGATCTCCTCCGGGCCGAGCTTGGTGTCCCGGGCGTCGACCTCGTGCTCCTCGATGTGGATCGAGGTGAGCACGTCCTGCTGCACGAGGCGCTGCGACAGGATGATCGCGTCCTCGTAGTTGTGGCCCTCCCAGCACATGAACGCCACCAGCAGGTTACGTCCGAGCGCCATCTCGCCCTCGTCGGTGCACGGACCGTCGGCGATGACCTGACCGGCCTCGACGCGGTCGCCCTCGAAGACGACCGGCTTCTGGTTGACGCAGGAGCCGGCGTTGGAGCGGCGGAACTTGTGCAGCAGGTACGTACGGCGGTGGCCGTCGTCCTGGTGGACGGTGATGTAGTCCGCGCACAGGTCCTCGACCACACCGCCGACCTCGGCGACGACGACGTCACCGGCGTCGACCGCGGCGCGGTACTCCATGCCCGTACCGACCAGCGGAGCCTCGGCCTTGACCAGCGGCACCGCCTGACGCTGCATGTTCGCACCCATGAGCGCGCGGTTGGCGTCGTCGTGCTCCAGGAACGGGATCATCGCGGTGGCGACCGAGGTCATCTGCCGCGGCGACACGTCCATGTAGTCCACGGCGCCCGGCGCGACGTCCTCGGTCTCGCCGCCCTTACGGCGGACCAGGACGCGGTCCTCGGCGAAGGTGCCGTCCGACTTCAGCGGGGCGTTTGCCTGCGCCTTGACGAACCGGTCCTCCTCGTCCGCGGTCAGGTAGTCGATCTGGTCGGTGACCCGGCCGTCGATGACCTTCCGGTACGGCGTCTCGATGAAGCCGAACGGGTTGACCCGGGCGAACGTGGACAGGGCGCCGATCAGGCCGATGTTCGGGCCTTCCGGCGTCTCGATCGGGCACATCCGGCCGTAGTGGGACGGGTGCACGTCCCGGACCTCGAAGCCGGCCCGCTCGCGGGACAGACCACCCGGGCCGAGCGCGCTCAGCCGGCGCCGGTGGGTCAGGCCCGCCAGCGGGTTGGTCTGGTCCATGAACTGGGACAGCTGCGACGTACCGAAGAACTCCTTGATCGCCGCCACCACCGGGCGGATGTTGATCAGGGTCTGCGGCGTGATCGCCTCGACGTCCTGGGTGGTCATCCGCTCGCGGACGACCCGCTCCATCCGGGAGAGACCCACCCGGACCTGGTTCTGGATCAGCTCGCCCACGGTACGCAGGCGACGGTTGCCGAAGTGGTCGATGTCGTCGGCCTCGTAGCCCTCCTCACCGGCGTGCAGCCGGCAGAGGTATTCCGCGGTGGCGACGATGTCGTCCTCGGTGAGCGTGCCGGTGGTGATCGGCACGTCCAGCTCGAGCTTCTTGTTGAACTTGTAGCGCCCGACCTTGGCGACGTCGTACCGCTTCGGGTTGAAGAAGAGGTTGTCGAGCAGGGTCTGGGCGTTCTCACGGGTCGGCGGCTCGCCAGGGCGGAGCTTCCGGTAGATGTCGAGCAGGGCCTCGTCCTGGCCGGCGATGTGGTCCTTCTCGAGCGTGGTCATCATGAGCTCGGACCAGCCGAACTTCTCACGGATGCGCTCGGCGGACCACCCGATGGCCTTGAGCAGGACGGTGACGGCCTGGCGGCGCTTGCGGTCGATGCGAACGCCGACCGTGTCGCGCTTGTCGATGTCGAACTCCAGCCAGGCACCCCGGCTCGGGATGACCTTGACGCTGGAGAGGTCGCGGTCGGAGGTCTTGTCCGGCTGCTTGTCGAAGTACACGCCCGGCGAGCGGACGAGCTGGCTGACCACGACGCGCTCGGTGCCGTTGATGATGAAGGTGCCCTTCGGCGTCATCATCGGGAAGTCACCCATGAACACCGTCTGGCTCTTGATCTCGCCAGTGGTGTTGTTGGTGAACTCCGCGGTCACGAACAGCGGCGCGCAGTAGGTCAGGTCCTTCTCCTTGCACTCCTCGATCGAGGCCTTGACCTCGTCGAAGCGCGGAGCCGAGAAGGAGAGCGACATGGTGCCGGAGAAGTCCTCAATGGGACTGATCTCGTCGAGGATCTCCGCGAGACCCGAGCGTGCGTGCGGGTCGTCCGCCGACCGGCCCTGCCAAGCCTCGTTGCCGACGAGCCAGTCGAAGGACTCGTTCTGGATGGCGAGGAGGTTGGGGACCTCGAGGTGTTCGGTGATCCGACCGAAAGAAACTCGGCGGGGCGCGAATGCGCTCGACGTACGACTGGTCTTCGCAGGGCGGGAAGCTGCCAAGATGCGTCCTTCCGAGGACCGGTGCTGCAGAACGGCTGGTACGCGTGCACTCCAATGACCCCACCAGAAATATCCACAATCGGACATTTCCGAGCAGGGGTCAAGTCGGAAGGCAGCGCAAACTAGCAGTGTAGCCGAGAGGCTAACCGCTGTCCAGCCCACCCCGCAGGTCGTCGCGGAACAAGCCCTGGGACCTCGGAAACCGGGTCGACCGGGCCGCTCGGAACGCGACGCTCCTGCCGGTCCGCTCGGGAGCCGCGGCGGCGGTGCTGCCGTTGCCTTACCCGAGAGGCGGCCGTTGCAAGCGCGGAAGGTCTTGCTGATGTTCAGCGTGCCTGGCAGGCCCGTGCCGCGTCAAGGGCCGGTTACTGCTCGGGGTGTCTTTCCCACCGACGGGCTACCGACAGACGTCGCTGACCGGCCGATGAGAGGACGCTGTACGCCCTGCTCACGCCGTTCGTCGGCGGGCGGCACCAACACGGCGGGCGGTGACCCGGTCTCCCGGATCACCGCCCGCCGCGACGCGATGTGCCCCGGCTCACGTGAGCCGGACGCGCGTCAGGTGGAGCAAGGTCACTTGAGGGTGACCTTGGCGCCCTCGCCCTCGAGCTTGGCCTTGGCCTTCTCGGCGGTCTCCTTGTTGGCCTTCTCCAGGACGGCCTTCGGAGCGGCCTCGACCAGGTCCTTGGCCTCCTTGAGGCCCAGGCCGGTCAGCTCGCGCACGACCTTGATGACCTGGATCTTCTTGCCACCGTCGGCGTCGAGGATGACGTCGAACTCGTCCTTCTCCGGCTCGGCCTCGGCGGCCGGGGCACCCGGACCGGCCGGGCCGGCGACGGCGACCGGAGCGGCGGCGGTGACCTCGAAGGTCTCCTCGAACTGCTTCACGAACTCGGAGAGCTCGATCAGCGTCATCTCCTTGAACGCGTCGAGCAGCTCGTCGGTGCTGAGCTTCGCCATGTCTGGCGTCCTTTCTCGCAATGAAAACTAAGAACGTGGTGCGCCGGGAGGGCCTCAGGCCGCCTCGGCGCCCTCCTGCTCGCGCTTCTTGTCCGCCAGGGCGGCCGCCGCGCGGGCGGCCTTGGAGAGCGGAGCCTGGAACAGGGCCGCGGCCTTGCTCAGGTTGCCCTTCATGGCGCCGGCCAGCTTGGCCAGCAGCACCTCGCGGGACTCCAGGTCGGCGAGCTTCGTGACCTCGGCCGCGGAAATGGCCTTGCCCTCGAAGACACCGCCCTTGATGACGAGCTTCGGGTTGGCCTTCGCGAAGTCGCGAAGCCCCTTCGCCGCCTCGACGACGTCGCCCGAAACGAAAGTCAGCGCGGTAGGACCGGAGAACAGCTCGTCGAGCCCGGAGATGCCCGCATCGGCCGCGGCACGCTTGGCAAGCGTGTTCTTCGCGACCGTGTAGCTGGTCTCCTTGCCGAGCGAGCGCCGCAGCTGGGTGAGCTGCGAAACCGTGAGCCCGCGGTACTCGGTCAGCACGGTCGCTCCCGCGTTGCGGAAGCTCTCGGTCAGCTCGGCGACGGCCGTGGCCTTGTCGGCCCGGATCGGCTTGTCCGCCATGTCCCTCCTCTCTCGTTGCTCGGAGCTGGTACGCCGGCGGCGAGCCGAGGCTCGACGACGGCGGCGGAGGCATCACGACAACGAAAAAGCCCCGGCGCAGGGCGCACGGGGCGAGGGCCGGGGACACGGGCACAGTCGGCGGACCGTGCGTGAAACCGAGTTTCGCTTACCGCCCTGCGCGGGTCGCCCGTCGTCGCGGGACCTTCGACCGTGCCGGAGCACGGTGACCAGCGGTCTTTGGGTGGAACTACCGCACCAGGTTACGCGACGTGCGCCGCAGCACCAAATCGCCGGAGGTGCTCCCGGTCACCAGGGCTCAGGCCCGGGTGCGCCGCGCCCAGGCGTAGCCGGTCAGCGCCACCGCCGTCCAGGCCAGGGCCCAGCCGGTGAGCAGCAGACCGGCCCCGGCCGCGACCGGCCCGGTGACCGCCCGCGCGGTCGCCATGACCGGCGGGGCCAGCCACGGCGCGACCGAGCCGGAGAGCCCGAGCACCACGACCCCGACCGCGCCGGTGACCAGCACGGCGACCCCGTAGCCGGCGCTGCGGGTCACGGCCCGGCTCGCCAGCGCGCCGAGCGCCACCGCCGCCGGCAGGGCGAGCAGGTGCGCCCAGAGCCCCAGGGCCACCCCGACGAGCACCGGCCGCTCCGCCGGCCCGACGGCAGCGGTGACCCCGCCGAGCGGCCACGGCAGCGCCAGCGCGACGAGCACCACGGCGAGCCCGGCCACCAGTGCCGCCAGCAGCCCGGCCGCCCGTTCCCGGGCCGGCCCGGCCACCACCCGGGCCATCCGGCGCTGCACGTCGGGTTCCACGTCCAGCAGGATCTTGGTCTGCCAGGCCAGCACCGGGAACAGCACCACGGCGGAGACGCCATAGGCCTCCGCCGGCCGGGCCCGGCCACCGCCGTAGAGGACGCCGAGGACGAGCAGGCCGGCCAGCACCGGCGCCAACGCCCGTCCGGTACGCAGGAAGCCGGCCAGCCGCAGCCGGACCAGCGCGATCACCGGGCCACCTCCGGCGCCGGCCCGGGCCGGGCGGAGTCCCCGGCCTCGGCACCGGCCTGGTCCGGGGAACCAGCGGCGGACGCGCCGCCCGACCCGCCGGTGCCCGACGGCCCGGCGGAGGCCGGCACCGGGTGCGTGGCCGGGGGCGGGACGGCGTGTTCGCGTACCCGAAGGATCTGATGGCCGTCGGCGCGCAGGCGGGCGACGGCGGCGGCCAGCCCGGCGGCCGGGACCGCCAGCTCGACCACGGCGACGGCCGCGCCGCCCGACGACGCCTCCTCGGTCACCGTGCCGTCGGTGACCGACAGGTGCCGGGCTCCGGGGAGCCGGACCGTCTCGCCGCGGTGGTCGCTGACCAGCACCGTGCCGCCGTCGGCCAGCACCTCGCCGATGATCTCGGGGACCGACTCGCGGGCGGTGGCGTCCAGCCCCTCCCAGGGCTCGTCGAGCACCAGCAGGCCGGGCGGGCGCAGCAGTGCCTGCGCCAGGCCGACCTTCTGCGCGGTGCCCTTGGACAGCCGCGGCAGGCGCACGTCGTGGAAGCGGGTCAGGCCCAGTCGCTCCACCCAGTGGCGCACCGCCCGGTCGGCGGCGGGACCGGGCAGGCCGGCGACGCGGCCCATGGCGGACAGGTAGGCCCCGACTGTGAACGGCTGGTCGGCGGGGAAGCGCTCCGGCACCCAGCCGACGACCGGCGGCCGGTCGGCGACCCGGCCCCGGCTCGGGCGCAGCACCCCGGCGGCGAGCTGGAGCAGAGTGGACTTGCCGGCGCCGTTGCGGCCGAGCACGACCGCTGCCTCACCCAGGCCGATCGCGACGTCGACCTGCCGCAGCACCCACGGGCCGTGCCTGTGGTAGCGGAGCCAGACGCCGTCGAGCCGCATGCGCCCGAGAGTGCCACACCGGACAGACGAACGGGGCCCCGCCACGACGTGATGGCGGGGCCCCGTCCGGGAGTACGCGTGCTCAGCCCTCGGCCGAGCCCTCCTGGAAGTTCTTCACGACCTTCGGGTCGACCGGTACGCCCGGGCCCATCGTGGTGGTGAGGGTGACCTTCTTGAGGTACGTGCCCTTGGCCGCGGACGGCTTGGCCCGCAGCACCTCGTCCAGCACCGCGGCGTAGTTGTCCACCAGCTGGTTCTCCGAGAAGGAGGCCTTGCCGATGATCAGGTGCAGGTTGGAGTGCTTGTCCACCCGGAAGGTGATCTTACCGCCCTTGATGTCCGAGACGGCCTTGGTGACGTCCATGGTCACGGTGCCGGTCTTCGGGTTCGGCATCAGACCGCGCGGGCCCAGGATCCGCGCGATCCGGCCGATCTTGGCCATCTGGTCGGGCGTGGCGATCGCCGCGTCGAAGTCCAGCCAACCGCCCTGGATACGGGCGACCAGCTCGTCGGTGCCCACCTCGTCCGCACCCGCGGCGACGGCCTCCTCGGCCTTCGCGCCGGCGGCGAAGACGATCACGCGGGCGGTCTTACCGGTGCCGTGCGGCAGGTTGACCGTGCCGCGGACCATCTGGTCCGCCTTGCGGGGGTCGACGCCGAGGCGCATCGCGACCTCGACCGTGGCGTCGAACTTGACGTTGGTGGTCTCCTTGGCCAGCTTGACGGCCTCGACCGGGGTGTAGAGCTTCGACCGGTCGATGACATCGGCGGCCTTGCGGTAGCTCTTGCTGCGCTGCATTTCTGGTGACTCCTGTGGTCTCTGGCGGGCGCGCGGCGTACGCGGCCCTCCCACGAACAGAAAGATCGGGTGGAGCGGTGGAGCGAGATCAGTCGGCGACGGTCAGGCCCATCGACCGGGCGGTGCCGGCGATGATCTTCTCGGCCTGGTCGATGTCGTTGGCGTTGAGGTCCGCCATCTTCTTCTCGGCGATCTCGCGCAGCTGGGCGCGGGTGACCGAGCCGACCTTCTCCTTGTGCGGGACGCCCGAGCCCTTCTGCACGCCGGCGGCCTTGATCAGCAGCCGGGCGGCGGGCGGGGTCTTCAGCACGAAGGTGAACGTGCGGTCCTCGTAGACGCTGATCTCGGCGGGGACGATGTCGCCCCGCTGGGACTCGGTCTGCGCGTTGTAGGACTTGCAGAACTCCATGATGTTCACGCCGTGCTGGCCGAGCGCGGGGCCGACCGGCGGCGCCGGGGTGGCCTGGCCCGCCGGCAGCTGAAGCGTGAACGTCTTGACGAGCTTCTTCTTCGGAGGCATGTCTCTTCCTGGGGCTTGGAACTGGGATTCTCGCCGGTCCGCGGGCGCGCACGGTCAGCACGGTGCGGACAGCCGACGTTCTAGGGTAGCGCAGCCGTCGGCCACCCCCCGCGCCGAGGTCGGCGGATGGCGAAACGGCGCACCGGCGGCCACCGGGAAGGGGCGGGCCGCCGGTGCCGACGTACGTCAGATCTTGGCGACCTGGTTGAAGTTCAGCTCGACCGGCGTCTCCCGGCCGAAGATCGACACCAGCACCTTGAGCTTCTGCTGGTCGGCGTTGATCTCGCTGATCGTCGCCGGCAGCGACGCGAACGCGCCGTCAGTGACGGTGACCGAGTCGCCGACCTCGAAGTCGAGGACCTTGATCTCGGGCTTGGCCTTCTTCTGCTCGGTCTCGACCGCCGGGGCCAGCCACTTGAGCACCTCGTCGAGGCTCAGCGGCGCCGGCCGGTCGGCCCGGTCGGTCGCGCCGACGAAGCCGGTGACCCCCGGGGTGTTCCGGACGCAGGAGTAGGACTCGGCGGTCAGTTCCATCCGGACCAGGATGTAGCCCGGGAAGACCTTCGCCTGGACCTGCGACCGCTTGCCGTTCTTGACCTCGACCTCTTCCCGGGTCGGCACCTCGACCTGGTAGATGAAGTCCTCCATGTCGAGGGAGGTGATCCGGGTCTCGAGGTTGGTCTTGACCTTGTTCTCGTAGCCGGCGTACGAGTGCACCACGTACCAGTCGCCGGGCGCGTAACGCAGCTTCTGGCGCAGCTCGGCGACCGGGTCGAAGTCCTCGTCCGGGGCCGGCTCGGTGGTCGGGAACTCCGGCTCGCTGGCGGCCTCGACCGACTCGTTGTTGGCCGCCGTCGCCACCGTGGACTGCTCGTCCGGGGTTCCGGCGGTCTCGTCGTACTCAGGCACGCTCGCTCACTTCCGTCAGTATCGCTGTCCGCAGGTCAGCTGGACTCGCCGAAGACCCACAGCACCGCCTTGGCGAAGCCGTAGTCCAGGCCGGCCACGATCGCCAGCATCACCGCGACGAAGGTGACCACCACGGCCGTGTAGGTCAGCAGCTCCTTGCGGGTCGGCCAGATGACCTTACGCAGCTCTGCCACGACCTCGCGGAAGAACCGCGCGATGCGGGCGAACAGCCCGATCCGCTCGGTGTCCTTGCGGGTCTTCCGGCCCTCGGCCGGCTCGGCCTGCGCCCGCTTGCGGGTCGCGGTGCCACCCCGGGCGACCGGCTCGTCCGCGTCGGTGGCGTCGTCGTCGGCCACGTCGTCGACGGTCGCGTCGTCGTTCAGACGCTCGTCGCCGTCGTCCTCGCCGCGGCGCTTGCTCTCGGCCACTTCGCCCTCCGTGCGGGTATGGGGTCGCACGCCGGGCGGCGTGCGCGGCGTGTTGGTCACGCCGGCCGGACCAACCGTCCCGCGACGGGCCGCGGCCGGCGGACCGGCCGGGAGGGCCCGAACGCCTCGGAACCACCCCACCGATGCCACCACCACGGGCCGGACGCCGCCGGTGAGGGCGGCGCGACCCACGGAACGGTCAGGCCTGAGGCGCAGGGGTGACAGGACTTGAACCTGCAGCCTGCGGTTTTGGAGACCGCTGCTCTGCCAATTGAGCTACACCCCTGTGCGGCAACTCACCTCCACCCGGACACGCTGTGCCGAGCGGGGGTCACTTGCCCCACGGCGGACCAGTGTACGGGTAGTCGTGCGACTTTCCCAACCGGTCTGCCTCTCGCGCGTCGGGCGAACCCTCAGCGCGTCGTGCGGATCAGTGCCCGAGCCTGCGACAGCACCTTCTCGCCCTGGCAGGTGGCGGTGATGTCGAGCCTGGTCAGGCCCTCTTCGGTGACCTCCTTGACCACCGCTGACACCTCGATCTCGGTGCCCTCGTCGGTGTCCGGGACGACCACCGGGCGGGTGAACCGGACGCCGAAGTCGACCACCGCGTCCGGCGCGCCGGCCCAGCCGGCCACCGCCCGGCCGACCAGCGCCATGGTGAACATGCCGTGGGCGATGACGCCCGGCAGCCCGACGCCGGTGGCGGTGCGGTCGCTCCAGTGGATCGGGTTGAAGTCGCCCGAGGCGCCCGCGTAGCGGACCAGGTCCGCGCGGGTCACCCGGTACGTCTGGGTGGGCAGCTCCATGTCCTCAGGCCTCCCCGCGTACGACGATCTTGGACCACACGGCGACCACCGGCTCACCGTCCACCGTGCTCACGTCCGTGC
Organism: Micromonospora sp. CNZ297; assembly: GCF_007827625.1. Taxonomy (NCBI): domain Bacteria; kingdom Bacillati; phylum Actinomycetota; class Actinomycetes; order Micromonosporales; family Micromonosporaceae; genus Micromonospora; species Micromonospora sp. CNZ297. Next base: position 280,912 of record NZ_VISU01000006.1, on the reverse strand, counting down.
GGGTGGTCAGGAAGCCGTGCCCGCCCCGGGTGGTGACCTCCTCGATGGTGTTCACGCACACCAGCTCGTCCCCGGCCACCACCGGCCGGGTGTACGCGAACCGCTGGTCGCCGTGCACCACACGGCTGTAGTCGACGCCGAGCGCCGGGTCCTCGACGATCTGCCGGCTGGCCGACATGGTGACGACCACGGGGAACGTCGGCGGCGCCACCACGTCGGGGTGGCCGAGCTCCCGGGCCGCCTCCGGGTCGTGGTGGACCGGGTCGGTGGCGCCGACGGCGGTGGCGAACTCGCGGATCTTTTCTCGGCCCACCTGGTAGGGGGCGGTCGGCGGGTACGTCCGGCCGACGAAGGACGGGTCCAGGGACATGCCGCCGAACCTACACGGAAAACACGAACGCCGATCCGCCCGGTCGGGCGGCCCGGAGGCCACCCGTCAGGTGGATCGGCGTTCGAGAAGCTGCTGCGGTGCCGGCTTGTGCCGGCCGCGGTCAGCGGGTCTCGCGGTGGACGGTGTGCTTGCCGTCCCGGGGGCAGAACTTCTTCAGCTCGATGCGGTCCGGGTCGTTACGGCGGTTCTTGCGCGTGATGTAGTTGCGCTCCTTGCACTCCACACACGCCAAAGTGATCTTCGGCCGGACATCGGTCGCCTTCGCCACGGCGGAGTGCCTTCCTCGCTCACGGATATCAACTACGGCGTGTCAGCCGTACGCGCTGACGACGCGGACATGCAAAGTGGGCGCCTGTGGCGCCCATCCCACCGGCCACCGGGCTGGGCCCGGAGGACGAGAGTAGCGGTGGCCGGACTTGAACCGGCGACACAGCGATTATGAGCCGCTTGCTCTGCCATCTGAGCTACACCGCCGTGGCGGGTCCAGCCGGACCCTCTGAGCCCCCTTACGGAATCGAACCGTAGACCTTCTCCTTACCATGGAGACGCTCTGCCGACTGAGCTAAGGGGGCCTGCCCGATCACCCCGGGGGGTGTCGCGCAGGGGAAACAGTACACGACCGCGTCGCGCAGGTGAAATCGGATCCCCCGAGTGCGTGTCCGCCCTGGTCAGGGCACCACTCGCAGGCGCGGCAGCTCCCCCGCGACCACCGTCTCCGGGTCGACCTGGGCGCCGAACCAGGCCTCCAGCCGCTCGTACGGCAGAGGGCGGCTGAACAGGAATCCCTGGCCGATCTCACAGCCGATGTCCTGGAGCAGCTCCAGCGTCAGCTCGCTCTCCACGCCCTCGGCCACCACCGCGAGGCCGAACTGCTGCGACAGCGTCACCACCGCGTTGACGATCGCCAGGTCGCCCGGATCGGTCGCCATGCCCTGCACGAACGACCGGTCCACCTTCACCTCGTGCACCGGCAGCCGGCGCAGTTGCGCCAGCGACGAGTTACCCGTGCCGAAGTCGTCCACCGAGAGGCGGACACCGAGGTCACGAAGGCTGCGCAGGGTGGGTATGGGACGTTCGGTGCCGTCCAGGACACCGGCCTCGGTGACCTCCAGCGTCAGCCGCTGCGGCGGTACCCCGTACTCGGCCAGCAGGTCGCGTACCAGCGCCGGGAAGTGCTGGTCGGTGAGCGTACGCGCGGCGAGGTTGACCGCGACGGACAGCGGCTGTTCGCCGTGGCTCCAGTCGCGGCTGCGCCGCAGGCTCTCCCGGAGCACGAACTCGGTGAGCCGGCCGAGCTGGCCGGTGTGCTCGGCCACCGCCACGAAGTCGTCCGGGGCGACACTGCCGTGCGCCGGGTGCTCCCACCGGGCCAGGCACTCCACGCCCACCAGGCGGCGGTCCCGCAACGTGACCTTGGGCTGGAAGTAGACCTCCAGCTCGCCCTCGTCCAGCGCGCGTTGCAGGTCGCCGGCGAGGCCGAGCCGGCGCAGCGACCGCGACTCCAGCGCCGGGCTGTAGAGCTGCACGCTGCCCGGTACCGACTTGGCCGCGGTGGCGGCCAGGTCGACGCGTTGCAGCAGCGCCACCGCGTCGCTGCCGTGGTCCGGGTGCACGGCCACCCCGACGACCGTGTCCACGTCCAGGGTGAGCGCGTCGAAGACCATCTCGTCGCGGATCTGCTCCCGCAGCTGGGCCGCCAGTTCCAGGGCCGCCTCGGTGCTCTCCAGCCGCAGCGTCACCAGGAACTCGTCACCGCCGGCCCGGCCGACGAGCGCCGAGGAGGGCGCGCAGGAGCGCAGCCGCTCGGCCACCTCCATGAGCACCTTGTCGCCGGCGGCGTGACCCAGCGACTCGTTCACCTGGCGGAGCCGGTCCACGTCGAAGAGCAGCAGCGCCACCACCTCACCCGGGGCGCGGATCTTGACCGCCTCCGCCACCGACGAGGTGAGGCGCCGCCGGTTGGGCAGGCCGGTGAGTGCGTCGTGGTCGGCGTCGTGCCGCAGCCGGTCGACCAGGCGGGAGTTCTCCAGCGCCACAGCGGCGTGCGCGGCGACCGTCTCGAAGACGGGGATGTCGCCGGGGGCGAAGTGGCCGATGTCGCTGAGCCGGTTGGTCACCTCCAGCGTGCCGATCACAGCCTGGCCGGAGCGCAGCGGCACCACGATGGCGTCCTTGACCCGCTCCTCCCCCGCGGCCTGCCGCAACGCCGGATCGCCGCCGAGCCAGCGGCCGATCGAGAGGGTACGACCCTTCTTGTGCACCTGCTGGCGCAGGCTCGCCGGGGTGGGCGCCAGGTCCAGCAGGCCGGGGGTGTCCACCCGGGCGGTGAGCAGCACCTCGGGATGCCGGCCCTGGGCGGGCAGCCAGAGCGTCGCGTACTCGGCCTGCATCAGCGCGCGTACCCGGTCGAGGAGGATGTCGGCGAGTGACCGCTCGGTGCCGGAGGCGAGAAGGCGGGTGAGCTCGTACATCCCGGCCAGCGTGCGGTGCTGGCGGAAGAACTGGGAGTAGGAGCGGTAGACCAGGACCAGGCCGCTGAAGAGGGCGGCGAGCAGCAGCGCCGACCACCACGTCGTCTTCAGGGCGATCAGGACGAGCAGGCCGATCGCCACGTTGATGGCGGCGGTGAGCAGAGCGGTCGGCATGCTGCGCAGCGCGTCCCGCCCGGCCTGCCAGCCCTGGAGCAGCACGTGCACGCCGACCACGCTCACGAGGCTGACCAGCGTGACCACGCAGACGGCGAGGAACAGCGAGCCCCAGGTCCCCGGCCCGACACCGCGCAGCGGCGGCAGCGCCAGGAGTACGAGGCTGGCCAGCGAGGTGGCGGCGGCGGCCTTGGCGACGTTGAACCAGAGCTTCGCCGCGCCGAAGCGGTGCGAGGCACTCCAGATCAGCACCGAGAGCGTGTAGATCAGTACGACACTCAAGGGCGGCAGGAAGTAGAGCGCCACGATCAGTGGCACCTCGGTGAGCGTCACGCCCACCGACTGGCGCCGGACGTAGACGTTCAGCACCGCGAAGCTGATCCCCGCCATGACGACGAAGAACACGAAGGCGAGCGGCCACTTGCCGAACGGGTGGTCCGCCACCAGGGCGATGCAGGTGCTGAAGACCACCGCCAGCAGCGCCAGAGGGGCGGTGACGAGCCAGGCACGTTCCGTTGACCTACGAGGTCGGCCCTGGCTTGCCATGCCCCTCCTACCCGAGACGTCGTCCGCCGGCCGGCGGACGACTCGATGATTCAGCGCGGGGCGTCCATCGTCCAGACGATGTCGGCGAGTTGCGCGCTACTGGTGCCGGGGAGGATGCCGAAGGCGCCTGCGATGGCGGCGAGCACGAGGAGCGAGCCAAGCAGCCGGCCCAGCGTTCGACCAGACATGATTGCTCCTGTCGGGAGATTGCCACAGGGATGGTGAAGGTTTCCCGATCGTGCCACAAGCCTGAGGGGCAGAAAAGCGGAGAGGACCCGCCCAGCCCGAGTAGCTGTCAGGTTCCGCCGTTCGGCCCGGCCACCCACGACACGCAGCCAGGTCATGGGGGTGAAGGGACGTCAGCCGCTTCGTCCATTGCGGATTCCCACCTTCACCCACGAAGGGGATCAAGTCACGCGAAACCCCACACCACCAACCCTGGGTCGCCCGGCCGGCTCGACCTGGCCGATCCGCCCGGTGGACCACCACCGGACCCGCGGGCATTGACCACCATACCTGCCCCTGTCATGAACACCAGAGGATGATTCCCTCATTCACGCCGGAACCGTTCAGTGGGCTCACCAGGGGCGTCCAGCGCCTTCGGCGTACGTCACCTGAGCATGTCCGCCACGCCGGTGTCCGGATCGACCGCCACGCTGAGCTTGCAGTGTCCCCCGGCTCGGGTCTCGCCACGGGGGACGAAGTCGACGACCAGCAGGCGCTCGGTTCCGCGGAGTCCTCGCACCTGCGCTTCGTACGGCTCGGAGAGCTGCCAGTCGTCGATCTGGAACCCGCCTCGGGGCTTGCCGGCGCGCATCCGTCTGGTGAACTCGGCGGTCGCCAGCACCCGAACCTCGTCCTGATCCACGACCCAGTATCGATCTACCGGCCCGTCCGCCGGAGGACGCGGCCCGGCGGACCGGTCGCGCGGCTACTGGCCGAAGGTGTACCGCAGATTCGCGTTGATCAGCTCGTTCAGTCGCCTACGCAGATGCCCGAGCAGCGAGGGGTCGGGAAGAGGCTCGGCGAGCAGCAGCGTCCACCGAAGCAGGGTGCCTTGATGCCCGTCGGACGCGAGATCGAAGCGCACCTGCGCGTCGGGTCGCTTCGACCACAGCGATGACCAGACGACCAGGTTCGGGCGTTCGCGGCGCAGGATCTGCGGTCGCTGTTCGTCGTCGAGCAACCGAAGCCACGGGCGTGCCGGGTCGCGGTCGGGCTCGGTCAGCGCCTCGAAGACGACGGCGGGCGGAGGCGCTTGACCGCGCATGCGACTGCCCGCTTCGATCATGGCTCAGCTTAACGGCGCAAGCCGACAGGGCTGACGAGCAAAGTACGACCTGAACGAGAATGGCCCCGGAGCGCGTTTCGCAGCTCACGGGGCCGTTCTTGCACCTGGTAGCGGGTAGAGGATTCGAACCTCTGTAGCTTTCGCGACGGATTTACAGGGTGTCAACGATCTTGCACGCCTCAACCTCGTTGAGCTGCTGTTTCTCTTCCCCATGCAACGATTGGTTGACCAACTGCCCACCATGTGCCCACGACGGGAGACAGCTCGGCGGTCGCACGACTGTGGCCGCGGGCAGGGCACCGGTTGCTAGCTATTGGGCCGGAGGCGGCGATATGTCCGTTGGGCAGTCCTTGGCGTGGTGGGAGTACTGGGCGCCGTTACGGTCAGACCAGTACACCTCGAAGCGGATGCAGGTGGTCACCGTGGCGCCCTTGGAAAACACGCTGTCAGATGACGTGCGGGTAAGAGCAACATCGACCCAGCCGACCACCGGCCCCGGCTCGGCCATGCCTGAGCTGCTCCAGGAGTCCAACACCTGCCCGTTTGACTTCGCGAGATGCTCGCGCAAGTAGCGCACGGATCCGTTGCCGAGTTCAGTGCGACTGATCGCGGCGACCTCGGCGTCGCGGGTATAAGCCTCGGCGTCCCGCAGCGCCATGTCCTTAGCCTCCTGTCGACCTTGCTCGGTTGAGTCAGCGCAGCCGACGAGGGTGAGCAGGGCGGCAGCCAGTGCCAAACCTCGGCGGCAGCGTCGGGCGGCCGGGCGATCGTGCGATCGGGCCCCGTGTTGGCTCATGACGGCGAGGGTATCGGCGCACAGCAATGTCGTGTTGATGGCGTAGCCCTGGAGCAATGAGATTCGCCGGGTGTGACGGGTCATCCGAGCGCATCGCTGATCTTGTCGTTCATGGTGTCGTCTCCGCCGTCGATGCAGTTGGCGTAGACGCGGAGCAGGACGGCGACGTCGTGACCCAAGCGCCGGGCGACCTCGGTCGGCGGGACGCCGGCATTCAGCCAGAGCGAGGCCGCCGCGTGCCGGAGGTCGTAGGGCCGGCGACACCTCACCGCGGACCCCTCAGCCGATCGCCACACGCACGGACTCTGCCACGTCGGCCCAGCCACCAACCCAGCGTTCGCAGCCCCCAGAAGAGCCCTCAGCGGCAAGATCGACCTGCCCACCATCTGCCCACAACGAGTCGTAGACGGCTGGACTCAGCCGGACTCCCCCAGACGTACGAGAACGGCCCCCGATCAGCATCTCTGCTGGTCAGGGGCCGCATCTGCACCTGGTGGCGGGTAGAGGATTCGAACCTCTGAAGCTTTCGCGACGGATTTACAGTCCGCTCCCATTGGCCGCTCGGGCAACCCGCCAGGGCACACCGCCGCGTCGCAACGCGGCAGCGGAAGCAAGGATAGCGGTTGCCCCCGGCACTGCCGCAACCGGGTACCGTCAGGAGGTCCCACGCTGGTCAGCGCGGGACGGACCAGGACAGACCGCCGGACAGCAGGAGCATGAGCATGGCAGCGAACCCGTCGTTCGACATCGTGAGCAAGGTCGACCGGCAGGAGGTCGACAACGCCGTCCGCCAGTCGGAGAAGGAGCTCTCGACGCGGTTCGACTTCCGCGGCACCGGCGCGGAGATCTCCTGGTCGGGCGAGGAGGCGATCAGCCTCCAGGCGGAGACCGAGGAGCGGGTCCGGGCCGCGCTGGACGTCTTCAAGGAGAAGCTGGTCAAGCGGAACATCTCGCTGAAGTCGCTCGACGCCGGCGAGCCCCGTCAGTCGGGCAAGATTTTCAAGATCGACGCCAAGGTGGTGCAGGGCATCGACTCGGACAAGGCCAAGGCGATCAGCAAGAAGATCCGCGACGAGGGCCCGAAGGGCGTGCAGGCGCAGATCCAGGGCGACCAGCTCCGCGTCACCGGCAAGAAGAAGGACGATCTCCAGACCGTCATCGCCCTGCTCAAGGGCGAGGACTTCGGTCTGGCGCTCCAGTTCACCAACTACCGGTAGGCACGACGATCGAGTCGCGTGGCAGGTGACCGGCATGGTCACCTGCCACGGTGCGGGATCAGGCATCCGCAGTGGCCGGAACGCGCGGCCTGCATCTCGGCCGCGAACAGCTGCGGTTCCTTCTGCCGTCAGGCGACTTCCTTGGGGTACGGGCCGGTCGTGAGGTCGGCTGGGAGCCATGACCCCCGCGATGCTCCTCCCCTATCGCCCGGTGCTCGGTCAACCGGTACTGCGTCGGCTGCTGCCCGGTCTCGCGACATCCGCTCTCGGTGACGGGCTCGCCCTGGTCGCGGTGACGTGGCTGGCTCTGCAACTCGCCCCCGCCGGGCAACGCGGCACGTGGACCGCATTCGCGGTGGCCGCGTACACGCTGCCGGGCGCCGCCGGCACGCTGTTGCTCGGGCGGTGGCTGGGTGCACGGAGCGGGGCTCAGCTCGCCGGCTGGGACGCGACGGTGCGGGCCGCCGCGTTGGGGGCGATCCCCGTCGCCCACCTCGCCGGGGTGCTGGACGTCGGTCTCTACGTTGCCCTGCTGGCGGTGTCCTCGCTGCTGCACCCGTGGGGGTCGGCCGGTCGGTTCACGCTCGTGGCCGAGCTGCTGCCGCAGCGGCACCACCTGGCCGCGAACGCGCTTCTCGGCGTGTTCGGCCAGGCCGCGACGATCGTCGGACCGCCGCTGGCCGGCCTGCTCATCGCCTGGGTCGGCGCGGTGTGGGTGATCGCCGTCGACGCCGCCAGCTTCGCCGTGCTGGCCGTCAGCTACCGCCTGGTCGTCCGCGATCGCGAAGCCGCGGCCGTCAGTGAGCGAGACACCGCCGCCGTCCGTGACCGAGAAGCCGCAGCCGTCCGTGACGGAGACACCGCGACCGTCCACGACCGGGACACCAACGGTCGGTACCGGAACGCCCCGGCCGGGGCGGGGCCGTCGCGTACGTCGGGGTTCCGGATCATCGGGCGGGACCGGTCGCTTCTCGGACTGCTGGCGCTGACCTTCGCGTTCTTCTTCCTCTTCGGGCCGTTCTACGTCGCCATGCCGGTGCACGTCACCGACGACCTGCACGCCTCCGCCGGAACGCTCGCGGCCTACTACACCGCGTTCGGCGTCGGCTCCCTGCTCGGCGGGCTGCTCACGGGTCACCTGCGCGGACGGCCGCTGCGGACCACGCTCGCCGGCATCGTGGTGCTGTTCGGCGCCGCGCTGATGCCGCTCGGCCTGGGCGCGCCGGTCGTCCTGTCGCTGCCCGCGTTCGCGCTCGCCGGCCTGGTCTGGGCGCCCTACCAGCCGACCGCGACGGCGTTGTTCCAGCGCCGTTCCGGCACCGTGGACCTCCCCCGCGTGCTGGCGGCCAACGGGGCGGTCACGGTGCTTGCGGTGCCGCTGGGCACCATGCTCGGCGGTCCGGCGACGGCACTGCTCGGGGCACGCCCCACGCTCCTGGCGTGCGCGGTGACGATCCTCGCGCTGGGTCTGGTCGCCGCGGTGTCCGCCGCGCGCCCCGGAGCGCAGAACACAGAGCGAACCGGGCCGGCGGGCCCGCACGACCGGCCCGACCGGGTGAAGGCGCCGGATCGGGTACGACCCGGAGCGTCCTGATCCGGGTGCAACCGCCGGAGCCGCATCGGGGTGTCGAGTGGTGAGAGCGGACACGGGAGGTGGGCATGGACGGCCCCGAGGACTTCGACGCCTTTTACACGGCGACCGCGCGGCGGGTCGTGCACCACGTCTACGCCCTCTGCGGCGACCTGGCCGAGGCCCAGGACGTGACGCAGGAGGCGTACGCGCGGGCCTGGCAGCGCTGGTCGACAGTCGGGGCGTACGAGGATCCGGAGGGCTGGGTCCGGACGGTGGCCTGGCGCCTGACGGCCAACCGGTGGCGCGGCCTGCGGCGCTGGTTCGCCGCGCGGGCCCGGCTGGGCCGGGAGACTCCGGCGCCCGGGCCCAACCCGGACCGGGTGGCGTTGCTGGCGGCGTTACGGCGACTGCCCGACGCGCAACGGCTGGTCGTCGTCCTGCACCACCTCCACGACCTGCCGGTGGCGGAGATCGCCCGGACCACCGGCATGCCGGAGGGGACTGTCAAGTCGTACCTGTCCCGGGGTCGTGCCGCGCTCGCCGTTCTACTGACCGACGACAAGGAGGAAGTCGATGTCGGCACGCATTGGTGAGGCTCTGCGTGAGTTGGAGCAGGACATGACCGGGCTGCGGCTCAGCCCGGCGGCCGAGGTGCGCGCACGGGGGCGTGCCAGGAGCCGGCGCCGGGCCGCGGTTCTGGCGGGGGTGGCCGCTGTGACGGTCACCGGCGGTGCCGCGACCATGGCGGCACTGTCCGGACCGGCGACGCCGATGCCGGCCGGCGGCGGCGCGGCCACCCCGTCCGCCGCGGCGTCGGCCGCGTGTCAGGCCGACCCTCCGGTACGGCTGGACGTCGTCTTCCGGCCGGGCGCCGGCACGCCGCAGATCGGGGAGGTCGACTACCGGATCGGGCAGGCGCGCGGGGACACCGGGCTGCGCTGCGGTGGCAGGACGGTCGCGGCCCGGCCGGACGGCGACGGCCGGGTCGTCCTGTCGGTGCTGCTCGCGCAGGGTGAGGACCCGGCGCCGATCCGGGCCGCGGTGGAGAAGCTGCCCGGGGTGGAGCGGGTGGTGACCGCCGGCGGGTGAGCGGTCAGGCGGCGAGCGTCTGCTCGGCGCGTACCGCTGTGGCCTCGGCCCGGGCGATCGGGCCGCCGGGCAGCGCGGCGACCGCGGCTCCGACGGCGACCGCCACCCCGGCGAAGACGAACGCCCAGGAGACGCCGCCGGCGTGGTCGATGATCAGGCCCGCGATCGAGCCGCCGGCGGCGCTCGCCGCCACCGACATGGTCACCACCCAGGTGTACGCCTCGTTCAGCATGCCGGCCGGGGTGATCCGCCCGACGAGCGTGTTCTCCAGGGTGAGCGCGGGGGCGATGGCCGCGCCGCCGAGCACCAGCGCGACGCCGAGCGCGGCCGGGCCGGGCATCACCGCGAAGACGGCGAAGCTGGCCGCGACGGTGCCGAGCAGCCAGGCGAACTGGCGGGTCATGTTGGCGGCGGGCTTGCGTACGCCGAACCAGAAACCGCCGATGGCGCTGCCGATGCCCCAGACGGCGAGCAGCACGCCGGCAAGGCTCTCCGGGTCGTCGGCGCCGGAGTTCCCGGCGAAGGCCGGGACGATGACGCCGGAGGCGCCGAACGCGATGCCGAGGCTCGCCACGCAGAGCAGCAGCGCGGGGAAGCCGCCGAGCCGCAGCGGGCCGAGGCCCCTTGCGTGGTGCTCGCGGGGGTGCGGGCGCCAGCCGCGCATGACCCGTCCGAGCGCGACGGTGCCGGTGCCGATCAGGGTTACCACCGCGGCGCCGACGAGCGCGGCGGAGGCGTCGGCGAGCAGCACGAAGCCGGCTACCAGCAGCGGCCCGATCACGAACACGACCTCGAAGAGGGTGGTCTCGGCGGCGAGCGCGGTGTTGCGCAGGTGCGCCCGGCCGGTGGCGGGGGCGGTGAGGTCGTTCCAGGCGCCCCGGATCGCGGCGGTGAGCGGCGGGTACGTGGCTCCGGCGACGCCCGAGGCCAGGTAGATCAGCCCGAGGTTGCCGCTGTCGGAGCGGGTGGCGACGAGCAGCCCGATCAGGGCGAGCGGGTGGGTGACCGCGGTGAGCAGCAGGACGGGGGTGGGTCCGACCCGGTCGGCGATCCGGCCGGCGACCGGGCTGAGCGCGGCGCCGGAGAGCGCGTAGATGCCGCCGGCGACGGCGGCCAGGGAGTACCGGCCGGTGACCTGCTCGACGACGAGCAGCAGCGCCAGCGGGGTCATGCCGATCCCGAGCCGGCCGATGATGCCGAGGATCAGCAGCATCGGCGCGCCGGGGATCCGCCAGACGCCCTGGTACTGGCGCAGTGCGGCCACAGTCGACCTCCAGGAGGGTAATGAGCGGGAGACGTTTCGACCCTAACGGCGTGACCTGACCGGGGGAAACGCATTGTGCCCGGACACACCACCGCGCCCGCGTCGTGGGACGCGGGCGCGGTGGGGAGTACGGCGGGTCAGCGCTGGAACTGCACCGGCCCGGAGTTGCGGGCCATCTGCTCCAGGCGGGCCACCCGCTGCTCCATCGGCGGGTGGGTGGCGAACATCGCGGCGATGCCGCCGCCCCGCTTGAACGGGTTGTCGATCATCAGGTGGGCGGTGCTGGCGAGCTGGCCCTGGGGCGCCAGCGGGCGCGCCTGCGTACCCATGTGGATCTTTCGGAGGGCGCTGGCCAGGGCCAGCGGGTCGCGGCTCAGCTCGGCGCCGGACTGGTCGGCCTGGAACTCCCGGCTCCGGCTGATCGCGAGCTGGATCACCGTGGCGGCGATCGGGCCGAGGATCAGCGTGAGCAGCAGCACGGCCGGGTTCGGGGCGTCCTCGTCGTCCGAGGAGCCCAGCGGGATGAACCAGGCCAGGTTGGCCAGCATGGTGATGATGCCGGCCAGGCCGGCAGCCACGCTGGAGATCAGGATGTCCCGGTTGTAGACGTGGGACAGCTCGTGGCCGATCACGCCACGCAGCTCCCGGTAGTCCAGGATCTCCACGATGCCCTGGGTGACGCAGACCGCCGCGTTCTCCGGGTTACGACCGGTGGCGAACGCGTTGGGCTGCGACGTCGGGCTCACGTAGAGCCGCGGCATCGGCTTGCCGGCCTGCGTGGAGAGCTCCCGCACCATCTGGTACAGCTCGGGGAACTGTGCCTCGCTGACCGGTTGCGCCTTCATCGAGCGCAGTGCGAGCTTGTCGGAGTAGAAGTAGGTGACGCCGTTCATCAGCAACGAGACGACGACGGCGATGACGAGACCGCCGCTACCGCCGAACCAGTAGCCGATCGCGAGGATCAGCGAGGTCAACAGGCCGAGCAGCGCTGCGGTCTTGAGACGGTTGTGATGCACGATCTCTCCTTCGGTGCACGGGCCCTTGCGGGAGGCCCGCTGACCGGTTCAACACACCGGTACCCGTCAACCATCCGGCTCATGGCTGAAAGTTGCCTGGATGTTGCTGTGCGCAGGCTGAAGCGGTCGCCCATCCGGGCAGGAACCGGTCAGCGCGCCGCCACGTCCAGCACGAGCTGCGGTGCGAAACCGATCACCACCGCGGCGACGGTGGCCGCGCCGAGCGCCAGCACCACGGTCCGGGCGGGCCGGACCGTCGCCACGCCGGCCGGCGTCGCGTAGAGGGAGGCGGTGACCCGCAGGTAGTACGCCAGGCCGATCACCGCGTTCAACGCCACCACGAGCGCCAGCCAGCCCGCGTGCCCGGCCAGCAGCGCGCGTACCACCGTCACCTTGGCGAACAGCCCGGCCAGGCCCGGCGGCAGCCCGGCCAGCCCGATCAGCGCCAGCGCGAACGCGCCGCCCACCCAGGGGTGCCGCCGCGCCGCGCCGCGCAGGTCGGCCAGCGTGCCGCCGTCGCCGTCCGCCGGGCGCAACGCCACCACAGCGGCGAACGCGGCCAGCTCCAGCAGCACGAAGAAGATCGCGTACGCGACGGCTGCGGCGTACGCGGCCGCCCGCGCGTCGCCGGTGCGGCCCGCGGTCAGCGCCAGCGCGCCCAGCGGAGCGAGGATGTACCCCGCCTGGGCCACCGACGACCAGGCGAGCAACCGCACGGTACGCCGCTGACGCAGCGCCACCAGGTTGCCGACGGTCATGGTCAGCACCGCCAGCGCCGCCAGCACCGGGCCGGTCAGGTCACCCGGCAGCGCCCGCTGCACCACAGCCAGCAGCGCCACCACGCCACCGAGCTTCGAGGCGGTCGACAGGTACGCGGCCACCGGCAGCGGCGCGCCGTCGTACGTGGCAGGGGCCCAGGCGTGGAACGGCACGGCGGCGACCTTGAACGCCAGCCCGGCCACCACGAGTGCCACAGCGACTGTGGTCAGCGGCAGATCGGTCAGGTCGTCGCGGGCGGTCAGGGTGGCGCCGAGCCGGTCCAGGTGCAGCGTGCCGGTGACCGCGTAGAGCAGCGCCGCGCCGAGCAGCGTCACTGTGGTGGCGACCACGCTGACCACGAAGAACGTCACAGCCGCCTCGGCACCGGCGAGGCTGCCCCGGCGCAGGCCGACCAGCACGTACAGCGGGAGCGTCAGCGTCTCCAGCGCCACGATCAGCGTGATCAGGTCACCGGCGGCGCCGAGCACCACGCCGCCTGTCATCGCGCAGGCGAGCAGGAAGCAGTACTCGCCGACCGGGGTACGCCCGGCGCGCAGCAGCGGACCGGACAGCGCCAGCACGCCGAGCGTGAGCAGGGCGATCACGGCCCCGACCAGCGCGGCCCGGCCACCCCACACCCAGGAGCAGTCGTCGCCGACGCAGAACGTGCTCCGGGTGCCGGCCGCGCCGACGAGCGCCGCGCCGGCCGCGGTGCCGGCCGCGCCGAGCGCCGCCACGGCGACGGTGACGGCGGGCCGCGCCACCAGCAGGTCCACCAGCAGCACCAGCACGGCCGTGCCGGCGGCCAGGTACGCGGGCAGCATCGCCACGTTGTCGACACTCTGCACCAGGCTCATGGGACGACCCCCAGCAGCGCCTCCACCGGACCGGAGGCGTACGACAGCACGAGCGCCGGGGCCAGGCCGACCGCGAGCGCGAGCAGCACCAGCGGCGCCCAGGCGGTCAGTTCCGCCCTCGCCAGCCCGGGTGCGAGCCCCGCCACCGCCGGGCTGGGCCGCCCGTGCGTGACCCGGCGCAGCAGCCGCAGGAAGTACGCGGCGGTGAGCGCCCCGCCCAGCGCCGCGAGCACGGCGAGGGTCAGCCAGAGCGGGCCGCCCCGCTGCACGGCGGCCACCACGGCGAACGCCTCACCCCAGAACCCGGCCAGGCCGGGCAGCCCCAGCGAGGCGACAGCCGCGAAGCCGAGCAGCCCGGCCAGCCGGGGCGCGGTCTCCCGCAGCCCGGACAGCTCGGCCAGCGAGCCGGTGTGCGCGCGGTCCTTGACCGCCCCGGCCAGGAAGAACAGCAGGCCGGTGATGACACCGTGGGCGATGTTGCCGATCAGCGCGGCCTGGATCCCGGTGGCGGTGAGCGTGGCGACCCCGAGCAGCACGAAGCCCATGTGTCCGACGCTGGAATACGCGATCAGCCGCTTCAGGTCGTCCTGCGCGAGGCAGACCAGGCCACCGACCAGGATCGCGGCGACGGCGAGCACGCCGAGCACCGGCGCGGCCCAGCGGGCGCCCTCCGGGGCCACGCCGACGGCGACCCGGATCAGCCCGTACGTGCCCATCTTGAGCAGCACCCCGGCGAGGATCACGCTGCCCACGGTGGGCGCCTGGGTGTGCGCGTCGGGCAGCCACGAGTGCAGCGGCCAGAGCGGGCTCTTCACCGCGAACGCCAGCGCCAGCAGCGTGAACGCGGCGAGCTGGGTGCCCCGGGACAGCCCGGCGCCGCCGGTGAGCGCGACCAGGTCGGCGGTGCCCGCGGCGGCCACCACCACGTAGACGCCGACCAGCAGCAGCACCGAGCCGAACAGCGTGTAGAGCGCGAACTTGCGGGCCGCCCGACGACGGTCCGCGCCGCCCCAGCCGGCGATCACCGCGTACATCGGCAGCAGGACGACCTCGAAGAACAGGAAGAACAACACCAGGTCGAGCGCGAGGAACGTGCCGAGGATGCCCACCTCGACCACCAGCAGCAGCGCCACCAGCGCCCGCCCGCTGCCGCCGCCGGGCGGCACCCGCCACAGCGTGTACGCGCAGCACAGCAGCGTGAGCAGCGCGGTCAGCACCACCAGCGGCCAGGAGATGCCGTCCACACCGAGGTGGAAGCGCAGGTCGAGCCCGGGCACCCAGGTCAGGTCGACCTGGTGCCACGGCTGCACCGCCGGGCGCGGCCCGTACCCGAACCAGCCGTGGTCGCCGCCGACCAGCGGCAGCGTCGCCAGCAGCGTCAGCGCGGCCGCAACGGTGCCGACCACCCGGCCGGCCCGGTCGCCGGGCACGACGGCTGTGGCCAGCGCGCCGAGCGCCGGAACCGCCACCACGGCGACCAGCAGGACCTGCCCGAACGTCATGAGGTCACTCCGATCAGCGCGACCGCGAGGCCGATCAGCAGCGCGCCCGCGAGCACCCCGGCCGCCGCGCGCGGCAGCGCCGCCCGGTGCAGCGCGGCCAGGCCGCCGCCCACCTCGACCGCCGCCCGGCCGCTGCCCTCGACCAGCCCGTCCACGCCCAGTTCGTCACCGGTACGCACGACCCGCGCGAGCGCGCCCGCCGGGCGTACGACGAGGGCGTGCTGGACGTCGTCGAGCCGGAACGCGCGGGCGAAGACCGGCCGCAGCGGGCCCAGGAAGCGGGCCGGGTCGGCGGCCGGGTCGCGGCGCCAGCCCGCCCAGGCGACGCCCGCGCCGGCGAGCAGCAGCAGGAACGGCAGGATCAGGTTCGGCGCCAGGTGCACCAGCTCGACCGCCTCGCCGGTGTCGTCGCCGGGCACGCGCAGCCGGTCGGCGAACCAGGGCGCGAACGCGGCCAGGCCGAGCAGCGCGGCCGGGGCCGTGAGCAGCAGCACCGGCCAGCGCAGCAGCGCGGGCGGGTCGTGCGGGCGCAGCAGCGGCGTGCGTGTCCGGCCGAGGAACGTGCGCAGCAGCAGGCGGGTCGCGTACCAGGCGGTCACCGCCACGCCGACCAGCCCGGCCAGCCAGACCAGCCAGCCCACCCAGGCGGCGGTCGGCCCGGCGCCGTCGAGCGCGGCCGCCTCGGCGGCGGCGAGCACGCCGTCCTTGCTCCAGAAACCCGAGAGCGGGGGTACGCCGGCGAGCGCGCCCAGGCCGACCACCATGCACCAGAACGTGACGGGCATGGCGGCACGCAGGCCGCCCATCCGGGACATCAGCGTGGTGCCGACGGCGTGGATCACCGCACCGGCGGCGAGGAACAGCAGCGCCTTGAACGCGGCGTGGGTGAGCAGGTGGAACAGCGCGGCAGCAGGTGCGCCGACCGCCAGCGCGCCGGTCATGTAGCCGATCTGCGACACGGTCGACCAGGCGAGCACGCGCTTGATGTCGTCCTGCGCGGTGGCGGCGAACGCGCCGAGCAGCATGGTGATCGCGGCCATCACGCCCAGCACGGCGAGCGCGGCCGGTGCGCGCTCGAACAGCGGGAACAGCCGGGCCACCGCGTACACCCCGGCGGCGACCATGGTGGCGGCGTGGATCAGCGCGGACACCGGCGTCGGACCGGCCATCGCGTCGGGCAGCCAGGTGTGCAGCGGGAACTGGGCGCTCTTGCCCGCCACCCCGGCGAGCAGCAGCAGACAGGCGGCGGTGAGCGTGCCGGTGCCGTAGTCGTGCGCCAGCACGTCGGCGATCCGGAAGCTGCCCGCGCCCACGCCGAGCAGCGCGATGCCGAGCAGGAAGCCGACGTCACCCACACGGGTGACCAGGAACGCCTTGACCGCCGCGCCGGGTGCCTCGGGCAGCCGCCGATCGTGGGCGATGAGCAGGTACGAGCAGACGCCCATCACCTCCCAGCCGACCAGCAGCATGATCAGGTCGCCGGACACCACCACAGTGAGCATGGCGGCGGTGAAGAGGCTCAACTGCGCCGCGTACGGCGGGTAGCGGTGGTCGACGTCCACGTCGTCGTGCGGACCCCGGCGCAGGTAGCCGATCGAGTAGACCTGCACTGCCAGCGCGACGGCGGCGACGGCGGTGGCGACGAGCACCGCCACGCCGTCGAGCCGCAGGCCCAGCGTGACCCGCAGCCCGCCCAGGTCGACCCAGGTGGTGGACGCCTCGACCGGGGCGTCCACGCGGACCAGCAGCGCCAGCGCGGCCAGCAGCGACACGGCCGCCCCGGCCACGCCCAGCGCGACAGCCGACCGCCGGGCCGCCGCCCGGTCCTGGCGCGGGGCGGGCGGCAGCAGCAGGCCGAGCAGCCCGGCGACCAGCGGCGCCGCCGGCAGCACCGCGGCGAGCCACAGCGTCGGCGTGCTCACCGGACCGCTCCTTCCGTGCCCGGCGCTTCCGGCGTCGGCAGCCCGCCCGGGGCCACCGCGACCGCCGGCGCCGGCTCGTCGAGCGGCACGTCGTCGACCGTGACGCTGGCGCGCAGCCGGTAGAGCTGGAGCACGATGGCGAGCCCGACACCGATCTCGGCGGCGGCCAGCACGATCACGAACAGCGCGAACACCTGCCCGGAGTGCGGCAGCACGGCCTTGACGGTGGTGTCGGCGGTGACCAGCACCAGGTTCACCGCGTTCAGCATCAACTCCACCGCCATCAGCACCAGGACGGCGTTGCGGCGGCGCAGCACGCCGTACACGCCGAGGCCGAACAGCAGCGCGGCGGTGACGTACGGGATGACCGGCCTCACGGGCGCCTGCCCTCGTCGGCTGGTTGCGCCGCGCTGGTGTCGGTGGACCGGCGGCCGATGTCCGGGCGGGACAGCACGATCGCGCCGACCAGCGCGGCCAGCAGCAGCACCGACAGCACCTCGAACGGCAGCACCCAGGAACGGAACAGTTGCTCGCCGAGGCGCTCGGCGGTGCCGGCGGCGGGCAGGTCCACCCGGGACCAGCGGAACGCGTCGATCAGCAGCACCGCCAGGCCGAGGCCGCTGCCCGCGCCGACGAGCGCTGCGGCCCAGCCCGGCCGGTCCAGGTCGTCCGACGGGCCGATCGGCGCGCGGGTCAGCATCACCGCGAACAGCAGCAGCACCACCACCGCGCCCACGTAGATGAGCACCTGCACCCAGGCCACCAGCTCGGCGGTCAGCACCAGGTAGTCACCAGCCAGCGCGCCCAGGCACACCACCAGCCACAACCCGGCCCGGACCAGGTGGCGGGTCGCGACCACCAGCGCACCCGCGCCCACCGCCACCGCGCCCAGCGCGAGCAGCAGGACGTCCGCACCGGTCATGAGACGGTGCCTCCGCCCGGATCGGTGGCGGCGTCGGGGCGTACCCGGGAAGGAGCCGGACGGGCCGACGGACCCGCCGCCTTCCGGGCGGCGGTGGTCTCCTCCTTGGAGGGGTCGCCGAGCGGGTCGTGAGCCGGCGGCGGCGGCACGGTGGCCATCCACTCGCCCAGATGGTCCTTGTCGTGCAGCAGGTTCTTGATGTCGTACTCGGCGTACTCGAACTCGGGCGACCAGTAGAGCGCGTCGAACGGGCAGACCTCGACGCAGATGCCGCAGTACATGCAGAGCGAGAAGTCGATGTCGAACTTGTCGAGCACGTTGCGCTGGCGGGGGCGGGCGGCGCCGGGCACCGCCACCTCCTCCTTGTGCGAGTCGATGTAGATGCACCAGTCCGGGCACTCGCGCGCGCAGAGCATGCAGACCGTGCAGTTCTCCTCCAGCAGCGCGATCACGCCACGGGAGCGGGGCGGCAGCTCAGGCTCGACGTCCGGGTACTGCTGGGTGGTCGAGCGGCGGGTCATCGTCTTCAACGTGACCGCCAGGCCCTTCACCAGGCCCCCGCCGGGCACTCCACCGTGCTCGCTCATGCCGCCCATCCTGCCCTGTGGCCCGGGCGCGCGCGACCACCACCCGGCGCTTTGGCCCGCGCGGGCGGCCGGATCACGCCTCGCCGGGTGTGAGCGGAGGCAGCATCTCCACGCCGAGCTGCTGGAGCACCTGGAACAGCTCGTTGACGCTCCACACGTCCACGATCCGGCCGTCGTCGTCGAAGCGCAGGAACGTCGCGCCCGAATAACTGACCACGCGGCCGGTCGGCGGCACCGGGCCGAACTGGCCGGCCTGGGTGCCGGCGGCCCGCCAGCGCACCGCCACCCGCGTACCGGTCGCCACCACGTCGACGATCTTGTAGCGCAGGTCGGGGAACGACGCCCGCCGGTCCCGGTGCCACGCCAGCATCGCCGCCGGGCCGGTGCCGCCCAGGCCCGGGCAGTCCGCCGCCACCAGCTCGTACGCGCTCTCCTCGCGCCCCGCGTTCCACACGTCGGCGACGAAACGCCGGGCTGCCGCCTCCACATCGGTCACGGCGGGCAGCCTATGCCCCTCTCCGGGGCACTCGCCCTGCCGGGAGCCGCCGGAGCGACCATGATGGGAACGAAAGGCGAACTCGGAGGTGGGTGTGGGCAGCGACGACGAGGTCCTGGACCGGACCGGCGGCAAGTACGTGGAGCCGGGTGGTGAGTTCACCCGGGACCAGCGCTACATCGCCACCCGGATCACCGCCGACGAGCGGGACGGCTGGCCGGTGGAGCCGGGGCGCTACCGGCTGGCGGTCAGCCGGGCCTGCCCCTGGGCCAACCGGCTGATCATCATCAGGCGCCTGCTCGGGCTGGAGGACGCCATCTCGATGGCCGTGGCCGGGCCCACCCACGACAAGCGGAGCTGGACGTTCGACCTCGACCCGGACGGCAAGGACCCGGTGCTCGGCATCGAGCGGCTGGCCGACGCGTACTTCGCCCGCTTCCCCGGCTACGAGCGCGGCATCACAGTGCCGGCGCTCGTCGACGTGCCCACCGGGCAGGTGGTGACGAACGACTACGCGCAGATGAGCCTGGACCTCACGACCGAGTGGACGGCGCACCACCGGCCGGGCGCGCCGGACCTCTACCCGGAACCGCTGCGCGGCGAGATCGACGAGGTGAACGGAGTCGTCTTCGCGGACGTCAACAACGGCGTCTACCGGTGCGGCTTCGCCGGCAGCCAGGAGGCGTACGACAAGGCGTACCACAGGCTGTTCGACCGGCTGGACTGGCTGAGCGAGCGGCTCGCCGGGCAGCGGTACCTGGTCGGCGACACGATCACCGAGGCGGACGTACGGCTGTTCACCACGCTCGTGCGCTTCGACCCGGTCTACCACGGGCACTTCAAGTGCAACAGGCAGAAGCTCAGCGAGATGCCGGTGCTGTGGGCGTACGCGCGGGACCTGTTCACCACGCCCGGGTTCGGCGACACGATCGACTTCGACCACATCAAGCGGCACTACTACGAGGTCCACCGGGACATCAACCCGACGGGGATCGTGCCGCTCGGCCCCGACCTGAGCAACTGGCTGATCCCGCACGGGCGGGAGGAGCTGGGCGGTCGTCCCTTCGGCGACGGCACCCCACCCCCGCCCCCACCCCCGTCCGAGCGGGTAGACCCCGCCCACACCCCGTTGCGCTGACCCGCTCCCTCCCCCGCCCCGTCTCGCCCCACCCTCGCCCTGCCCTCGCCCCGTCCTCGCCTCGCCTCGCCGATCTTGCACTTCGGGCCCGGAACCTGGGCGTCTTGCCCCTTTCGCCGGGGCAGGAAGTGCAAGATCGACGGGGACAGGGAGGGGCGGAGGGCGAGGAGAGGGCGGGGAGGGGCTGGGCGGGCGGGCTACAGGGCCAGGCGGACTGCGGCGGTCAGGACGAGCTGGGCCAGGGCCAGGGGGACCAGGACCAGCCAGCAGAGGCGCTGGAGCTGGTCCTCGCGCAGCCTCGGGTAGCTCACCCGCAGCCAGATGATCACGAAGGCGACGGCGAAGACCTTCAGCAGCGTCCACAGCCAGCCGAGCTGCGCGTCGGCGAACGGGCCCTGCCAGCCGCCGAGGAACAGCACGGTGGTCAGCGCCGCGATCACCACGATGCCCACGTACTCGGCGAGCAGGAAGAACGCGAACCGCAGGCCGGTGTACTCGGTCATGTAGCCGAAGACCAGCTCGGAGTCGGCCACCGGCATGTCGAACGGCGGACGGCGGATCTCCGCCAGCCCCGCCACGAAGAAGATCACCATGGCCGGTGCCTGCCACAGCAGCCACCAAGGCTGCCAGGCCTCCACGATGCCGGGCAGGCTGAGCGTGCCCGCCGCCATCGCCACCGAGGCGGCGGCCAGCACCAGCGGCAGCTCGTACCCGAGCAGCTGGGCGGCGCCGCGCAGCCCGCCGAGCAGGCTGTACTTGTTCGCCGACGCCCACGCGGACATGAGCACGGCCAGCACGCCGACGCCCACCACGGCGAGCACGAAGAACAGGCCGATGTCCAGCGGCTGGGCGACCAGGTCACCCGGCCCGAGCGGGATGACGAGCAGCACGAGCAGGTACGGCACCAGCGCCACAGCGGGCGCCAGCCGGAACACCGGCCGGTCCGCGTCGCGCGGGGTGACGTCCTCCTTCTGCACGAACTTGATGCCGTCGGCGACCAGTTGCGCCCAGCCGTGGAAGCCGCCCGCGTACATCGGGCCCAGCCGGCCCTGCATGTGCGCCATCACCTTGTGCTCGGCCTGGCCCACGATCAGCGGCAGCGTGAGGAACGCGACGAGCACGCCTGCCACGCGCAGGACCAGCTCCAACCAGTCCGGCATCAGCTCTCCCCCGCCGCGTCGGGCTCCGGCTCCTGGCGGGGCGGCCCGGTCGGCCGTTCCCCCGGCAGCGGCCGCCCGAGCGGACCCGCGTCGTCGGTCGCCGGAGCAGCAGCGGACCCCGCCCCGGGCTCCCCGGAAACAGCCCGCTCCGGAGCATCCCCGGCAGTCGGCCGCGCCGGGCGCTCAGCGGCAGCAGGCCGCGCCGGACGCTCGCCCGGAGCGGGCCGAGCCGGACGCTCGCCCGGAGCGGGCCGCGCCGGCCGTTCGCGGGCCGGGCGCGCCGGCGTACCCCCTCGGGGGCCCTCACCCGCGCCGGCCGCACCCGCCGGCGTGGGCGTCGTGCCCCACTCACCCGGCGCGGGCACGCCCGGCGGCCGGACCGGCCGGCGGCCGCCGCCCGCCTCCGACTCGCCCGGCTCCTTCGCGCCGGGCCACGGCTTGGCGACCCGGGAGGCGAGGACGAACTCCTTGCGCAGCGGGTGCCCCTCGAACTCCGGTGGCAGCAGCAGCGGCCGCAGCTCACCGTGGCCGGCGAAGTCGATGCCGAACATCTCGTGCGTCTCGCGCTCGTGCCACGCGGCGCCGGGGAACAGGTCGACCACCGACGCGACGACAGGCGTGTCCCGGGGCACCCGGGTGCGCAGCAGCAGCCCGTGCCGGTGCCGGACCGACCAGAGGTGCAGCACCACGTCGAAGCCGTCGGCCAGCTCGTCCACCGCCGACAGCCAGTCCAGGAAATCGAGATCCAGCTCGGCGTCGTCGCGCGCCGCACGCACCGCGTCCGCCCAGCTCGCCAGGGGTACGTCGACGGTGGCGCGGGCGTACCCCTGACCGCCGGAGACCGATGCGGTGGCCTCGACGGGCGCGAGCAGCGCGACCACTCGCCGGCCGACCTCTTCCGGAGTCATGCGCTGATCCTATGGCCGACGGCTGCGGACCGGGCCGGGCCGCCCGTGCCGGGATCGCCGCTTTGCCGGGCGGGCGGGGCGAGCGCGCGGAAAGATGAGGTCCGTGCGCGCTGTGACTGTGACCCCCGGTGTCCCGGACTCGCTGCGGCTCGTCGAGGACTGGCCCGAGCCACCGCCCGAGGAGGGCGCGATCCTGATCGAGGCGCTGGCTGTGGGTGTCTGCGGCACCGACCACGAGATCGTCGCGGGCGAGTACGGCGAGGCGCCGCCGGGCCAGGAGCGGCTGGTGCTCGGGCACGAGTCGCTGGGCCGTGTGCTGGATGATCCGACCGGCACGTTGCACACCGGTGACCTGGTCGCCGGTGTGGTCCGCCACCCCGATCCGGTGCCCTGCGCGAACTGCGCGGTGGACGAGTGGGACATGTGCCGCAACGGCCAGTACACCGAGCACGGCATCAAGGCACTGCCCGGTTTCGCCCGGGAGCGCTGGCGGTTGCAGCCCAAGTTCGCCGTCGGCCTGGACCCGGCACTCGCATCAGTGGGCGTGCTGCTGGAGCCGACGAGCGTGGTGGCGAAGGCGTGGGACCACATCGAGCGGATCGGCCGCCGGGCCGAGTGGAAACCGATGACGGTGCTGGTCACCGGCGCCGGGCCGATCGGGCTGCTGGCCGCGCTGCTGGGTAGCCAGCGTGGGCTGTCGGTGCACGTGCTGGACCGCAACACCACCGGGCCGAAGCCGGAGCTGGTCCGGGCGCTGGGGGCGACGTACCACACGACGACGGTGCCCGAGCTGGACGTGAAGCCGGACGTGGTGATCGAGTGCACCGGCGCGCCCACTGTGGTGCTCGACGCCATGTGCAAGGCCGCGCCCACCGGCATCGTCTGCCTGACCGGCGTCTCCAGCGGCGGCCGGACGATCAACTTCGACGCCGGGGCGCTCAACCGGGAGCTGGTGCTGGAGAACAACGTGGTGTTCGGCTCGGTGAACGCCGGGCGGCGGCACTGGGAGATGGCCGCCGAGGCGCTCGCCCAGGCCGAACAGTCGTGGCTGACCTCGCTGATCACCCGCCGGGTGCCGCTGTCGAACTACCGCGAGGCGTACGCCTCGGTCGGTGAGGACATCAAGGCGGTGCTGGACTTCACGCAGTGAGGCGGGGCGCCGGACCCGGCGCCCCGGCCCCTCAGATGCCTGGTAGCCGGCCGTTGCGGAACAGGTCCACGAAGAGCTGGTGGTCCTCGCGCGCCCGGATCCCGTACCGGTGCCCGAAGTCGACCAGGTAGTCGACGAACGCCTCCGGGTCGGCGTCGACGACCGCGACGATCGCCTCCTCGGTGGAGTAGTCGACCAGGTCGTGGCTGGACTCGTCGTCGGCAACCGAGTGCATCCGGGCCACCGCCCGGCCCAGGTCGGCGAGCACGCCCGCCAGTTCCTCCGGCTCGTTCACGTCGGCCCAGTCCAGGTCCGCCGCGTACGGGGACACCTCGGCGACGAGCTGCCCGACGCCGTCCAGCTCGGTGAAGCCCAGCCACGGGTCGGCGTGCGCCTGCAACGCGCGCTGCGACTCGGCGGTGCGGTGCCCCTGGTGCCGGAAGTACGACCGGACCCGCTCGTCGTCGACGTACCGCGCCACGGCCGGCACCTGCGCCTGCTTCATGTAGATGACGACGTCGTTCTCCAGCGCCTGGGTGTGCCCCTCCAGCAGCAGGTTGTACGACGGCAGCCCGGCCGACCCGATGCCGACGCCCTTACGCAGCACCACGTCCTTGATGCCGGCGGCCACCGGGCGCATCCGGGTGGTCGAGTCCGGCAGCGTGTGCAGGTAGTCGGCGAACGCCGCGCAGACCTTCTCCCGGGTGGCGTCGTCGATCTCGTGCACGCCGTCGCCGAGGGAGAACCGGCGCTCGTAGTTGTCGATGGTGGTCTGCGCGGCGAGCAGGTCCACCCGGGTGTTCAGCCGCGCCTGCTGGAGCACCCGGCGCAGCACGCCGTCGGCGTTGTCGAGCGTGATCGAGCCGATCGCGTCGTCCCCGCCCGCGGCGATGGCCCGCAGTTCGGCCAGGTACGACCGGGCGAAGCCGGTCACCAGCTCGCCGATCACCCGGTCGGAGAGCGCCTTGGCGTAGCCGATCAGCGCCACGCTCGCCGCCAGGCGCTTCAGGTCCCAGGTGAACGGCCCGACGTACGCCTCGTCGAAGTCGTTGACGTTGAACACGAGCTGCCCGGAGGCGTTCATGTAGGTGCCGAAGTTCTCGGCGTGCAGGTCGCCGTGGATCCACACCCGGCTGGTCCGGCCGTCGAGGAACCGGTCGCTGCCGAAGTCGCCGCGCTGGTCGGCGTAGAACAGCGCGGCGCTGCCCCGGTAGAAGGCGAACGGTGACGCCGCCATCTTGCGGAACTTGCGGCGGAACGCCGCCGGGTCGATCGCCATGGACGCGCCGAACTCCTCGGTCAGCACGTCGATGATGAATGCGGAGCGCTCCTCCGCGAGGTCGGTCATGAGCCGCAGGCTAGCCCCGCGCCGCCACCCGGCGGTTCAGCCGACCGGCGGACGTACCGGGGGTGCGGTGAGCGCCTCGACCGGCCGCGCGACGGCGTCCGCCGGTGAGGTGAGCGCGTCCGGCCGGGGTACGCCGCCGATGCCGGACTGCTCGGCGGCGATCTTCTCCTGAAGACGCAGGATGCCGTGCAGCAGCGCCTCCGGCCGGGGCGGGCAGCCGGGCACGTACACGTCGACCGGGATGAGCTGGTCGACGCCCTTCGTCACCGAGTAGGAGTCCCAGTACGGGCCGCCGCAGTTCGAGCAGGCGCCGAACGAGATCACGTACTTCGGCTCGGGCATCTGGTCGTAGAGCCGCTTGACCGCCGGGGCCATCTTGTCGGTGACGGTGCCGCTGACCACCATGAGGTCGGCCTGCCGGGGCCCGTGGGCGAACGGGATCACGCCGAGGCGCATGAAGTCGTGCCGGCCCATGCTGGTGGCGATGAACTCGATGGCGCAGCAGGCCAGGCCGAAGTTGAACACCCAGAGCGAGTAGCGGCGGCCCCAGTTCAGCACGAACCGGATCGGCTCGCCGAGCACGGCCGGCACCTGCACCTCGGGCCCTCCCCTGTCTGCGAAATTCCGCTGTCCCTGAACCGACAGTCAACCACAGCGCCCGGATCGGCAACCCCCGCAACCGGTACGGGCGTCAGGGCGTGTGACCGGCGTGACCGCGTCGGCGGTACGCACACGGGGAGGACCAGGTGACGGTGACGAGGGAGCCGATGCTCGACGAGCCACCCGAGGGGACAGCGAGGCGCGCCGAGAGGCGCGAGGCGGTCGACTTCGACGGGCTCTACCACGCACACTTCCGGTCCCTGACGCTTCAGCTCACCGCCTACTGCGGTGACCTGTCCCAGGCGCAGGACATGGTGCAGGAGGCGTTCTGCCGGGCGTTCGCCCGCTGGTCCCGGGTGTCCCGCTACGACGATCCGGTGGCCTGGGTCCGCCGGGTGGCCTGGAACCTGGCCACCAGCCGCTGGCGGCGGCTGCGGACGGCCCAGGCGTGGCTGCACCGCCAGCGGGAGGAGTACGTGCCGGGGCCGGGGCCGGACCGGGTCGCGCTGACCGCCGCGCTGGCCGAGCTGCCGCCGCATCAGCGCCGCGCCGTGGTGCTGCACTACCTGGCCGATCTGAGCGTCGCGCAGATCGCGGCGCAGGAGGACGTGCCGGAGGGCACCGTCAAGTCCTGGCTGTACCGGGGGCGGACCGCGCTGGCGGCGAAGCTCACCACCACGAGCGAGGTGAACCACCATGACTGAGCCCGACGACATCCTGATCGGCGGCGAGTTCGCCGAGTTCCGCACGGCGTACACGCCCGTGGTGCACCCGGCCGGGACGGCCGCGGTCCGGCGCACGGTCCGGCGCCGCCGCCGACGTACAGCGGTGGTCACCGCGGCGGCCGTGGTGCTTGCCGTGGTGATCCCGGTGGGCGCGAACGCCGCCCTGGACCGGCGGCCCGGACCGCCCCCGGCGCCCGCGCAGACAGTCACCCCGACTCCGTCCGAGAGCACGTCGCCGCCACCGTCGACGCCGCCGCCGAGCACGGCCGGCTCGACCCCGGCCGCTCCGGACGGGCGGATCACGCGGTCCCAGCTGCTCGCGGCCCAGCTCGACCTCGTGTCCTGGCCGGACGCACCGAAGACCTGTGTCAGTGACGACGTCCGCCTCCGGTCCGGCCCGCAGGACGAATCGGTCCCGACGCTGCTCGCCGGGCCGGAGTACGCCGACCTCGACGGCGACGGCGCGACCGAGACGGTCGTCCTCGTCGCCTGCCGCTACGGCGAGGCGTCGGGCAAACAGGTGCTCGCCTTCGACCGGGACGGCGACGGCCGGATCATCACCATGGGCCGGGTGGTCGGCACCCGTGAGGGCATGGATGACATCACCGAGTTCTCGGTGCGGGACGGCGGGGAGGTCCGGGCGCACGTCGCCGACATCCAGCCCTGTTGCGGCACGCCCGAATGGACGCCGCAACGGCAGTGGCGGACGTACGCCTGGAACGGTGAACGGTTCCGGCAGGTCGACGGACCCACGAAGTTCGGCACCGACCCCCGTCTGACCGACCTCACGATGACCGCCCGCGACGTCGTGGCCGGGCCGCCGGACAAGAAGGGGATCCGGAAGGTAACGGTCACCGTGACAGTGGTGAACCGGGGGCCGGTGAGCGTGCGCCAGCTCGGGTTCACCGGTTGGTACGACTACACGAGACCGAACGGGTCCGCCCTGGACCGGTGCCGGAACGTACGGCTCGACGGGGGCATCGCCTGCGTGCTGGACATCCTGTCGGTGGGCGCGAGCAGGACGTACACGTTCACGTTCGACCATCCGGTGACCGCCGACGAGCCGCCGACGCTGCGGGCGATCCACATCGACTCGCAGGAGCGGTACTGGAACGACCTGAACTGGAAGGACAACGAGGTCGAGCTGACCTCCGTCGGCTGACCGACAGATCGCAACCGACCGTCCCGTCTGGACGTGTCACCGGCATCGGACGGGCGGAGATGCCGCCGTCCGGCAACGGGGAATCACGGGAGGAACAGCATGACCACACGTACGGCACGGATCGCCACCGCACTGCTCGGTGGGACCGCCGCACTGATCACCCTGGCCGCGCCGGCCGCCGCCGCGCCGGGCGCCGCCACCGGCCGCGTCGACGTCACGGCCCAGCGGCTCGTCCTCGACCCGACCGACCGGGGGTACGTCGGGACGCTCACCGCGACGGTGACCAACCGGCGGTCGACCGCGACGTCGGTGAGCCTGGTCGTCACCGAGCCGGCGGGGGCGTCGTTCACCTCCATCGAGCCCGGCGGCGGCTGCTTCTACGACCGCCTGGTGGAGAACCGGCTGGTGATCGGCTGCGGCGGCGAGCAGATCGAGGCCGGCAAGAGCCTCACCTTCCGGCTGGGCTTCCACGTCTGGACCACGGCGCGCACGTACCCGATGGTCGCGAACGGCGGGCGGATCGAGGTCGTCCCGGACGGCGCCGCCGCGGCCTCGGACGCCACCGGCTTCACCACCCTCTTCCGCTCCACCACCGGCAGCCTGCGCAAGCCGCGGCCGTACGTGCAGGCCGTCGACACCGACCTCAGCATCCGGGGCAGCGCCGTGACGCTGACCCCGCAGCCGGACGGCACCCTGCTCGGCCGGATGCCGGTCACCGTGCGCTACGGCAACGACGCGCCGACCTTCGCTCTCAACGTCGCCGCCGCCCTGCCCGCGGGGGTGCAGGTCGACCACATCGAGCCGCAGGACATGCCGAGCTTCCCGCTCGGGTTCACCGTGCCGGGCGGCCGGTTCATGCCCGGTGAGGAGCGCACCTTCGACGTCTTCCTCAGCGCGCCCGTCGGCACAGCGGCGGGCGAGCTGGGCACCGGCAGCCTCACCGTGACCGGGAGCTACTTCTGGCAGGCCGAGGACCCGCAGGACGTGGACCCGTCGGACAACACCACGTCGTTCACGGTGACCGCGGCCGCCGCGAGCTGACCCGTCGCCCGCCCGGCCGGCGCCCACGCGCCGGCCGGGCGTCGCGGCGTCACCAGGCCGGACGCTGGAGCAACCCGACGAACTCGGCGAGCAGCCGTTCCCGCAGCCGCGCCGGGGCGGCGTCGAGCAGCGTGTTCACCACCGCCATCCGGTCCGGCACACCGGCGCCGCCGGCCAGGCCGAGGCCGCCTGCCAGTCCGGCCACCAGCTCGGGGGTGAGCGCCTCCGGCGTGAGGCTGCCGGCCAGCGCCATCAGCTCCGGCGGCAGCACGACCGGCCCGGCGGCGCGGGCCGCCGCGACCGCCTCGGCCAGCGCCGGGCCGAACTCGGCCACCCGGGGCGCCACCGCCGCGGTCACCGTGAGGTGCACGCTGGCCGGCAGATCGGCGTACGTGAGCTGGGGCTGGGTGTGCCAGCCACGCGCGGTCAGCTCGTCGACCAGCACGAACAGGTCGAGCCCCGGATCGTCGCTGGTGAAGCAGACCACTGTGGTCTCCGGTTCGGCCATCAGTCGCAGGCCGCCGGTGGCCCGTACCGCGTCGGCCAGCCCGGTTACCGCGTCCCGGGTGGCGGCGGCCAGCCGCAGGTAGCCGTCCTCGCCGAGATGGCGAAGTGTGGCGTACGCGGCGGCGATCGGCCCGCCGGACCGGGTGGAGGCGATCACCGGGTTGACCATCGTGTACCCGGGCCAGTCGGCGTACGCGAAGAACTGCGGGGCGCGCAGCGCCGGATCGCGGTGCAGCAGCACCGAGACGCCCTTCGGCGCGTACGCGTACTTGTGCAGGTCGACCGAGATCGAGGTGACCCCGGGTACGGCGAAGTCGAACGGCGGCACCGGCGCGCCGAGCCGGCGCAGCCAGGGCAGCGCCCAGCCGCCGAAGCAGGCGTCCACGTGGCAGCGCACATCCGCGGCCTGCGCGACGGCAGCGATCTCGGTCACCGGGTCGACCACCCCGTGCGCGTACGACGGGGCGGAGGCCACCACCAGCACGGTCTCCGGGCGGATCGCGGCGGCCACCGCGGCCGGGTCCGGCCGCAGCGTCACCGGGTCGACAGGCACGGTGTCCAGCGTGACCCGCAGGTAGTGCGCCGCCTTGGCGAACGCGGCGTGCGCGCTGGCCGGCGCCACGATCCGCGGCTCGGTCAGGTCGGGGCGGGCGTCCCGGGCCGCCTTGACGGCGAGCAGCAGCGACTCGGTGCCGCCGCTGGTGACGCTGCCGACCACGTCCGGTGCGCCGGTGCCGGGACCGCCGCCGAGCAGACGCGCGGCGGCGCCGACGAGCGCGTTCTCCATCGCCAGCAACGACGGGAACGCGGTCGGGTCGAGGCCGTTGACGTGCGCGCTCTCCGCGTACGCGGCCTGCGCCAGCTCGTCCAGTCCGGCCACGCCGGGGTCGTAGACGTACGCGAACAGCCGCCCGCCGTGGGTCGGCCGGTCGGCGGCCCGCAGCGCGCGGATCTCGCCTAGTACGTCCGCCGCGGGCATCCCCCGCGCGGGCAGCGCACCCACGTCTGCCGTGTCGGTCATCGGGTGGTTCCTCTCGTGGACGGGCCGGACGGTGCTCACGCCCGCGTGACCGGAGCGTCGGCCTCGGTGGTTCCGGACGCGGTGGTTCCGGGCGCGGTGGCCTCGGGCACTGTGGCCCCGGACGCGGTGGCCAGCTGGGCCGGGGTCAGGGTGTAGCCGCGCAGCAGCACCAGCGGGATCGCCACCAGCAGGGCGGGCAGCACTGTGAAGCCGAGCAGCACGCCGAGCCGAGCCGTGTCGGACTGGACGGCGGCGGTGCCGGTGGACGAGGAGACATAGCCGGAGAGCTGGAGCACCAGGCCGTAGATGCCCGGCCCCAGCGCCAGCCCGAACGTCTCCCCTGCCGTCCACAGCCCGGTGAACACGCCCGCCTGCCGCCGCCCGGTGCGCGCCGTGTCGTACGCGATGCAGTCCGGCAGCATGGCCAGCGCGAAGACCTGCTGGCCCGCGTACCCGACGCCGATCACCGCGACCACCGCGTAGGCCGCGGCGGCGGGCAGAGCCGGCGCGGCGACCAGGGCCAGCGCGCCCGCGGCGAAGATCAGCGACGCGGCGACGAGCGACGCCCGCTTGCCCAGCCGGGCGCCGGCCCGGGACCAGAGCGGCATGACCAGCAGCGCGGGCGCGACGAAGCAGGCGAACAGCAGCGTCGGGCCGCTGTCCGGCTCACGCAGCACCTGGTCGGCGAAGTACTTCACCCCGGCCAGCACGGTGGCCACCCCGGCGGACTGGATCACGAAGCAGATCAGCAGCACCCGGAACGGCCGGTTGCCGGTGGCGACAGCGAGCTGCGCGCGCAGACTCGGTTCGCTCTCGCCCACCGTCCCGGTCGGCGCGGATCGGGTGCCGAGGAACACGCCGACGGTGCCGGCGACGATCAGCGCGGCCACGAACAGGCCCATCCACCGGTGGCCGGGGACGCCGTCGCCGCCCGCGCTCACCACCGCCGGGGCCACCGCGCCGGAGACCAGGATGGCCAGCGCCAGCACCGCGATCCGCCAGGTCATCAACCGGGTACGCTCCGCCGGGTCGGCGGTCAGCTCGGCCGGCATGGCCACGTAGGGCACCTGGAAGAACGCGAACGCGGTGGCCGTCGCCAGGAACGCCAGCGCCACGTACGCGGCGGCGGCCGGACCGCTGGCGAACGGCGCGGCGAAGATCGAGGCGAACAGGACGGCGAGTGCCAGCCCGCCACCGAGCAGGTACGGACGGCGCGCGCCCCAGCGGGAGCGGGTCCGGTCGGAGATCCGGCCGGCGACCGGGTTGACGAGCACGTCCCACGCCTTCGGCAGCAGCACCAGCAGGGCGGCCAGCCCGGCGGCGACGCCGAGCGTGTCGGTGAGGTACGGCAACAGGAGCAGCCCGGGCACGGTGCCGAACGCGCCGGTGACCAGGGAACCCAGCGCGTACCCGAGGTGCACCCGGCGGGGCAGGCCCGAAGCTGTCATGGCGCCGAATGTTACTCACGTTATGGTCCGGGTCACATCCCCTCCCGGGGGCTGCTCGTTCGATGCCGACAGGCGCTCGCGAGTCGCGGTGAGGCGCAGGTCGGCACCGCTACCCTGTAGGGCATGGACCCAGCCCGATCCGTCCGCAGCTCGCGGGCACCGTACGAGGCCCGTCCCGGCCGTCGTGCGGTCGTGGTCCCCGACCTGAGCGAGTTGCAGGGCCCGGTCGCCGGCGTGGTCGAGCTGCCCCACCGGCTGTTCTGGCAACCCGACCGGCACGTCGACCTCGACGTCCCGGGTCTGCTCGCGTGGATGTACGAGACGGTGCTCACCGAAGCCGTTCATCCCGACGAGTTGCGCGCCTGGCTGCACGGCCCCACCCTCATCCGCCTGTGGCCCGAGTTGTATGTGCCCCGCGGTGTCCGCCGCGCCTGGGAAGAGAGCCACCCGGTGCTGCGCGCCCGGGACGTCGCCGCCTGATGTCACCGGTGCCGGACCCGTACCAGCACGAGGTCGCCCGTATCGCGCTCGCCGTGGCCGGCCGGCACGGCTTCGCCCTCGCCGGCGGCCAGGCCCTCATCGCCCACGGCGTCGGCGCCCGCCCCACCGAGGACGTCGACCTCTTCACGGATGTCGACGGTGGGGTCACCGCCGCCGCCGAGCTGGTGCGCGCCACCCTGCTCGATGCCGGATTCCAGGTCGAGACCATCGCCGAGCCCACCGAGCTGGACGACGTCTTCTACGGCTTCGAGCACGACATGATCGAGTTCGAGGTTCGCCGCAACGACCGGACCGTACGGCTGCAGCTCGTACGCTTCGCGCGCAGCACCAGCCCGATCGTGCTCGACGTCGGGCCGGTGCTGCACCTGGACGACGTGATCGGCACCAAGGTCGCCGCCATGGTCACCCGTGCCCAACCCCGCGACTACATCGACGTCGCCGCCGCGCTCGGCCGCTACAGCAGGAACGACCTGGTGGACCTCGCGCGGCGGGCCGACCCGGCGCTCACCGACGAAGAGTTCCAGGACTCGTTACAGCGCCTCGACCGCCTGCCCGACACCGTTTTCACGCTCTACCGCCTCGCCCCGGCCGAGATCCGCAACCTCCGGCACGCGTTCTCAGACTGGCCGCGATGACCCGGACTCGTTGAGGGCAGTCACGATCGGTTGGCAGGCTGCCGCCGACCCGTCGGGTCACCCCTCGTCCGGTGACCAGGACGCCGCCGCCAGGTCCACCCGGTCGCCACGCAACGGGCAGCCCTCGGCGAGCAGCCGTTCCCGGGCCTTGCGCTCGTGCCCTGGCGGCATCCGGCCGGCCGCGTTCACCACCCGGTGCCACGGCACCCCGCCCCCGTGCCGCGCCATGATCGAGCCGACCAGCCGTGGCGAGGCCCGTCCCGAGCGGTCGGCGAGCGCGTCGGCCACCGCCCCGTACGACATCACCCGCCCCGGCGGGATCCGCTCGACCAGCGCCAGCACCGCCTCGACGTATTCGTCAGGTGTCACGAGCTGCCACGATATGGGAACGCGCCGCGGCGCGGCAGACCGCAGCGCGCAGAATGGTCGGGTGCGCGAAGCAGTCACCTCGGCCCGGCGGATCGTGGTCAAGATCGGTTCGTCCTCGCTGACCACCGCGACGGGCGGCCTCGACGACGCCCGGGTCGACGCGCTCGTCGACACGCTCGGCGGGCTCGCCGCCTCCGGACGCGAGGTGGTGCTGGTCTCCTCCGGCGCGATCGCCGCCGGGCTCGCCCCGCTGCGGCTGCCCCGGCGCCCGCGCGACCTGGCCACCCAGCAGGCCGCCGCCAGCGTCGGCCAGGGCCTGCTGATCGGCCGGTACGCGGCCGCGTTCGCCCGGCACGGCCGCACCGTCGGGCAGGTGCTGCTCACCGTGGACGACGTGACCCGGCGGGCCCACTACCGCAACGCGTACCGGACGCTGCGCAAGCTGCTCGACCTGCACGCGGTGCCGATCGTCAACGAGAACGACACGGTGGCCACCGAGGAGATCCGGTTCGGTGACAACGACCGCCTGGCCGCGCTCGTCGCCGCGCTCGTCGACGCCGACCTGCTGGTGCTGCTCTCCGACGTCGACGCGCTCTGGACCGGCGACCCGGCCCGCCCGGGCAGCACCCGCATCACCGAGGTGCGCGGCGAGGGCGACCTGGCGGGCGTGGACGTGGGCGGGGCCGGCCGGGCCGGGGTGGGGACCGGCGGCATGGTGACGAAGGTCGAGGCGGCCCGGATCGCCACCGGCTTCGGCATCCCGGTGGTGCTGACCGCCGCGCCGCTGGCCGCGCCGGCGCTGGCCGGGGAGCCGGTCGGCACGTACTTCCACCCGAGCAGCCGCCGCCCCGCCGCCCGTCTGTTCTGGCTGGCGCACGCCACCGCTCCCCGCGGCCGCCTGCACCTCGACCCGGGCGCGGTGCAGGCGGTGGTCGGCCGCCGCAAGTCGCTGCTGCCCGCCGGCATCACCGCCGTCGACGGCGCGTTCACCGCGGGCGACCCGGTGGACCTGGTCGACACCGCCGGCGCGCCGGTGGCCCGAGGGCTGGTCAACTACGACGCGGTGGAGCTGCCGGGGCTGCTCGGCCGTTCCACCTCCGAACTCGCCGCGGCGCTCGGCCCGGCGTACGAACGCGAGGTCGTCCACCGCGACGACCTGGTCCTGCTGTAAGGAAGGGGCCCTTCTTAACAGACGTCTGTTAAGAAGGGGCCCCTCCTTGAACCCCGCCTGAAGGAGTACGCACGATGAGCGTCGTCGAGCAGGCCCGGCGAGCCCGGGACGCGGCGGAAGCCCTGGCCACGGCCACCCGTACCGTCAAGGACGCCGCGCTGCACGCGATGGCCGACGCGCTCGTGGCGCGTACCCCGGAGATCCTGACGGCGAACGCGGCGGACCTGGCGGCAGGGCGCGAGGCCGGGCTGTCGGCGGCCGTGCTGGACCGGCTCGCGCTCGACGAGGGCCGGGTGGCGGCGATCGCCGACGCGCTGCGCCAGATGGCCGCGCTGCCCGACCCGGTGGGCGAGGTGGTACGCGGCTCGACCCTGCCGAACGGCCTGGAACTGCGGCAGGTGCGGGTGCCGTTCGGGGTGGTCGGCATCGTCTACGAGGGCCGGCCCAACGTGACTGTCGACGCCGCCGGGATCTGCCTGAAGTCCGGCAACGCGGCGCTGCTGCGCGGCTCCTCGTCGGCCGCGCACTCCAACGCGGCGCTGGTCGCGGTGCTGCGCGACGCGGTCTCCGGCGCCGGGCTGCCGGCGGACGCGGTGCAGCTGCTCGACTCCAGCACCCGCGACTCGGTGAAGGAGCTGATGCGCGCCCGCGGCCTGGTCGACGTGCTGATCCCGCGCGGCGGCGCGTCGCTGATCCGCGCCGTGGTCGAGGAGTCGACGGTCCCGGTGATCGAGACCGGCGTGGGCAACTGCCACGTGTACGTGGACGCCGCCGCCGACCTCGGCAAGGCCCTGGCGATCACGCTGAACGCCAAGACGCAGCGCCTGTCCACCTGCAACACCGCCGAGTCGCTGCTGGTGCACCGGGACGTCGCGGACGCGTTCCTGCCGGCGGTGCTGGCCGCGTTCGCCGACGCCGGGGTGACTGTGCACGGCACGCCCGAGGTCGCCGCCCACTCCGACGCCGTGGTCGCGGCCACCGAGGAGGACTTCGGCACCGAGTACCTCTCCGCCGACATCTCCGTCGCAGTGGTCGACTCGCTCGACGCGGCGGTCGCGCACATCCGCCGGTACGGCACCGGCCACACCGAGGCGATCGTCACCGACTCGCAGCGGGCGGCCCGGGAGTTCGTGGCCCGGGTGGACTCGGCAGCGGTCATGGTCAACGCGTCCACCCGCTTCACCGACGGCGGCGAGTTCGGCTTCGGCGCGGAGATCGGCATCTCGACGCAGAAGCTGCACGCACGCGGGCCGATGGGCCTGCCGGAGCTGACCAGCACCAAGTACGTGGTCACCGGAGACGGTCACCTGCGCTGATCGGTCCGGTCCTCTGGGCGGCCACCAGTACGGGGTGGTGGGGGCATCATGGTGCCTCCGATGCCACCATCTCGCCGAACTGGTGTTGATCAACTGGCCGGGCTAGGCGATCTGGAGTGGATCCCCGTCCGCCGTTGGCGGTGTGACGAGCGGAGGCAGCCCCGGGGGCACCGGAGCAGCGGGCGGCACCGGGCCGGACGGCGGGTCCGGCACTGACGGCGCAGCCGGCACGGTGCTCCCGTCGGGGAGCAGGTCGGGCGTGACGATCCAGGCGGACCACGGCCCCTGCCCGCCGTCCGGACCGGCCGACGAAGCGGGCGCAGTCCCCGGCCCGGCCGACGAAGCGGGCGCAATCCCCGGCCCGGCCGACGACACGCCACCCGGCCCCGGCGAAGGGTCGGAGCCGAGGCGGTGCGACGGCGGCCCGGCATCGGGAGCCGGGGCGGGCGACGCAGGCGCGGGCGCGGTTACCGGCGGGGCGGGCGACGCAGGCGCGGGCGCAGGCGGCGATGTGGGGAGGCGGCGCGGGCGCGGGGCCGGTACGGCCGGCGGCGCGGGCAGCTCCGCGGCCTGCGGCACCACGAACGGCGCTCCGGAGGCCGGGGCCTCGGGCGTGTTCGGGCGGCACGCGCGGATCGCCCGCAGCGTGGTGTGCACGTCGAACTGGTGGCCGTCGTCGCTGTCCCAGCCGCCGTCGCTGCGCTGCGTCTCGGCGAGCCGCCTGCGCGCGGAGACCAGCAGCCACTGCTCCTCGCCCACGTCGACCCGGCGCAGCGTGGCGGCCAGCCAGGCCACGTCCGCCGGGGACATCCGGGGGATCCGGTCGGCCAGCACCGCCTGGATGCGCGCCGACTCGTAGTACATCTGCTGGCGGTGCAGCACCGCGGCGGCGAGCCAGCCGGCGGGCAGGAAGGACGGCCAACTGCCGTCCGGGGCGAGCTGGGCGGCGAGCGCCTGGGCCGCCGCCTGCACCACACCGGCGTACGCGCCGCCGACCCGGTGGTCGAGCGGACCGGCGGCCCGCGCGTCAAGACCGGCCACTGTCAGCCAGAACCCGGCGTTGGCTGTCTGGTAGAGCCGGGCCTCGGGGTCGCCCGGGGCCGCCCACTCGGGGGCGAGCCCGGCCAGCGAGGGGTCCTCGTCCCAGCCGCCGTCGGGCAGTTGCCGGGCGGCCAGCCAGTCCAGCGCGTGCCGGGCGGCCGGGCGGCCCAGCGCGCCGAGGTCGTCCAGCTCGGCCAGGCGGAAGCAGGTCGCGTCGATCGAGGCGACCTCGCCGTCGAGGACCGCGGGCCAGCCGCCGCCCGGCGCCTGCCCGGCCTCGGCGGCGTCGAGCACGTCGGGCGGCACCGGAGCGCCGGAGCGCAGCCGGGAGAGACGGGCGCGGTCCACCGCGTCACCGTGAGCGACGACGAATCCGATCGCCGCGTCCAAGTCGACCACGGCACTGACGGTACTGGCGCGGCCGAGGTTACGCCTCGGCAGCTCGGTCAGGGCCGGTACCGCCCACCGGTCGTCGAGGGCATCCGCCGGAGGGTTGCCCGACCCGGCGTTTGCCCACGCCAGGGGCGCGGAAAGCACGACGGGCCCGCCCGGAGCGCCGGGCGGGCCCATCGACACGACTCAGTACGCGGGCAGCGACGGGTCGACCTGCTTGACCCAGGAGAGCACACCGCCCTGGAGGTGCACCGCGTCGGAGAACCCGGCCGCCTTCAGCGCGGCCAGCGCCTCGGCGGAGCGGACGCCGGACTTGCAGTGCAGCACGATCTGCCGGTCCTGCGGGAACTTCGCCAGCGCCTCGCCGGACAGGATCTCGCCCTTGGGGATGAGCGTCGCGCCGGGGATGCGGACGATCTCGTACTCGGCGGGCTCGCGCACGTCGACCAGGAAGATGTCCTTGCCCGAGTCCTGCCAGTCCTTCAGCTCCAGCGCGGTGATGGTCGAGTCGACCACCGCCTCCTGCGCCTCGTCGGAGACGGCGCCGCAGAAGTCCTCGTAGTCCTCCATCAGGTCGGTGAGTGTCGGGTTCTCGCCGCAGAGCACGCAGTTCGGGTCCTTGCGAACCTTGATCTTGCGGTAGCTCATCTCCAGAGCGTCGTAGACCATCAGCCGGCCGACGAGCGGCTCACCGATGCCGGCGAGCAGCTTGATCGCCTCGTTGACCTGGATCGACCCGATCGACGCGCAGAGCACGCCGAGCACGCCGCCCTCGGCACAGGAGGGGACCATGCCGGGCGGCGGGGGCTCCGGGTAGAGGCAGCGGTAGCAGGGGCCGTGCTCGGCCCAGAACACCGACGCCTGGCCGTCGAAGCGGTAGATCGAACCCCAGACGTACGGCTTGCCGAGCAGCACCGCCGCGTCGTTGACCATGTAGCGGGTGGCGAAGTTGTCGGTGCCGTCGACGATCAGGTCGTACCGGGAGAAGATGTCCCGGACGTTCTCCCGGTCCAGCGCGGTGTTGTGGATCTCCACGTTGACCAGCGGGTTGATCTCGCGGATCGACGCCGCGGCGGACTCGGCCTTGGACCGGCCCACGTCGGAGACGCCGTGGATGACCTGGCGCTGGAGGTTCGACTCGTCGACGGTGTCGAAGTCGATGATGCCGAGCGTGCCGACACCGGCCGCGGCCAGGTAGAGCAGCGCCGGCGAGCCGAGGCCACCGGCACCCACACAGAGCACCCGGGCGTTCTTCAGCCGCTTCTGCCCCTCCACCCCGACGTCCGGGATGATCAGGTGGCGCGAGTAGCGGCGGATCTCGTCTACGGTCAGCTCGGCGGCGGGTTCGACGAGCGGGGGCAACGACACGGTGGACTCCCCGGGATCGGCGGTGTGACCGCGCCATTGTCGCTCGCCCGGACGGGGATCGGCCATGATGAGGGACACTCGGCCCGAACTGCGGGACCGGGAATAACTCAGACGCCGTCGGTGGGCTCGCCCTCGTACCGCATTCCGCCGATATACGGCCAGGCGTTCGGCAGGCAGCCGTCCAGCCCGTACGTCTGCTGCTGCATCACCGGGGCGGGCGCGCCGGGCTCGGGGCACGCCTGGTGCAGCTCGCCGAACTCGTGCCCGACCTCGTGGTTGATCACGTAGGTGCGGTAGACCTCCAGCGGGGCGCCGTAGTCGGGCACCGCCGTCATCCACCGGGCCAGGTTGAGCACGACCCGGCCGGGCAGCCGGCAGGAGGTGTACCGGTCGGTGCGCAGGCCTCCCTCGGCGCACATCCGCTCGGAGGTGACGGGGGTGGCGAGGTAGACGGTGAAGTCTGCGGCGGCCGCCTCGGGCACCCGCTGCACCCGCAGGTCCCCCGACGCGATCCAGCTGCGCGGGTCGCCCAGTACCGCGTCCACGGTGGCGGCGAACTCGTCGGCGTCCTGCCCCGTGTCCTGCTCGACCTCGACCCGGTAGCGGCGCAGCGGGCCCTCCTGTCCGCGTACCGGAGATCGGCCCTGGGCCACCGCGAACGTGCCGGGACCGGCGGTGGGGTAGCCGGTCGGCGCCGGGGCCGGGACGTCGGCCTCGGCGCCGCGCGCCAGCGACGGTTCGGCGGCGAGCGACGTCCCACCGTGCCCGGGCGACGGCGCGTTCAGCCGGGTGATGCCGACCGCGCCGCCGACGGCCGCGAGCAGCATCGCCAGCAGCAGCACCGAGCGGCGGCGCCGCCGTCGCATCCGGCGCAGGGTGGGACGCTCGGACGGCGGCGCGGCAGGGTTGTCGTAAGGGGACGACGACGTCATGACCTCAGCGTGCCATGCAATTCGGGCATTTAGCTGCTTTTGCCGCCTATGCCGCGAATGTTCTTCACAAACCGGGTGGTCAGAGGGCCGGCCCGGTGTACCGCTTCCCGCCCACGTAGGGCCACGGGTTCGGCCGGCAGCCCTTGAGGAAGAGCGTCTGCTGCTGCATCACCGGCGCCGCCCGGCCCGCGCCCGGGCACCCCTCGTGCCGGTGCCCGAGCTGGTGCCCCACCTCGTGGTTGACCACGTAGAGCCGGTACGTGTCCAGCGGCATCCCGGCGTCGACCAGGTGCGGCGCCGAGGTCCGCCACCGGTCCAGGTTGATCACCACCTTGCCCGGCACCCGGCACGACGTGTACGGCACCCCGCCCACCCGGATGTCGATCCCGCCCGCCCCGCACAGCCGCCCGGCCGTGTCCCGGGTCGCGAGGTAGATCGTGAAGTCGTACCGGTCGTCCGCGCCGACCCGCTGCAACCGCAGCCTGCCGCCGTCGACCCAGCTACCCGGGCCGGCCAGGGCGCGCTGCACCGCCTCGCCGAAGGCGCGGACCTCCTCGCCGGAGCCGTTCTCCACCGCCACCCGGTAGCGGCGCAGCGTCCCCGAGCGGCCGAGCACGCCGCTGGTCCGGTCGTCGTACGCGAAGCTGCCCCGGCCCTTCGCCGGCCCCGGGTCGGACAGCGTCAGCACCGGCGCGGCCGGCGAGCTGGGCGTCACCGCCGGCGGCGGCGCGACGCTCGGCGTGGACGGCTCCCGCGTGGGCGCCGGAGGCTGAGCGACGAACCCGTCGGTGATCCGCGTCCCCGCACCCGCCGACGGCAGTTGCACCGCCACGCCGACACCGACCGCGGCGGCGGCAGCGAAGGCGCAGACCACGAGCGCGGTACGCCAGTGACGAAGCGAGGAACGGGAGCGGGCGGCACGAGGACGGCGGGAGCTGGGCATCCGGCTCAGCCTGCCATGTCACGCTCCGTTCCGCTCTCCCCCATGCCGGTGGTGAGCGACTGTGTCGCCTCGGCGAGCAGGCCGAGCACCGCCCGCGCCACGGTCCGGGGCACCTCCAACTGGGCCACGTGCCCGACGCCGTCGAGCATCAGCAGCCGGCTGTCCGGGATGACCCGGGCCGCCTGCGGCGCCACCCGCACGTCGACCAGCCGATCCTGCCGCCCGCCCACCACGAGCGTGGGCGCCCGTACCGCCGCCGCCTGCCGCCAGAGCGCGCCCTCCCCCGGCAGGTACGAACGCAGGAAGCTGCCGACCAGGCCCCGGAACGTCCGCACGTACGCGGCGGCGTAGTGGGCCGCCTCGTACCGGACCCGGATCTCGTCGATCGCCTCCTGCCGGCGCTGATCGCTGATCCGGGTCAGGTCCGCCACGCACGCCTCCATCACCTGCTGCGCCGTCACCTCCGGGCTGAACTGGGCCAGCCGCCAGGCGGCCAGCCGTTCGCCCCGGGGGATCGCCAGCAACGGGAGCATCCGCCCCTGCAACGAGCGGCGGAAGTCCAGGAACGGCAGCGCGGGCGAGACCAGTGTGAGCGTGCGGACCAGGTCCGGGCGCAACGCCGCCACCCGCACCGAGATCGCGCCGCCGAGCGAGTTGCCGAACAGGTGCACCGGACCCCGGTCGCTGTGCTCGATCCAGCGGATCACCCGCTCGGCGAAGGACGGGATCGTGTAGCGCGGCCCCGGCTCGCTGCGCCCGAATCCGGGCAGGTCGATCGCCTGGCCGTCGAGCCGGTCCGCGAGCAGCCCGGCCAGGTCGGTCCAGTTCTGCGCCGACCCGCCGAGGCCGTGCACGTACAGCGCGGGCTCCGCGCCGGGACCGGTGGCCGGGGTGTCGCGGACGTGTACGAGCGTGCCGTCGAGGCGTACGTGCCGGCCGGGCCAGGGCGGCGGGACGTGGTGGGTGGGAAGGCTGTGCTCCGGCCACAGTGCGGCGCGCTTCATGCCTCCAGTCTTCCCCGCACACGCCGTACCGCACACCGGCTCAGGAGAGCAGCGCCTCCAGCCGCCGGTTCACCGCCGCGAGCGTGGCCCGCACGACCGCCTGCCGGGGATCCCCGGCCACCAGCGCCGAACCGGCCAGCTGCTCCACCCAGCCGTCGCAGACCAGCAGCACCACCACTGTGGCGACCTCGCAGTTGCCGAACGGCACCACGGCGGCGTGCTCCACGAAGCACCGGCCCCGCTCGCCGGCCGGGACGACCCGGCCGAGCAGCTCGTCCACCGCGGCGGCCGCGGCCACCGCGCAGAGCCGCAGCACGTACCCGTCGACAGCCGGGCCGGTCGCGTGCCCCTCGGCCGTCCGGTCGCCGGCGACCAGGCGCACCTCGGTGGTGGCGTCCAGGCCGAACGTGCTCACCAGGACGTGCTCGATCACCACCCGCGGCCCCGGCACGCCGCCGGTGTCCAGCGGTCGCGACGGCGCGGTCTCCGTCGTGGTCATCTGCCCACCGGAGTACGACGTACCGAGCGTGACCGGGCTGCCGGTGGACATGCCGGTCGGCGCGGAGGCCAGCGACGTCTCGTCGACAGCGGCCCGGCCCCGGTGGGTGGCCTGCCGGCGGCGGCGCGGCGGCTCGTCGCCGTCGCCGGGCGCCTCGGCCGGGCGCGTGGCGCGGTCCGCACCGAACCGCGCGTCGCCGGAACGGTTCGCGGCCGGACGTGCCACACCGGCACGCGCCGGCATCTCGTCGCCGCCCGTCTCCTCACCGTTACGGGCCTCGCCCGGCTCCGCCTGCGGGGCACGGGCCTCGACCGGTGCCGGCTGCGTCCCGGGTGCTCGTGTCTCGCCCGCGCGCGTCTCACCGGAGCGGTCCAGCCGGGCCGACCGGCGGCGCAGCGGGGCCGGGGGCGGTACGGCGGGCGCGCCGGGCAGGTTCTGCGGGGCGGCGGCCAGACCCATCCGCTCCTGGAGCAGCCGGGCCACCATGCGGCTGACCTCGGCCGGGTCCGCGCCGTCGGCCAGGTCGAGCCGGAGGCTGTGCGCGCCGGCCGGGGTACGGCGCAGCGCGGCGTCGCGTACGCCCGCCACCTCCCGGACCGCGTCGAGGATCGCGTTGACGTCGAAGCCCTCCGGCCGCTCCCGCAGTGGCGCGGGTTCGTCGTCGCGGCGCAGGTGGGTGGCGATGCGGGCGAGTTCGGGGGTCTCGGCGGACGGTTCCACTGCCGGTGGCTCCGGCACGACGGGCACGTCCGGTTCCGAGGGGACGCGCTGCGGCAGCACGGGGGACGGTTCCTCCGGTCGGGGCTCGGCGACCGCGTCGGCGGCCGGCACCGGTTCCGGTGCGGACCGGCGGGCCGCGTAGGGAGGGGCGCTCGTCGGGTGGGGCGCGGGTGCGCGGTCGAGACGTTGCGCGCCGCCCTGGGCGGGAACGCCCGAGGTCGGCGGGGCGACGGCAGCCGCGTCGGCGGGCGGGGCGGGGGCGTACCCACCGGCCGGGGCGGGCGGGGCGCTGGACACCGGCGGGGCGCCGGGCGCGGGCGGGGCACTCGCCGGCGGGGGACCAGGGGGCGTGATCAGCGGGGCGACCGGAACCGGCGGCCCGGCCCAGGAGGGCCGCTCGTAGCCGTGCGGTGGTTCGGCGTCGCCCCGGGCCAGGCGGAAGGGACGGGTCGGTTCGGGCGTCGGCTCCGGCGCGGCCGGCGGCTCGTACCGGCGCGCCGGCTCGGGCCCGGCACCCGGCTCGTACTGCCGGGGCGCCTCGGACTCGGCGGACGGCGGGTACTGCCGCGTCGTCTCCGGGCCGAGGGCCGGCTCGGCGCGCAGCGGCTCGTACGGCCGTACCGCCTCGGGCCGGGGTGGCTCGTAGGCGGCGGGCGGCTCGACCCGGGCCGGCTCGTACGGCCGCACCGGCTCGGGCGCCCACTCGGCCGCGCGGTCCT
This sequence comes from Micromonospora sp. CNZ297, assembly GCF_007827625.1. NCBI lineage: Bacteria > Bacillati > Actinomycetota > Actinomycetes > Micromonosporales > Micromonosporaceae > Micromonospora > Micromonospora sp. CNZ297. The sequence continues at coordinate 238,220 of NZ_VISU01000006.1, read as the reverse complement.
CGCGGGCGCTGCGTTGGGCGGCGCTGTCGTCCTCCCACTCCCGCCGCTCGGCGACGGGCTCCTCGGCGCGGCGGGCCGGCGGCTCGTCGGGCCGGGCCCACGGCGGGGCCCAGCCGTCACCCCAGCTCGGGCGGTTCCAGGACGGCCCGGACCAGTCCGGTTCGGCGGCCCTCGGGTCGTCGGCCGCCGGAGTCTCGGCCGCGGCCCGCGGCTCGGCGCCGGCCGCCCGGCCCTCGGGCGGGTGGACCTCGCCCGGTGCGTGCTCCGGCCGGCTCACGGCCGGCGGCGAGGTGACCGGCCGGTCGGCCCAGCCGTGGGACAGCGACGGGGTGGATTCGGTGTTCGGCGCGTGAAAGCCCGGCGGCACCTCGAACCCGGAGGCGGCGGCGCCGACCGGCGGGACCTGGAGCGCCGGGGGCGCGGAGGTCGGCCCGCTCTCGGCCCAGCGCGGGGGCCGGGCGGCCGGGTCGTCCGCGGCGTGCCGGGAACCGGCGGGCTCCCCCGGGTCGGTCGGCTGCTCGATCGCCGGCGCCGGGCGCGGGGCCGGTACGGCCAGCCGTTCGCCGTCGGCAGGCCGGAGCGGCTCGTCCGCGGGCGGGGCACTGACCGGCGCCTGGCGGGTCACTGGCGACTCCTCCCCGGCGTGGTGCACGCCGTTGACGTGGCGGCCGTTGACGCGGCCCGGTTCCGGCGCGGAGTGGCCGGGCAGCGGGGCCGGCAGGTCGCCGTGCCGGGGCGAGGAGGCGGCCCAGCCGCCGAGGTCGCCGTAGGGCCAGCCGCCGGGCGCCGGAGCGCCGCGGGACCAGCCGTTCGGCGGGGGCGCCCAACCGCCGCCGGTACGGGCCGGGTCGTCCTGCTGGCCCGTCCCGTCGCCGTGCTCTCCCGGGGTGGCGGCTCCGGGTTGCCCTGTTTCACTCACCGCGCGCTCCTTGGTCGCCCCCGCTGAGGCTACCGTGTGGTGACAGTGGCGATAAGTTACAGCGGCGGGCCAATTCCGCGACGGGTTCACGAACCCGGACCGGTTCGGGTGATACGTGCCGGCTCGTACGCAGATACTCGGAGGATCCGATGACCGCAGTGGGGAACGGTGCACAGACCGCCGGTCGGCCCACCCGCCTGCCCCGCTCGGCGCGCCGTAAGCAGCTGCTCGCCGCCGCCCAGGAGGTGTTCGTCGCGCAGGGCTACCACGCCGCCGCGATGGACGACATCGCCGAGCGGGCCGGTGTCTCCAAGCCGGTGCTCTACCAACACTTCCCCGGGAAGATGGAGCTGTACCTCGCGCTGCTGGACACGCACTGTGACGCGATAGTGGCCAACGTGCAGGACGCGATGAGCGGCACCAACGACAACAGGGAGCGCGTCGGCGCCGCGGTGCGCGCGTACTTCGACTTCGTCGACCACGAGAGCGAGGCGTTCCGGCTGGTCTTCGAGTCGGACCTGCGCAACGACCCGGCGGTGCGGCAGCGGGTGGAGCGGGTCGAGCAGGGCTGCATCGCGGCCATCACCGACACGATCATCTCGGACACCGGGGTCAGCCGCTCGCACGCCGAACTGCTCGCCTCGGGCCTGGTCGGCGCCGCCGAGACGGCCGCCCAGTTCTGGCTCGCCGGCGGCCGTCAGGTGCCCAAGGCGGAGGCCGAGGCGCTGGTCGCGGCCCTGTCCTGGCGCGGCATCGCCAGCTTCCCGCTGCAAGGTGAGTCAGCCTGAACATCGGGCCGCCGGATCGGATAGCCTTCCCACGGTGGCTTTTTCGCCCCAGTTGAGGAGGCACAGTGGAGGTCAAGATCGGCGTGCAGTACGCGCCGCGGGAGCTGGTCCTGGAGAGCGCGCAGTCGCCGGCCGAGATCGAGCAGATCGTGACCGACGCCTTCGCCAAGAGCGAGGGCACCCTCTCCCTGACCGACGAGAAGGGCCGGCGCGTGATCGTGCCGGTCGGCAAGGTCGCCTACGTCGAGATCGCCGAGGCGTCGCCCCGCGCGGTCGGATTCACCGTTCGCTGATTCCCGCGGCACCGGCCGCCGTGGCGGGCCTCCCCGCCACGGCGGCTCAGTTGTTCAACCCGACCGACGTCATCCGCGCGGTGTGCGCCTCGGTCAGCCGGCGCAGCAGCTCCGGCACGTCCCCGCCGGTCCGCCCGATCAGCGCGACGAGCGCGCCCCGGTCGGCGGCGGCCACCCGGCCCGCCTGGGAGAGCGCCTCACCGAGCAGCCGCCGCGCCCACATCGACAGCCGCCCGGCCGCCCGGGGATCGGCCTCGATCGCGGCCCGGATCTCGGCCGCGGCGAACTCGGCGTACCGGGAGTCGTGCAGCACGTCGAGCAGCAGCGTCCGGTCCGGCCCGTCCAGGCCGTCGGCGATCCCGCGCAGGAAGTCGTCGGTGATCGCGTCGCCCACGTACGCCTTCGTCACCGCCTCCGCCCAGTCCCGCGGCTCGGTCGAGTCGTGGTACGCCCGCAGCGCCTCGACGTAGGGGGCCATCGCCTCCTCCGGCGTGACGCCCCACGCGGCGAGCCGGTCGGTGAGCCACCTGTAGTGCGCGATCTCGGCGGCGGCCATCTCGCTGAGCGCGGCCCGGCGGCGCAGGTCGGGCGCGAGGCGCGCGTCGGCGGCGAGGCGGTCGAACGCGAGCAGTTCGCCGTAGGCGACGAGCCCGAACAGGTTGGTCGCGGCGGGATCGGCGGCGGCAGGGTCGGTCGCGGCGGGGTCGGGGGCGGACACGAGCGCAGGCTACCGACGTTGTGACTGTGACTCAAGTCACAGCGAACCGCCCCGCGTGCACGGCCACCACCTGGGAATCGGGACGACTCAGGGACCGTTCAGGTACGATGAGACAGTTGCCGTGGGCACCGAATCGGTCACTTGCTGATCAACGCCGGTCCCCGACGCGCGTGCGGCCCGGTCCGGCTCGGCGAAATCGCCCCTGACCGCGTGGCCCGCGCCACACCGATCGCGCCCTGAGGACCTGAGGGGCGCACCACGAGAGGGCACCCCCAAATCCATATGAGCGAGCAGATTTCCGGCCAGCCACTGGCCCCCACCGCTCCGGTCCCCCCGGAGGCACCCACGTTCGCCGCGCTCGGTGCGCGGCAGGAAACCGTCGAGGCGCTGGCCGCCGCCGGCATCACCCGCGCCTTCGCGATCCAGGAGTACGCGCTGCCGATCGCGCTGCGCGGCGTCGACCTGATCGGGCAGGCGCCGACCGGCACCGGCAAGACGCTCGGCTTCGGCATCCCGCTGCTGGAGCGCGTGTTCGCCCCGTCCGAGGGCAGCGACGGCGTCCCGCAGGCGCTCGTCGTCGTACCCACCCGTGAGCTGGGCATCCAGGTCGCCAAGGACCTCGACGCCGCGGGCCGTACCCGGGGCGTCCGGGTGCTGCCGATCTACGGCGGCGTGGCCTACGAGCCGCAGATCGAGGCGCTGCGCAAGGGCGTCGAGATCCTGGTCGGCACCCCGGGCCGCCTGCTGGACCTGCAGAAGCAGAAGCACCTGCGGCTCGACCGGGTCCGCGCGCTCGTCCTCGACGAGGCCGACCGCATGCTCGATCTGGGCTTCCTGGACGACGTCGAGAAGATCCTGGCGATGCTGCCGGAGGACCGGCAGACCATGCTGTTCTCGGCCACCATGCCGGACCCGATCGTCGCGCTGTCCCGGCGCTTCCTGCGCCGCCCGGTGACCATCCACGCCGGGCACACCGCCGAGACCGGTCCGTCGCCGCAGACCACGCAGCTCGCGTACCGCACGCACTCGCTGAACAAGGTCGAGATCGTGGCGCGCATCCTCCAGGCCGAGGGCCGTGGGCTGACCATGATCTTCACCCGTACCAAGCGGGCCGCCGACCGGGTCGCCGAGGATCTCGACTTCCGCGGCTTCGCCGTCGCCGCCGTGCACGGTGACCTCGGTCAGGGCGCGCGCGAGCGGGCGCTGCGGGCGTTCCGGGCCGGCAAGATCGACACGCTGGTCGCGACCGACGTGGCGGCGCGGGGCATCGACGTCACGGGCGTCACGCACGTGATCAACTACGACTGCCCGGAGGACCAGGACACCTACACCCACCGCATCGGCCGTACCGGCCGGGCCGGGGCCACGGGTTCCGCGGTGACGTTCGTCGACTGGGACGACATGCCCCGCTGGCGGATCATCGACAAGACGCTCGGGCTGGACATGCCCGAGCCGCCGGAGACGTACCACACCTCCGCGCACCTCTACACGGACCTGGCCATCCCGACGGACGTCAGCGGCACGCTGCCGACCGCCGAGCGCACCCGCGCCGGCCTGTCCGCCGAGGTCGAGGAGGACCTGGGCGGCGTCGGCCGGTCGCGCCGGGGCGCACGGCGCGGCGACAGCCGGGGCCGCGAGCGCGGCGACCGCGACCGCGGTCGTGGCCGGGGCGGCGAGGGCGGTTCGTCCGCCGGTTCGCCCGCCGCACAGGCCGACGCCGGGGACGACGAGACCCCGCGTACGCCGCGTCGTCGGCGTCGCCGCCGGGCCGGCGAGACGGTGGCCGGTGAGCCGACCGCGGTGATCGGCACCGAGGGCGCGGCCGAGACCGCCGCCGCACCGCAGCAGGCCGCGGAGGGTGAGGCGGCGAGCAAGCCGCGTCGCCGTCGCCGTCGCCGCAGCGGCAGCACCGGCGCGCCCGCCGAGGCCACCAACGCCGACTGACGAACACCAACGGATACGGCCTCCCGGACCCCGGTCCCGGAGGCCGTCCCCATCCCCGGGCCCTCTCGCTCACTCGCCGACTGCGACGATCATGAAGTTGACGGCGCGACACGCCGTGCTCACGGCCGCCAACTTCATGACCGCCGGGGCGAGGGCGAGGGCGGGAAGCAGGAAGGTAGGTACTGATGCCGGAAGCGTTGGACTCGGCGCTGGCCGAGGTGCGGGCGCTGCTGCTCGCGCCGGGGCTGACCCGCGCGGTCGCCGCCGGGCGCCGTCGTGGGCAGCGTCCCTCGGTGGTACGCGCGGAGCTGCGCCCGGTCACGCTGAAGGCCGGTCCGCGGTTGCAGATCGCCGTCTCCGACGGATCACGGCCGCACACCCGCAACGTGGCACCGGGTACGGAGGCCGGCGCGGCTGTCGACGAACTGCTCGCCGAGCCGTTCGGCAACTGGCACGTCGAGACCGCCGACGCCACGCTCCAACTCCGGGTCACCAAGTCCGGCGAGGCGCAGGTGCACCGCGCGGCGGCCAGCCGTCCGGCCGCCGAGCCGGGCGGGCACGACCGGGCGAAGGAGTGGCTGCTCGACCCCGGTGATCCCCTGTTCCGGGAGATCGGCGGCTCGGCGGCCAAGCGCCGCCAGGTCGACGCGTTCCTGCGCGCGCTCGCGGCCACGCTGCCCGACGACCTCACCGGCCCGCTGCGGGTGGTGGACCTGGGCTGCGGCAACGCGTACCTGACCTTCGCCGCCTACCGCTACCTGGTCCAGCGCGGCCTGGACGTGACGCTCGTCGGGGTGGATGTGCGCGAGGACCAGCGCCGCCGCAACACCGAGCTGGCCGAGCGGCTGGGCTGGGCCGACCGGGTGGGCTTCGTGGCCGGCACCATCGCCGAGGCGCCCGTCGACCCGGCGCCCGACCTGGTCCTGGCGCTGCACGCCTGCGACACCGCCACCGACGAGGCGCTGGCCCGGGCGGTGCGCTGGGGCGCCCGCTGGGTGCTGGCCGCGCCCTGCTGCCACCACGACCTGGCCGCCCAGCTCCGGAGCGGTCAGGCGCCCGCGCCGTACGAGCTGCTGACCCGGCAGGGCATCCTGCGGGAACGGTTCGCCGACGTGCTCACCGACTCGCTGCGGGCCGCGCTGCTGCGGCTGCACGGGTACCGCGCCGAAGTGGTGGAGTTCGTCGACTCCCAGCACACGCCGCGCAACCTGCTCATCCGGGCACGGCGGACGGCAGGCGCGCCCACCGACGGGCAGCGCGCCGAGTATCGCGAGCTGGTCGGCCAGTGGGGTGTCACGCCCCGGCTGGAGACGCTGCTGGCCGAGGCGCGCTGAGCCGAGGCGCGCTGAGCCGAGGCGCGCTGAGCGGGCCGGTCCTACCGCCCGCGCTCGCCCCGGTTGCGGTCGCCCCGGTCCAGCACCGACACCCGCTCACCACGGGTCGGACCTCGCTCGCCGTCGTGTGACGCGCTCCGGAACGGCACCACCTTCCCGGCATGCTCGGCGTTGCCGGCGGCGGCGAAGGCGTTCCACGAGATGTCCACGAGCAACCGCTTCACCTCGGCGTGCCGGACGGCCGCGTTGCGCTGCAACGCCATCCGCGCGCCGAGCACCACAGCGGCCAGTGTGGTGCAGATCGCGCCGGTCGCGGCGATCAGGTGCACGCCGGTCGCCTCGCCTCCGCGTACCGCCAGCACCAGCAGCCAGATCCAGAAGCCGAGCGCGAACACGGCGGCCTTGGCCACGAAGAAGAGGCTCACCGCGCCGGGGCGATGCGGTACGGGGCGGTCCGGCTCGGCCATGCTGTTCCTCCATCGACATCCGGGATTCCCTCAGCTTAGTTGACCGGCGGCAACTTTCCGTAGTCGGGCGGTCCCGCCAATGAGACCTCCGGACCGATCAGTCAGTTACTTCTCCGGCCCGGCGTACTAGGCTCGGTGCGCGAGCCGGGCCACCGGAGGAAGGGGACAGATCCACCAGGGATGGGTTCCGCAGACGTTTCGCCACAGATGGCCTTCGCGCGCTTCGTACGACGGGCCATCGACGCCGCGCGCGAGGAGCGCGGCTGGACGGTGACCGACCTCGCCACCCACACCGGCGTCGGCCGCTCCACTGTGTTCCGCTGGCTGGCCGGCGACTGGCAGGACTACCCCGAACTCGCGAAGGTCCGCGGCTTCTGCGCCGCCCTCGACCTGCCCGTGGCTGCGGCGTTCCGCGCGCTGGGCCTGCCCGACGCCGGGCCGGTGCCCCGCCGCCGGGGCGCCGAGGACGGCCCGGTGGAGGCCGACGTGCGCGTCATCCTGGATCGGCTCGCCGACCCGAACGTGCCCGCCGAGGAGAAGCACCACATCCGCGATCTGCTCCGCTACCTGGCCCGCCGCCCGGTCCGCCGGGCCGGCTGAGCGCCGGTCGGGCGACGAGGGCTCAGGCCACCGTCAGCGTGAACTCGGCGGTCCGCACCACGCCGCCGACCTGGAAGTCCAGGAACATCCGGTAGCTGCCCGGCCCCGGCGCGGTCAGCCAGAACGTCACGTCGTCGCCGTCGCGCACCGGCTCCGGGTGCACGTGCAGGTAGCCGAGATCGCCCTCGCGCAACGCCACCAGGTGCCCGTACGCACCGAGGTACGGCTCCAGCGCCGCCGCCGTGCCGTCCGCGCCGGTGACCCGGAACCGCAGCGGCACCGACTTCCCCACCTCCGGCGTGCCCGCGTACCCGACGGTGAACCCGTCGACGGTGGCCGACGTGGCGGCGGCGGGCAGCGGCCGCGGCCGGTACGCGCCGGACGCGGTCAGGTCGGCGCCGAGCACCACGGCGACCTGGCGGCCGTCGTCGGCCACCGCGGTGAAGTCCGCGTACATCCGCCAGGGGCCCGCCTCCGGCGCCGTGATCGGCACCGACCAGGTGCCGTCGGCGGCCATCGTCGGGTGCAGGTGCCGGTAACCGCCGAGGTCACGCCGGACCATGATCACGTGCATCGGCTTGTCGTGCACGACGGCGAACCGGGTGACCGCCCGGCGCTGGTCGTCGCGGATCTGGAAGCGCAGCTCACCGGCGCGGCCCGCGACCAGCTCGGTCGACGGCACCAGCGTGTAGCCGGCCGAGGTGATCGACAGTCCGGTCGCGCCGTCGCCGCCGCCCTGGGTGACTGTTGCGCCGTCGTGCGTGTGCGCGCCGGTCCCGGGTGAGTGGGCGTGCGCGCCGCCGTCGGCGCCGCCCGTGGCGACCCCGCCGGCCGTCGCGCCGGCGGGCCGGGCCGGGTCGGCCGGCGCGTTCATCCGCCCGAGGCCGAAGCCGAGCAGGACGGCGAGCACCAGGCCGCCCACCACCAGGGCCAGCCGCAACGTCTCCCGGTCGACAGCGACGGGCCCGGCCGAACCGGCCGAACCACTCGCGCCGTCCCCGGCCAGCGCCGCGTCCCCGGGCAGAGCCGCGTCCGCAGACCGTCCCGCGCCCTCGGACGGAACAGCGTCACCGGGCCGCGCGGCGTGGCCGGGCTGCGCCGCGGGAACGCCGGAACCGGCCTCGGAGTCGTCGGGGACGACGCCGGTGCCGGACGTGACGGACGACGACTCAGGCACCGCCGCCGACCAGCTCGTACCCCGCCTCGTCCACAGCGGCACGCACGGACTCGACGGGCAGCGGCGCCGCGCTGGTGACAGTGGCGGTGCCGCTCGTCAGATCGATCCGGACCTCGTCGACACCGGGCAGCGCGGACAGCTCCTCGGTCACCGCCTTGACGCAGTGTCCGCAGGTCATCCCGGTCACGGTGTACGTCTGGACGACGGGTCGCTGCTCGGTCATGACCCCACGGTACCGCCGCCCGGGTCCGGGCCCGACGACGGTCCGCCGACGGTGGTGACGCTCGCATTCCGCCCGGCCCGGGAACTTTCCGCGCAGCCCGGGAACTGCCGCGCCGACCGGCGGCACGCCACGCCGGGACTCCCGTCAGGCAGGCCGAGGGACGGGTCAGCCGGCCACCGCGAGCGCCAGCGGCAGCACGTCCGGCGCACCGGCCCGGCGCAGCAGCCGCGCCACAGTGCCCATCGTCCAGCCCGAGTCGACGAGGTCGTCCACCAGCAGCACCGGGCCGTCCAGCCCCGCCAGCGCACCGGCCAGCTCGTCCGGCAGGCGGAAGGCGTCGTGCAGCGCGCGTACCCGCTGGGCGCTGTTGCCGCGCGGCCCGCCGCCGCCAGGCCCGGCCGGGACGACCTGGCCGAGCAGCGGCAGCCGGCCCACGGCGGCGATCCGCTCGGCCAGCGAGCCGACCAGCAGCGGTCGCGTCCGGGAGCCGACCGCGACCACGCCCACCGGCCGCCGGGGCCACGGGTCGTCGCCGTGCGCCCACGCCTTCAGCACCTCGACCACAGCGGCCACCACGTCGTCGGGCACCGGGCCGTCCGGCGCCTCCGGCCCGACCAGCCCGCGCAGCCGCCCACCCCACCCCAGGTCGGACAGGCGGCCCACGGCCCGGCCGGGCAGCGCCTGCTCCGCCGGGGGGATGCGGCCCTTCAGGGGTACGCCGACCGACTCCAACCCGGTCGGCCAGAGCTTCTTCGGCGGGATCGGCACGCCGGGCCGCCCGAGGAACGTCTGCGCGGCGGTCAGCGCCTGGTCGGAGACAGCGGCGTCGAACAACGGGCCGGCGCAGTTGTCGCACCGCCCGCAGTCCTGCGCCCCCGTGTCGTCCAGCCCTTCCCGCAGGTAGCGCATCCGGCAGCCGGACGTCGAGGCGTACTCCCGCATGGCCCGCTGCTCGGCGGCGCGCGCGTCGGCGACGCGCCGCAACCGGGCCTCGTCGTAGACCCAGGGTTCGCCGGTGGCGAGCCAGCCGCCACGCACCCGGCGGACCGCGCCGTCCACGTCGAGCACCTTGAGCATCAGCTCCAGCCGGGCCCGGCGCAGGTCGACCACCGGTTCGAGGGCCTGGGTGGAGATCGGCCGTTCGGTGTCCAGCGCGGCGAGCACGGCGCGCACCTGCTCCTCGGGCGGGAAGGCGAGCGAGGCGAAGTACCGCCAGATCGCCGCGTCCTCCACGCCGGGCAGCAGCAGCACCTCGGCGTGCTCGACGGCCCGGCCGGCGCGGCCGACCTGCTGGTAGTAGGCGATCGGCGAGGGCGGCGCGCCCAGGTGCACGACGAAGCCCAGGTCGGGCTTGTCGAAGCCCATGCCGAGCGCGCTGGTGGCGACCAGCGCCTTGATCTTGTTGTCCAGCAGGTCCTGCTCGGCGGCCCGCCGGTCGGCGTCCTCGGCCTGCCCGGTGTAGGAGGCGACTGACCAGCCCCGGCCGCGCAGGAAGTCGGCCGTCTCGGTGGCCGCCGCGACGGTGAGCGTGTAGACGATCCCCGAGCCGGGGAGCCGGTCCAGGTGGTCGGCCAGCCAGGCCAGGCGGTGGGCCGGGCTCGGCAGATCGAGTACGCCGAGGCGCAGCGACTCGCGGTCCAGGGTGCCCCGCAGCACCAGGGCGTCACCGAGCTGCTCGGCCACGTCCTGGGTGACCCGGGCGTTGGCGGTGGCGGTGGTGGCGAGCACCGGCGTGCGCTCGGGCAGGTTGGCCAGGAACGTGCGCAGCCGCCGGTAGTCGGGCCGGAAGTCGTGCCCCCAGTCGGAGACGCAGTGCGCCTCGTCCACCACGAGCAGCCCGGTGGTGGCGGCGAGCTTCGGCAGCACGCCGTCGCGGAAGTCCGGGTTGTTCAGGCGTTCCGGGCTGATCAGCAGTACGTCGACGGCGCCGGCGTGGATCTCGGCGGTGATCTCGTCCCACTCGTCCAGGTTCGCCGAGTTGATGGTGCGTGCGCGGATGCCGGCGCGGGCGGCGGACTCGACCTGGTTGCGCATCAGCGCCAGCAGCGGCGAGACGATCACGGTCGGCCCGTGCTGATTCCCCTCACGCAGCAGCGCGGTCGCCACGAAGTAGACGGCCGACTTGCCCCAGCCGGTGCGCTGCACGCAGAGCACCCGCCGCCGGTCGACCACGAGCGCCTCGATGGCCCGCCACTGGTCCTCGCGCAGCCGGGCGTGGTCACCCGCCAGCCGCCGCAGCACCGCCTCGGCACGCTCCCGGACGGCCATCCGATCCTGGCTCATCCGGCATTTCTACCAGGGACCACCGACGTCACCGGCGGACCGGGCGGCGACGTGGGCGGCGGTACGGGTGTCGGTGCGGGCGGCAGGAAGATCAGCAGCTCGCGCAACGAGTCCGTCGCCGCCGCCGGCAGCAGGCACCGCGAGGCCAGCTCCTCCATCGACGTGTACGGGCCGCGCATCCGCCGGTCGACCACCACATGCTGCGCCTGCGACCGGGTCAGTCCCGGCAGCCCGCTGATCACGTGGTCCGGCACCGAGTTGACGTCCACCAGTCCGCCGTCGTCGTACGCCCGGGGCAGGTCGGGGCGGCCGATGCGCAGGTCCTCCCGCGCCGACGGGTACTGGTAGAGCAGGTAGCGGGCGTACTCCCGGCGCAGCCGGTTGCGGTCGGCGTACGGCCGGCCACGCCAGAGCCCGCGCAGCCAGGCGAGCAGCCGGCCGTTGAGCAGCACCACGTGCGGGACGCCCGAGATCCAGGTGGTCAGCCAGATCAGGATCATGGCGCCCTCGGGTCCGCTGACCTCCTCCGTCTCGCTGCCGCCGACGACCACCACGAACGTCACGGCGACGGTCAAATAGCAGACCGCGGCGAGGATGCTGCCCCAGCCCCGCCGCCAGATCCCGTATAGCAGCACCACCAGCCAGGTGAGCATGCCGAACGAGAGCAGGGCGATGAACGCGCCGCCCACAGTCGCGACGACGCTCAACCACCCGGGCACTCCGGCCGGACGCCGGGACGGCGGCACGGCACCGAACAGCGGCGCGACAGGGGGCGCGACCCAGGCCGGCAGGCCGGTCGGCGACTCACCCGGGCCGGCCGGTGGCGGCGGGAACGCACCACCCGGCTGCGCCGAGACGGTGAACTGCACCGGAACGGTGAGTTGAGCCGAGACCGTGGGCTGGGCCGGAGCGGCGGGCTGGGGCGGCGCCGTGAGCGGAAGCGGGCTCTCGGCCGGGCTGGTGGGCAGCAGCCGGGCCGGTGCCTCGGCGGGGGCCGGAGACGGCTCCGGGCCGCCGACCGCCCACCTGTCGCCGGGTCCGGCCGGACGACGCGGCGCCTGCGCGAGGAGATCCGGGTCGGCGCGCAGAATGCGCCGGTGCAGATCCTGGAGCGGCTCCCCCGGCTCGATGCCGTACTCGTCCCGGAGCAGCCCGGCGTAGTCACGGTAGGCGGCCAGCGCCTCGGCCTGCCGTCCGCTGCGGTGCAGCGCCAGCATGAGCTGGTGACGCAGCCGTTCCCGGACCGGGAACTCGGCGACCAGCTCGACCAGCCGGCCGACCAGCTCGCCGTGCCGGCCGTCGGCCAGCTCCAGTTCGGTACGCGTCTCCAGCGCGACCGCCCGCATCTCCACGAGGCGGTGCCGGGCCGTCTCGAAGTACGCGCCGCCGAACCCGGTGAACGGCTCCCCCTGCCACAGCTCCAGCGCGGCGCTCACCTCGGTCAGCGCCTCCGCCGTACGCCCGGCCGCCTGTGCCGCCCGCGCACGCCGCACGCCGCGCTCGAAGCGCGCCACGTCCACCGCCTCGGGCGGCACGCGCAGCAGGTAGCCCGCGTCGGTGAGGGTGAGCACCCGGGCCGGCGTACGCGGCGACCGGTCGGGTTCCAGCATCCGGCGCAGACCGGCCACGTGCTTCTGCACCACGTTGAGGCCGTTCACCGGCGCCTCGTCCGGCCAGACCGCCTCGACGATCTGCCCGGTCGGCACGGGACGGCCCGCGGCGAGCAGCAGCACGGCCAGCACGGCCCGCTGCTTGGCCGCGCCGAGATCGAGTGGTCGGCCGGCGTACCAGGCCCGCTGCGGGCCGAGGAGTTCGAAGCGCAGCGCCTCTGACATGCGAGTTTCCGCCCCCGTACCGACTGCCCCCGCCCACCGTGGCCGACGGCAGTCGGACGGCAGCATAACGGCAGCGGGAACGCCGTGACGGCTGGCGATACTTCCCCGGCAACAATCACCTGGGAAAGCGAGTCGAACACCATGACGCAGCGAATCGGTTCCGCCGCGAGCCTCCGGCGGATCGCGGCTCTCGCGACGGCCGTGCTGGCCACCACCGTCCTGTCCGCGGGGTGCGGAACCGGCGACGCCTCCGAGGGCACCGGAGCGGCGCCCAGCCCGTCGGCCGACCCGAAGGCCGCGCTGCTGGCCGCCGTGCCGGACGAGAAGGACCCGGCCTTCCGGTTCTCCACCATCGAGGGCGCGGAGAAGTTCGACGGGGTGGTCGACCCGGCGGCGCAGGGCCTCGAGTTGTCCATGTCGGAGAAGATCAAGGACCCGGAGTTCACCATGGCGATGACCTTCCGGGTGATCGAGGAGGACATCTGGGTCCGGGTCAAGCTCACCGGCATCCCCGGTCTGCACGACATCATGAAGCTGCCGAAGCGCTGGATGCTCCTGGACCGCACCAAGCTCGACGACGCCTCCGACGTGCCGGTCTACCAGAACGCCGACCCGGCCAACACGGCCGCGGTGATCCGGACCGCGGAGACGGTCGAGGACCGGGGCAACGGCACGTACGGCGGGTTCGCCGACCTGACCGCGAACGCCGACATCCGCGAGAACTTCAGCACCGTGGACGTGGACGCGCTCGGTGACGCGGCGAAGAAGGTGCCGTTCACGGCTGTGGTCGGGCCGGACGGGAACCTCACGTCGCTGACCCTGGACGTGCCGGCCGCGGGCAAGAAGAAGGCGATGAAGCTGGTCGCCAAGTACTACGACTTCGGCAAGGCGCCGAAGCTCAGCGCACCGACCGGCGCGCAGGTGCAGAAGGCGCCGGCGTCGGCGTACGAGATGCTCAACGGCTGACCACGACGGACGTGCGAGGGGCGGTGGCCACACGGGGGGCCGCCGCCCCATCCGCGTGTCAGCGGCCGAGCACGTCGCCCCGGTCGATCATGAAGTTGGCGCGGCCGGACACGGCGTGTCGTGCCGTCAACTTCATGATCGACCGGGGCGGGGCGGGGTCAGCGGGAGCGGCGGAGGGCGGTCAGGAGGGGGGTTACGCGGGAGCGCAGGCTGGCCAGGCCGCCGGGGAAGAAGTAGACGGCCAGGATGAACACAGTGCCCAGGACGAACAGGGGCTGGCTCAGCGGGTGGCTGAGGAACGCGGGCAGGCTGTTCACCGCCTCGCTGCTGCCGAACGCGGTGAGCCGGTGGTCCAGGTACATGTAGAGGACGCCGCCCAGCACCGGCCCCCACCGCGTGCCGGGGCCGCCGAGCACCACCATGACCAGCAGCGACAGCGTCAGCTCCGACGAGGTGATGTGCGGGCTGGCGCCGCCGACGATCAGCACGTAGACCACACCGCCGGCCGACGCGAGACCGCCGGCCAGCGTGAACGCGACGAGCTTGAACCGGTACGGGTCGAGCCCCAGCACCCCGATCCGCCGCTCGTCGTCGCGCAGCCCGGCGAGCACCCGCCCGGTCGGCGAGGCGCTGACCCGGTGCACCACGAGGACCACGATGGCCAGGTACGCCAGCGCCAGCCAGTACAGGTTCACCGTGTTGGTGACGCCCACCAGCGCCGACGGCAGCCCGGAGACGTCCAGCGGCAAACCCTCCTCGCCGCCGGTGAGACCGCCGAAGTCGCGGGCCACCAGGATCGCCCCGACCTGCGCGAACGCCAGCGTCACCATGGCGAACGCGATGCCCACCGTGCGCAGGGCCACCGCGCCGAGCAGCGCGGCGAGCGTGGTCCCGCCGATCACCGTGAGCACGGCGGCCTGCCACAGCGGCAGCCCGGCCTTGGTGACCAGGATGTCGGTGCCGTACACGCCGGCGGCGAAGTAGAGGGCGTGGCCGAAGGAGAGCATGCCGGTACGCCCGAACAGCAGGTCGTACCCGGCCGCGAGCCCGCCGAAGACCAGGCAGATGGCGAGCAGTTGCAGCGTGCCCGGCGAGTTCAGCGGCCCCTCGAAGATCCCCGGCAGGTGCAGTGTGGAGTACGGCAGGATCGCCGCCACCACGAGCGCGACCAGCGGCAGGTACGGGCGCAGTCCGTGCCAGCGGGCGCGGCCCGGGCTCAGCTCGTCCGGTACCGCCGCCGGGGGTGCCGGCGCCTCGGCGCTCTTGACCTCGGTCATGCGTGAGCCACCTTTCCGGCCAGGCCCTGCGGACGCAGCAGCAGCACCACGGCGAGCAGACCGACCACGCACAGGTCGCCCAGCCCGGACGTGCCGTAGTAGTTGACGAACTGTTGCAGCAGCCCCACCGCGACCGCCGCGTACGCGGACCCGACCACCGAGCCCATCCCGCCGATCACCACCACGATGAACGCGAAGATCAGCAGCGAGCCGCCCTGCCCCGGCGAGACGGTCCCGAAGTAGACGCCGCCGAGCGCGCCGGCCAGCGCGGCGGCGGCCCCGCCGATCGCGAAGACGAGCGTGAACGCCTTGCGCACGTCGATGCCGAGCGCCGTCACCATCTCCCGGTTCTCCACGCCGGCCCGGATGATCAAGCCGTACCGGGTCCAGCGCAGGAACGCCAGCAGCGCCCCGAGCACCACAGCGGCGGCGACGATCAGCAGCAGCCCGGCGTTCGGCACCTGGGCGCCGAGCACCGATGTGACGCCCCGGCTCCAGTCCGGACGCGGGAACGGCCGCGGATCAGCGCCCCAGGTGGCCTGGAGCAGCGCCACCCCGGCCAGCGACAGGCCGACGGTGACGAGCACCTGCTCGATGGTGCGGGAGTACAGCGGCCGGATCAGCACCAGCTCCACGAGCACCGCGACGAGCGAACCGGCCAGCACGCCGAAGACGACAGCCAGCACGAAGCCGAACCCGTCCGGCCCGGCGCCGGGCAGGTTGCCCGCCGCCCACCAGGTCGCGTACGCGCCCACGCCGAGGAACAGCCCGTGCGCGAAGTTGAGCACGTCGGCGAGGCCGAAGACGAGGGACAGGCCGGAGGCCACGAGGAAGTACAGCGCCGCCAGGCCCAGCCCGGTCAGCGTCAGCAGAACCACTGTGTTCACGAGTGCACCTCCGCCGAACCCACACCGAGCAACGACTTCGTCAGCGCGGTCTCCAGCAGCAGTTCCTGGGCGTCGCCGGTCCAGGCGACCTTCCCGGCGGAGAGCACCACCGCGTCGGTCGCCAGCCGCCGTACCACCGCCAGGTTCTGCTCGACCAACAGCACCGGAACCGACTCCGCCACCCGTTCCAGCACCTCGGCCACCTCGGTCACCACCTTCGGGGCCAGCCCTTTCGTCGGCTCGTCGACCAGCAGCAGCCGGTTGTCGTTCAGCAGCACCCGGCCGATCGCGAGCATCTGCTGCTGCCCGCCGGACAGCGAGCCGGCCCGTTGCCGTCCGCGCCGCTCCAGCTCGGGGAAGAGCGAGAAGACCTTGTCGTACGCGGGCGTGACGCCCCGCCGTTCGGCCAGCCGCAGGTTCTCCGCGACGGTGAGCGCGGCGAAGACGCAGCGGTCCTCCGGCACGTAGCCGAGGCCGTCGCGGACCAGCCGGTGGGTGGGGCGTGCGAGCAGGCTCCGCGCCCCCATGCGTACGCTGCCGCGCACCTCACCGCCGCGCGGCGTCAGCCCGACGATCGCGCGCAACGTGGTGGTCTTGCCGACGCCGTTGCGTCCGAGCAGCACCGTCACGCCGGTCGGCGCGACCTCGAACGACACCCCCTGGAGGATGTGCAGCCCGGCGATCCGCACGGACAGGTCCGCCACGGACAGGACAGGTTCGGTCATTTAGAGCGCCTCCCCCAGGTACGCCTCCTGCACGGTGGCGTTCGCCATCACCGTGTCCGGGGTGTCGCACGCCAGCAGCGCGCCGTGGTGCATCACGGCGATCCGGTCGGCCAGTTCCAGGATCACGTCCATGTGGTGTTCCACCATGAGCACCGCCCGGCCGCTGTCGCCGGTCAACGACTTGATCACGCTGACCAGCTCGGGCACGTCCTCGGCGCTCACCCCGGCCATCGGCTCGTCCAGCAGCATCACGCGGGGTTCACCGGCGAGCAGCAGCGCGATCTCCAGCTTGCGCTTCTCGCCGTGGGCCAGGGTGCCGGCGAGCGCCGTACCCCTGTGGTGCAGGCCGACCCGGTCGAGCGCCGCGTCGGCGGCGGCGGCCACCTCCCGGTCGGCCGCCGCCCGCCGCCACAGCTTCATCGAGCCACCCCGGTGTGCCTGTACGGCGAGCCGGACGTTCTCCCGCACGCTCAGCGAGCCGAAGACCGAGGACGCCTGGAAGGTACGCCCCAGTCCGAGCCGGGCACGCCGGTGCGGCGGAAGCGCGGTGATGTCCGCGCCGTCCAGCAGGACCGTGCCCTCGGTGGGCCGGCGCAGGCCGGTGATCAGGTTGAACAGGGAGGTCTTGCCGGCGCCGTTGGGCCCGATCACGCCGAGGAACTCCCCCGGCGCCAGATCGAGGTAGACGGAGTCGACGATGGCGACCTCACCGATCCGCCAGGTCAGACCGCGGGTGGCGAGCACGGGTCAGCCCTTCATCTGCGCGACGGGCGGCGCGCTCTCGTCACCGGTGAGCGACTTCTGCGCGGTCGCCGTGAAGGCGGTGCCGCTGCCGGAGAGCTTGGCCTGGTACATCGGCTGGAGCAGGGCGTGGTCCTCGGCGCGGATCTTCATGGTGCCCTTGACGCCCTCGAACTCCCAGCCCTCCAGCGCCTTGATCATCTTCTCCACGTCGTCGCCGCCCTCCTGCACGGCCCGGACGACCATCTGCGCGGCGGCGAACCCGTCCGGGTGGAACAGGTCGAGCGTGCCGCCCGGCACCTTCGCCTTCGCGGCCTTGGCGGCCTCGGTGTCGCTGGCGCCGTCGAAGTAGTGCGACAGGAACGAGATCTTGCTGCCGGCCGCGCCGAACGTCGGCCACGAGGCACGGATGTCCAGGCCGGTGACGACAGTGGTCGAGGCGAGGACGCCCTGCTGGTCGAGCGTCTGCCACATGGCGCCGGCGGTGGTGCCCGCCCAGGCGACGAAGAGCAGGTCCGGCTTGGCGGCCTTGATCTGGCTGGCGAACGGCGTGAACTCGGTGGCGCTGGCCGGGGCCCGGACGCTGCTCACGTTCGCGCCCGCACCGCCGATGACGGCCTTCACGGCGGCCTCGTTGGCGTCGCCGAACGCGCCGTCCTGCGCGAACACGACGACCTTCTTGCCGCCCGCGTCGCCGATGAACGACCGGGCGGTCACCACGTCCTGCCACGACTGCCGGCCGGAACGGAACGTGTACTTGTTCGCGCCGGTCACCGCGTCGGTGGCGGCCGGGCCGGAGATGAACAGCACCTTGTTCTGCGCGGCGATCGGCGCCACCTGGAGCGCCACCCCGGAGGAGGTGGACCCGGCGATGATCTTCGTACCCTTGCCGATCAGGTCCTTCGCGGCGGACACGGCCTTGGCCGGGTCGCCCGCGTCGTCGGCCTCGGTCACCTCGATCGTGCGGTCACCGACCTTGCCGGTGCCCTTGGTGGCGAAGTCGAGGCCCGCCTTGAAACCCTCGATGTACTGCTTGCCGTAGCTGGCGAGCGGCCCGGACTGGGAGTAGACCAGACCGACCTTGACCGGGGCGGCGTCGCCGCCGCCGGATGCGGTGTCCTGCGGGCTGCCACAGGCCGTGGCGGCCAGAGCGACCGCCACCGAGGTGGCGGCGGTAAGGAACACCCGTCGCGTGTGCCGGATCGTCATTGCGACTCCAGGTGAGGACAGGGGGAATGTCAGTTGTCGGCTCACGCTAGAAGTGACGTCACCCACGGGCTATGTGGTCGGCGCACACAAGTACCTGTGACGGGATGGCCGCACGTTACAACGCCGGACATCGCCACGTAACCGCACCGACCCGGGATGGCCGCCCCCACCACGCGCACCTCGCCGGCAATGTCGTCCCACGCCATCGCGCGCCGGTCACCGCCCGCCGCACTCCCCGTCGTGGTCGGCCGCCCGAGCGCACCGCCGCCCACCGTCGCGCGGGCGGTCACACCAGACCCAGTGGCGTACGGACTGCTCGTCCTCCCGTGACACGGTGGTCCCGGCGCGCTCCACGTCGGCCAGGAACCCGAGCGCCCGGCAGATGGCCCGCGCGAACCCCCGCGCGCCGTCGAGGTCGGCCGCGAGCACCGGCAGGTGTACGACGAACCGCTCCCGGCTCACCGCTGCGTACCCGGTGTGAACCGGGACTGCCAGCTCTTGAGCGCCGCCTTGATGCGCGTGTTCTCCTCGGCGTAGCGGGACGCGTCGCGCCGGGCCAGCGCCAGGTCACCCGCCACCCGGTAGAGGAAGGCGTGCACCTCCGCCGGGTCGAGCCCGTGCCGCACGGTGCGGAACCGCCGCTCGCGGATCTGCCCGACACTCAGCGGCCGGCACGACTCCGAGCGGTACCAGCCCTGGTTCGGCTGCCGCCCCTTGCCACGTCGCCGGGTCGGCTGAAACAGGTTGAGCACGTTGCGCACGCCGATCCTCCTCACCGAGCCGTGGAGGCGACCCGCCCGCAGACAGGGGACGCGGGCGGGCCGCCGACCCCGAGACCGCAGCCCGTTCGGCGGTACGACCCCGGAGCCCAATCCGGGTCCGACTCCCGAGGTTTGCCGAACCAACCGGAGCCGGACGCGACTCAACCTACACCAGTATCTGGTTATGCGCGAGCCTCCACTCTCGACGTGCTGGGCAACTTGTTGCAGTTACTTGTGCAGGTAGGGCAGGATCGGATTCGCCGAACCAACCGGAGTCCCCACCATGCCCACAGCAGAAGCACCGTTCCGCCGTATCGCCAACGACATCGCCGCGAAGATCAAGAGCGGCGACCTGAAGCCGGGCGACCGGCTGCCGTCAACCCGCGAGTTGGCCGAGACCTACGGCGTCCACATGAACACCGCCTATCGGGCGATGTCGTTGCTGCACGATCGCGAGCTGATCACCGGACAGCCCGGCCGAGGCACCTACGTAGCCGAACCCCCGAGCTGATCAACTCCACTACGCCGAAGTGGCGGCATCATCGCGCCCGGAAGCAGCCACTTCCCCGAAGTGGCGCCCGCCCCGCGCGACAAGCCCCGCCCACCACCGCCCGCACCACCGCCACCGCCGATCTTGGAGTTGTGGTGCCTAGGATGTCCGGATTAGGGCGCTCCGTGAGGTGCCACAACTCCAAGATCGACGAAGCGGGGCGAGATCTTGGTACGGAATGGCCCTTGGAGGGGCCGTTTCGTACCAAGATCTCGGGGTCGGCCGAGCGCGACGGGGACCGGGGAAAGCGCGGACGGGGTGCCCGCCGGAACGGCGAGCACCCCGTTTCAGCGGAGCAGGGTCAGCGGCCGGCTCGGGCGGCCACCGCCGTGTCGGGGTGGTCGCTGAACACGCCGTCCAGGCCCAGGTCGAGGAACAGCTCGTACTCGGACGTGATGTCACCACGCGCGTTCGGGTCGGTGCCGATGCGGAAGTCCGCCGGCAGGAACTGGTTCTCGGCCCGGAACGTCCACGCGTGCACCACCAGCTTCTGCCGGTGCGCGTCGCGGATCACCGAGGTCGGCGCGAGCAGCCGGCCGGCGGAGTCCCGGGGCACGATCAGGTTCTTGTTCAGGCCCACGCCGTCGGCGTACCGGGAGATCCAGGCAAGTCCCGCGGGCGTGGCCAGGTCCGCGTAGGTCCGCTTGTCTCCGCCCGCGACGAAGTCGTAGGGCGCGCCGCTCGCGTCCATGAGCTGCACCAGCCGTACGTCGATCATCTTGTCGAGCTTGCGCAGGTTGGCGGTCTCGAAGCTCTGGACGAACACCGGGTCGGCGCGGTGGGTGAGCCGGTTGCGGCGCAGCACCGCCACCAGCGGCTCCTCCAGCGGGCGGCCGATCGAGGCGAAGTAGGTGGGGTGCTTGGTCTCCGGGTAGACGCCGATGGTCCGGCCCCGGGCCTTCGACTCGGCCCGCGCCAGGTCGATGACCTCCTGGAACGTCGGGATCTCGAACCTGCCGTCGAACGCGGTGTTCGCGACCCGCACCTGGGGCAGCCGCTCCTTGGCCCGCAGCGTCTTCAGTTCGGCCAGCGTGAAGTCCTCGGTGAACCAGCCGGTGACGATGAATCCGTCGATGGTCTTCGTCGCCTTGCGGCCGGCGAATTCGGGGCGGGCGGCCACGTCGGTCGTACCGGAGATCTCGTTCTCGTGCCGCGCGACCAGGACGCCGTCCTTGGTCGAGACCAGGTCCGGCTCGATGAAGTCGGCGCCCTGGCGGATGGCGAGCCGGTAGGCCTCCAGGGTGTGCTCCGGGCGGTAGCCGCTCGCGCCGCGGTGGCCGATCACGATCGGCCGCTGGGCCGCGGGGGCACGCTCGGCGCGGTGGTCCGGGCCGGCCTGGGCGGCCACGGCCGGCACCACCACAGCGGCCGCCGCGAGCAGCGCGCCGGCCACGCCGAGGGTGGAAAGGGTACGTCGCAACGCCGTCTCCTGTCGTCGATGGGTACGCACAGCAGACCGGTCGTGGTTGACCGCCAGTTGGTCGGTTCCTGACCTGCCGGTGAATCTCCGGACGGAAGATGACGGGATGCGCCGCCTGCTCCGGAAGCCCGTACGGCTGGTGCCGTTGGGGTTCCTGGCGGTGATCCTGGCCGGCACCGGTCTGCTCATGCTGCCCTGGGCCACCAGCGAGCAGCGGTACACCCCGTTCGTCACCGCGCTGTTCACGTCCACGTCGGCGGTGTCGGTGACCGGGATGGCGGTGACCGACACCCCGAACTACTGGAACGGCTTCGGCC
Source organism: Micromonospora sp. CNZ297 (assembly GCF_007827625.1). NCBI lineage: Bacteria > Bacillati > Actinomycetota > Actinomycetes > Micromonosporales > Micromonosporaceae > Micromonospora > Micromonospora sp. CNZ297. Next base: position 216,786 of record NZ_VISU01000006.1, on the reverse strand, counting down.
TCGTGATGATCACCGTGCTGACGCAGATCGGCGGTCTGGGCATCCTGACCGGGGCGTCGCTGGTGATCCTGGCGGTCTCCCGCCAGCTCGGCCTGCGCAACCGGCTGCTCGTGCAGGCGGAGACCGCCGAGTTCAGCCTCGGCGACGTACGCCGGCTGCTGCTGCGCATCGCGGCGACCGTCTTCGCGACCGAGGCCCTGATGACGGCGGTGATCGCCACGCGCCTGTTCCTGGCGTACGACTACCGGCCGGGCCGGGCGCTCTGGTCGGCGGTGTTCCACTCGGTCCAGGCGTTCAACAACGGCGGGTTCGCGCTCTACTCCGACGGCCTGATCGCGTTCTCCCGAGACGGCTGGGTGGCGCTGCCGCTCAGCATCGGCGCGATCATCGGCGGGCTGGGCTTCCCGGCGCTGTTCGAGGCGGTACGCGAGTGGCGGCAGCCGGCGCGCTGGGCGGTCGCCACGAAGCTGACCGTGTGGGGCAGCGTGGTGCTGATCGTCTTCGGCGTCGCCTACCTGCTGATGGCCGAGTGGGCCAACCCGTTCACGATCGGCACCTTCGACGTGCAGGGCAAGCTGCTGGCGTCGTTCACGCAGATCGCGTTGAGCCGAACCGGCGGCTTCGACGTGATCAACGTCGGGCAGCTCACCGACGAGAGCTACCCCATGCTGATCGGCCTGATGTTCATCGGCGGCGGCAGCGCCAGCACCGCCGGCGGCATCAAGGTCTCCACGTTCTTCCTGCTCGGCTTCGCCATCTGGGCCGAACTGCGGGGCGAGCCGGACACCACTGTCGGGCGCCGCCGGGTGGCGGCGGCGAGCCAGCGGCAGGCGCTGACCGTGGCGCTGCTGAGCGTGGCGCTCGTGGCCGGCGGGACGGTCGGCCTGATCGCGCTGACGTCGCACATATCGTTCTCGGCCGCGTTGTTCGAGGTCACCTCCGCGTTCAGCACGACCGGCCTGACCGTCGGGGTGTCCGGGCAGCTCTCCCCGCCGGGCCAGTACGTGCTGACCGCGCTCATGTACATCGGCCGGGTCGGGCCGCTCACCTTGGGCTCGGCCATCGCGTTGAACACCCGTCACCGGCTGTACCGCTACCCGGAGGAGCAACCCATTGTCGGCTAGACATCCGGAGGAGACAGGCATCGCGGTGATCGGCCTGGGCCGGTTCGGCACGCGCCTGGCGGAGTCCCTGTCCCGTCTCGGTTACGAGGTGCTGGCGATCGACCGCGACCCGGCCCGGGTCCAGCACTGGTCGGCCGACCTCGACCGGGTGGTCCAGGCGGACAGCACCGAGGAGGTGGTGCTGCGCCAGCTCGGGCTGGCGGACTTCCGCCGGGTCGTGGTCGCGATCGGGGCTTCGCTGGAGGCGAGCGTGCTCACCGTCCTGGCGCTGGCCGAGCTGGGGATCGAGCAGATCTGGGCGCGGGCCACCTCGGAGAAGCACGCGAAGATCCTGCACTCGGTCGGCGCGCACCACGTGGTCTTTCCCGAGGCGGAGACCGGCGAGCGGGTGGCGCACCTGATCGTCAGCCGGATGCTCGACTTCATCGAGTTCGACGACGACTTCGCCATCGCGAAGATCAAGGTGCCCGCGCCGCTGGTCGGGCGGTCACTGCGCGACATCGCACCGCAGGACCGGTACGGCGTCATGGTGGTGGGCGAGAAGCAGTCGGGGCAGCCGTTCCGTTATGCCGGGCCGGACACGGTGCTGCAGGCGGACAGCGTGCTCATCGTGGAGGGCGGCATCACCCAGGTGCAGCGCTTCTCCGCGCTGACCTGACGACGGCGCCGACCTGACGACAGGTCTCGCCTGTCAGCCCTTCTTCGGACCCTTGCCCTTGCCGTGCCCACCCCCCTTCGGCCGGTCTACTTTGCTTTTCCCTTGCCGTTCTCCTTGCCCTTGGGCTTCGGCGCGGCCTTGGCCTTCGGTTTCGCCGGCGCCGGTTTGGCCTTCGCCGGTCCGCTCTTGGCGGTGGTCTTGGTGCTCGGCTTGACCGGCGTCTTCACCGGCGGCGCGGTGGTCGGCGCCGAGCCGGCGATGCCGGAGACCTGTACGCCGCAGGTGCTGTCGCCGAGCGTGAACTCGACAGGCAGCGTGTTGCTCCCGGTGTAGCGGCCGGCCAGCGTCAGCTTCGTCGACGCGCCGGGGGCCAGCGCCGGGTCCGTCGCCGGTGCGGCGATCGAGACGGTACGCCCCACCTGACGTGCCGTGGGCTGGGCCGTGGTGACCGTCTGCTTGCCGGGGAACGTGAAGTTCATGGTCCAGCCGCGCAGTTCCCGGTCGCTGGTGTTGGTGAGCGTCAGCTCGGCGGAGAAGTCCTTGCCGGTGTCGCGGCGCAGCGAGTAGTCGACAGCGCACGGGATCGTCTCGGGCAGGCTCATCCGCGCTTCGGTCGGCTCCACCCCGCCGCTGGCCGGGCTCCGCGACGTCAGCCCCCACAGGGTGGCGGTCACCGCGACCAGGCCGACGGTGGCCACTCCGGCCTCCACCTTGCGCCGCCGCGCCACCGCCCGCCTGGTGCGGGTACGCACCACCGAGAACGGCAGCGCGTCGGTCTCCGCCGACCACGGCAGGATGGTGGTGCCGGCGTTCTCGGCGAGCGCCGGGTCCATCCGGCCGAACGCCGGCGACACCGGCACGATCGCCGCGATGCCTGCTGCCTCGGCGAGCGTACGGGCCACCTCGGCGGTCGCCGGGCGGTCCTCGGGACGCTTGGCCAGGCACCGCTGCACGAGCGAGGCGACCGGCTCGGGCAGCCCCGGCACCGCAGGCATCGGGTCGGGGTCGCGGTACATGTGGGCGCGCAGCATCTCGGTGGTGGTGCTGGCCTGCCACGGCAGGCGGCCGGTCAGCATCCGGTAGAGCAGCAGCCCGACCGCGTACACGTCGGTGGCCGGCGAGACGTGGCCGTTGTCCAGCCGCTCCGGCGCCAGGTACGCGGGCGTACCGAGCAACGCGCCGTCCGGCCCCTTGTCGCTCTCCCCCACCAGCGCCGAGATGCCGAAGTCGACGACCTTCACGCCGGTCGGGGTCAGCATCACGTTGCCCGGGGTCACGTCCCGGTGCACCACACCGCGGGCGTGCGCGGCGGCCAGCGCCGAGGCGACCTCCGCGCCGATGGTCATGGCCTCCCGCCAGGGAAGCTGCCCGTCGCGGCCGAGCCGCCCGCTGAGCGGACCGCCGTCGACCAGCTCCATCACCACGTACGGCACGGTCAGGCCGACCTGCACGGACTCGCCGTAGTCGTACACGTTGGTGATGTTGGGGTGGCACAGCCGCGCGGCGGCCTGCGCCTCCACCCGGATCCGGTGCCGGAACGCCTTGTCGCTGGCCAGCCGCGAGGCCAGCACCTTGACCGCCACCTGGCGGCCCAGCACCTCGTCGTAGCCGCGCCAGACGACCGACATGCCGCCCGCACCCAACTGCTCGACGAGCCGATATCGCTCGCCGAGCAGTTGCACGCCGTTCCTGACCGGTCCACCCATGGTCGGTCCTGTTGCCCGAAGTGGGCCCCGGTACACCTCAGCTGTCGGAATCGGTCAGGAAGTTCACCCGTTCAGGCGGTCGCGAGCAGTTGGTCCACCGGCGCGTAGTCGTCGGTGAGCACCATCGCGTCGCCCACCCACTCGGTCACCGCCGCCTCGTCCATCAGCGCGGCCGGCTCGGGCAGCAGCTTGAGGCCGGGCGGGATCGCGGCGAGCGGCAGCGGCGCGTCCGAGGCGACGATCACGAAGTTGGCGCCCTGCCTCCCGTCGATCGCGCCGGGCGGGGCGATCAGCGCGACGTGCGCGAACTCGGCCTTCACGGTGGCCAGCTCGGCCCGGATGAACCGGCCCGGCGGGTAGTCGATGACGTTCTGCACGTAGATCCCGTCCGGGCGCAGCACCCGGCGGATGTCGGCGGCCATCTCCCGGGTCGCCAGGTGCCACGGCACGACCAGGTGGCCGAACGCGTCGCCGACGATGAAGTCGCGGCTGTCGGCCGGCTCGCCGCGCAGCAGCACCCGCGCGTCACCCACCTCGGCGCGCATCTGCGTGCCGGTACGCAGGCCCAGCTCCCGCCGGTCCAGCTCGACCAGGCCGCCGTCGAGTTCGAACACCAGGTTGTCGCTGCCGGGCCGGGTCGCGGCCAGGTAGTGCGGCACCGTGAAGCCGCCGCCGCCCAGGTGCAGCGCGTCCATCGGCTGCTTCGCCGGCCGCGCCACGTCCGCGACCAGGCCGATCCACTGCGTGTACGCGTACTTGAGGTGGGTCGGCTCGCCCAGGTCGACGTACGAGTGCTCGGCCGAGTTGAGGTAGAGCGTGCGCCCCTGCGGCCAGGACGGGTCCACCTCGACGCGGGCGCAGTGGTACGCGGTCTCCACGTCGCACGGGTTCGGCGCCGCGGCGGTGAGCCCGGCGGCGGCGAGCCCGAGCAACGCCAGCGCGGCCTTGACCCGGCCCGGCGCGGACAATCCGCTCGGGCCGGCCTGCCGTCGCAGCCAGAAGCCGAGCGCCAGCCCGGTCACGCCGAGCACGGCGGCCAGTCCCAGCACGATGACGGTGCTGGACAGCGCCGCCACCAGCACGAAGCCGGTGCCGAGCGTGGCGGTGATGCCGCCGAGCGTGCCGATGCCGGACAGCTTGCCCACCACCTGCCCGGTCCGGCGCAGGTCGGCGAGCTGGAGCTTCACCACGAGCGGGGTGATCCCGGCCAGCAACGCGGCGGGCAGCAGGACGGTCAGCGCGGTCAGCAGGAGCACCGCGCTCGCCGCGCCGCCGCGCAGCGCCTCACCGGCGTACCTGACGATGGGCAGCGTGATTGCGGTGGCGATGCCGGCCAGCACCAGCGCCGGAGCCAGCAGGGTGCGCGGGTCACGCCGGTCGGCGAGCCAGCCGCCGAACCACGCCCCGTACGCGATGGCGGCGAGCGCCATGCCGATCACCGAACTGGTCACCTGGAGGGTCACCCCGACGTACGGGCCGACCAGGCGCAACGACACGGTCTCCAGCACCAGCACGGCCCCGCTGGAGAGGAAGACGAGGAACGCGGCGAGCCCGTTGGGCAGGGCCCGGGGTGGGACCGGGGCGTCGGCCGCCGGTCCCGCGATGACGTCGGACGATGTGCTGCTCACCGTGGCGATGCTACGCAGCGCTCGCGGCGGGCCGGGTCAATACATCGAGATGTGAACATGGTTTGTGTGGTCCGCCGCCGGGCTGCCGCCGCCGCTGTACGCCCGCCAGCCGGTGTTCGGCATCCAGATCTGCCGATACCAGATGACGTACATGATGCCGAGCCGGTTGGCGTTGTTCTTCGCCCAGGCGGCGAGGCTGTCGCCGTACGCCTTGTCGCCACCGGTGGCGGTCTTGTCCTCGAACCCGCCGCTGGCCGCGGAGAAGTCGCAGGCCCGGCCCTTGGGGTGCTCGCCGCCGCCACCGCTGCGGTGACACGAGGCGTAGCGCTTGTAACCGGCCGACTTGGCCTGCTGGAGCATGTGCAGCGTGCGCGGGGTGATGCAGCCGGACGCGGGCGTCGGGTCGTCCACCGAGCAGGACTCCGACGGCCACGAGCCGTCCGAGTTGCGCGGCGCGGGCTTCGCCGACGAGGAGGTGCCGTTGAACCCGGACCCGGCGCCGGAGCTGACCTTCGCCAGCGCCACCTCGGCGTCCTTCTTCTTGCGGGCCTGCACGGCGACCTGCTTGGCCTGCTCGCGCACCTCGGCGTCGATGGCGAGCTTCGCCTCGGCCGCCTGCGCCTTCGCGTCGGCCAGTTCCCGCAGCCGCTTGCTGTCGCGCTGGGCCATCACGTCCAGCTCGGCCGCGCGCTTGAGGAAGTCGTTCGGGTCGGCGCTGGCCAGCAGCATCGACGTCGCGGTCAGCCGGCCCATCCGGTACGACTGCGCGGCGACCTCACCGGCCTGCGCGCTGAGCCCGACGAGCCGTCCCTCGATGTCGGTGAGCTGGGCGGCGAGCGCCTTCTGCCGGCGCTTGGAGTTCTCCAGCTTGTTCTGGGCCTCGATGTGGCCCTTCGCCGCCGCCTCCAACGCCGCCCGCAGCTGCTTGCTGCCGCCCTCGTTCGGGGCGTTCGGGCTGGGTACGGCGGCGGCCGGGCCGGCGGCCACGCCGGAGCCGAGCAGCACGGCCACCGCGGCGAACGCGGCGAGCAGCGACCGCCGGACGCGCCGGCCGGTAGGGCTGGTCCTGGGCACGTGTTGGTCCTTCCGTCGACCGCCGGCCCCCGTACACCGAGCGGCGTCTCCGCCGGCGCCGGACGGCGGCCTGCTGGCGGAGACCGCCGGTCACGATACCGGACCACGCGCGACACGCCAGGCCGGCGACGGCGTACGGCCTCCGACGTCGACGCAGCGTGCCGTGCCCGTCGCGCAGCGCCGCTCAACCGCCCAGCAGGGCGGCGCTCACCTCGTCCCAGATCTCCGGGCTCGCCGCCACGAGCAGTCCCCGGCCCTCGTCGGCCGGGTGGTAGTCGGCACCGTCGAACCGGCGGGCCACGCCACCGGCCTCGCGCACCAGCAACGTGCCGGGCGTGTGGTCCCACGGCAGGGTGCGCCAGAACAGCACGAACTGCTGCTCGCCGGTGAGCACGTCCAGGTATTCCCGGCCGGCGCAGTGCTGGCCGGGCAGCAGCTCACCGATGCGGCGACCGCCCTCCTCCACCCGGCGGCGGAAATCCGGGGGCAGGAACTTCGTCGCCGCGGTGCCGCGCAGCGCGCCCACCCTCGGCTCGGCCCGCGGCGCACCCAGCGACGCCCCGTCCAGCCGGGCGCCGGCGCCGAGCCGGCCCGCCGCCATCGTGCCGTCGAGCGGGTCGTACACCCAGGACGCCACCGGTACGCCGTCGGTGAGCAGCGCCGCCATCAGTGCGAACGGCCGCCTGCCGGCGGCGAAGTTGGAGGTGCCGTCGACCGGGTCGACGAGCCAGACGTCGCCGCTGCCGCGCAGGTGCCGCAGCAGGTCGGGATCGTCGGCGACGGCCTCCTCGCCGACCACCACCGAGCCGGGACGCAGCCGCCGCAGTCCCTCGGAGATCAGCGCCTCGGCCTCGCGGTCGGCGACCGTGACCACCTCGCCCGGTGCCTTCTCGGAGATGTCGGACGCGTCGAGCCGGCGGAACAACGGCACGACGACCTTGGCCGCCGCCTCCCGCAGCAGCGCGCCGACGTCGTCCAGCAGCGGGTCAGCCACGCGGCGGCAGCTTGACCACGCTGACGAAGAACTCGTCGATCTGGCGGACCACCGAGATGAAGCGCTCGAAGTCCACCGGCTTGGTCACGTAGGCGTTGGCGTGCAGCTGGTAGCTGCGCAGGATGTCCTCGTCGGCCTGCGAGGTGGTGAGCACCACGACCGGGATGCGGCAGAGCTGCGCGTCCTTCTTGATCTCCTTGAGCACCTCCCGGCCGTCGCGCCGGGGCAGGTTCAGGTCGAGCAGGATCAGGTCGGGCGTCACCGCGTCCGCGTACCGGCCCTCGCGGCGCAGGTAGGCGAGCGCCTCGGCGCCGTCGGAGACGACGGTGAGGCGGTTGCGGAGCTTGTGCTCCTCGAACGCCTCCTGGGTCATCAGCACGTCACCGGGGTCGTCCTCGACGAGCAGGACCTCGATCGGGCTCTTGCCGTCCGCGGGCGCGGTCATCCCACCGTCTCCTTCATGCCACCGTTTGTACCGTGTCGGTCCGCCTGCGCGGGCGGCTCTTCGCGTGCCTCGCCGTCCGGCTGCCGCCCGGCGCCCGCCGGGTCGGTCTCGGCGCCCCCGGCGGCCGGCGTTCCGGCCGGCTCCGCGGCGTCCCCGTCCGCGGCGTCCCCGTCCGCTGCCGCCTCCGCCGCCTTGGCGGCCTCGATGTCGGCCTCCAGCGCGGGCAGCGTGAACCGGATGGTGGTGCCCTCGTCGGCGTCGGTGTCCACCCAGACCCGGCCGCCGTGATACTCCACGATCTTCTTGACGATGGCCAGTCCGATGCCGGTGCCCGGGTACGCGTCCTTCGAGTGCAGCCGCTGGAAGATCACGAAGATCTTGTCGGCGAACTCCGGTTCGATCCCGATGCCGTTGTCCCGGCAGCTGATCTCCCACTCGCCGTCCACCAGCCGCGCCGACACGTGCACCTTCGCCGGCACGTCGGGCCGGCGGAACTTCACCGAGTTGCTGACCAGGTTGACCAGCAGGTTGGTCAGCAGCGGCTCCTCGCCGCGGATGGTCGGCATCTCGCCCCAGGTCAGCTCCGCGTCGGCGTACTGCAACGCCGCCTCGGTCTGCCCCGCCACGTCGCCCATCACCTTGTTCAGGTCGACCTCGGTGAAACCGGTGGTCAACCGGCCGATCCGGGAGAACGCCAGGAGGTCGTTGATCAGCCGCTGCATGCGCTGCGCGCCGTCCACCGCGAACGCGATGTACTGGTCGGCCCGCTCGTCGAGCTGCCCGGCGTACCGCCGCTGGAGGAGCTGGCAGAAGCTCGCCACCTTGCGCAGCGGCTCCTGGAGGTCGTGCGAGGCGACGTACGCGAACTGCTCCAGGTCACGGTTGGACCGGGTCAGCTCCTCGGCCTGCTTCTGCAGCTGGCTGTTGACCCACTCGATGCGCTCCCGCGCCTCGCGTACCTCGTCCAGCTCCCGGGCGATCTTCATCCGCATCTGGTCGATGTCCTCGGCGAGCCGCCGGAACTCCGGCGGGCCGGAGCCCTCGATGTGGTGCCGGTAGTCGCCGTCGGCCACCTCGCGCACCTGACTGACCAGGGCGGCCAGCGGGCGGATCAGGATCCGGTCCAGCGAGAGCAGCATGACCACGCCGGCCGCCGTCACCACGAGCGCGGCGATGATCAGCAGCACGACGAGCGTGTTGCTGGTCGAGTTGACCCGGTCGGCGGTCTCCTCCCGGACGGTGAGGATCTCGTCCTGGAGCGTGTTCACCGACGCCCTGATGCCGTCGAACTGCTGCCGGGTCGCGTCCGTGATCAGCGCCTGGCCGGCCTCCGCGCCGTCCCGCTCGACAGTGGTGATGACCGGCTCGGCCACCTGGGCCCGCCACTGTGCGGTCTGCTGCTCGACCACGTCCAGCGACCGCCGCACGTCCGGGTAGTCGGCGGAGAGGTCCCGGATCGAGGTGACCAGGCTCTGCTCGCGCTTCACGCCCTCCTGGTAGGGCTCCAGGTCGCTGCGGTCGCCGTTCACCGCGTACCCGCGCACCGACGTCTCCTGGTCGAGCAGCACGCTCATCAGCTCCTGCGCCTGGACGCGCAGCGGGCCGGTCTTGAGCAGCACCGCGTCGATGTTCTCGCGGTTCTTCGCGGCGACCGCCGCCTCCGCGGCGGCCAGACCGAGCAGCAGCACCAGCACCACGCCGAGGAGCGCGACCACCCGCCGCCGCAGGGTCCACCCCTGCTGGTACGCCTTCACAGGTTCCTCCCCGTCGCCCTTCGCGCTCACTGCGTCATCTTCGTTCGCGACCGCGGAGCCGGCTCGGCGCTCACCGGCCGCTGCCCCGCGTGACCAGCAACATCGCCACGTCGTCGGCGAGCGGGCCGCCGTTTATCTGCTCGGCGCGCCCGACCAGCCAGGCGGGCAGCTCGGCCAGCGGCACCGCCCGGTTCGCCGGGTCGGCGAGCAGCCCGGTCAGGCCCGGAACGTCGAGCCGTTCGTCACCGCCGTCCACCCGGCCCTCGATCAGGCCGTCGGTGTACATCAGCAGTGACCAGTCGTCGGTGTCGAACTCCAGGTCGAAGGCGACCGGGCGGCGCGGGCGTACGCCCAGAAGCAGCCCGCCCTTGGCCGGCACCGGCGCTACCTTGCCGCCGCTGAGCAGCAGCGGCGGCGGATGACCGGCGAGGCGTACGGTGGCCCGCGCCGACGCCAGGTCGAGCCGTGTGGTGGCCACCGTCGCGAAGATCTCCTGGAGGCGGCGCTCGCTCATCAGCACCTGCTCCAGCGCGGGCAGCACCTCGTCGTCCGGCACCCCGGCCAGCACCAGGGCCCGCCAGGCGACGCGCAGTTCGACACCGAGCGCCGCCTCGTCCACGCCGTGCCCGCAGACGTCGCCGACGATCAGGTCGATCCGGTCCGGCTGGGTCTGCACCACGTCGTAGAAGTCGCCGCCGATCAGCGCGGCGTGCCGGCCGGGCCGGTAGAACGTGTGCACCGACACCTCGTCGGTGGTCATCAGCGGCTGCGGCAGCAGGCCGCGCTCCAGGCGGGCGGACTCGGCCTGGCGCAGCTCCACCTCACGCAGCCGGCGGGCGTTCTCGTCGGCCCGCTTGCGCTCGACCGCGTACCGCAGCGCCCGGGTCAGCAGGACACCGTCGACCTGGCCCTTGACCAGGTAGTCCTGCGCCCCCTCGGCGACCGCGACGATGCCCAGGTGCTCGTCCGAGCGGCCGGTCAGCACGCAGACCGCGGCGCCGCTGGCCATCTCCAGCACCCGGCGCAGCCCGTCCAGGCCCTGCGCGTCCGGCAGACCCAGGTCGAGCAGGACGCAGTCCACGCCCATCACCCGCTGCCGGGCCTCGCTGAGGCTGGTGGCGACCAGCAGGTCGATCATCGAGTTGGTCTCGGCGAGCAGCTCACCGACCAGGAAGGCGTCGCCCTCGTCGTCCTCGACCAGCAGCACCCGCAGCCGCTCGCCCGGCGGTACGCCGCCGTGCAGCCCTGCCCCGGCCGACGGCACGCGGACGGCACCCGACATGCCGGAACCCCGCTGCGGTCGGGTAACCGCCGCGAGTCGCGGGAGTTCGCTGGTGATGTCGGGCTCCTTCCGAATGCCCTGCTGATCCTGACTCAGACAACAGTCGCACACCGCGCGACCGCTGCCGGTGCGGCGGAGCGTGTGACACGTCCATCCGGACAGCGGCACGGTCGACCCACGATGTTACGCCGCAAGCGGTGTCACACCGGCAGCGCACCGACCGGGGACTGCCGCCGCAGGCCCCGGGGGTGCAGGATGATCCCCACCCCGTAGATCCACCCCGAGGAGTCCCCGTGGGCGCACCCCCCACCCGCCCCGCCGACCGCGCGTTCACCAGGCCCCGCCGCCGGCCGATCGCCGCCCTGGCCGCGCTCGCCGCGCTGCTCGCCGTCGGGGCGGGCGTCCTGGTCGGCCTCTCCACCCCGGCACCGCGCCCGGCGGACGCGCCCGAGGGCGAGTTCAGCGCCGCCCGGGCGTTCCGGAACGTCGAGGTGATCGCGGCCGAGCCGCACGTGGCCGGCAGCGCCGCGAACGACCGGGTGCGCGAGCACCTGGTGGCGACGCTGCGCGGGCTGGGCCTTCAGACCGAGGTGCAGGACGCGGTCGCGCCCGAGGCCGGGCAGCTGTCCGGCGCGGCGGGCGGGGCGACGCTGGCCCGGGTCCGCAACGTGGTGGCCCGGCTCCCCGGCACCGACCCGACCGGGAAGGTGTTCCTGGTCTCGCACTACGACTCGGTGCAGACCGGGCCGGGCGGCAACGACGACGCCGCCGGCACCGCCGCGATCCTGGAGGTGGCCCGGGCGCTGACCACCGGCCCACGCCCCCGCAACGACATCGTCTTCGCGCTGACCGACGCGGAGGAGGCGTGCCTGTGCGGGGCCGCCGGGTTCGCCGGCGACCATCCGCTCGCCCGTGACGGCGGGGTGGTGCTCAACCTGGAGGCGCGCGGCTCCACCGGTCCGGTGATCATGTTCGAGACGTCCCGGAACAACGCGAAGCTGGTCGAGATCTTCGGCAAGGCCGCCCCGCACCCGGTGGGCACCTCGTTCGCGGTGGAGATCTACCGGGCGCTGCCGAACGACACCGACTTCACCGCGTTCCTCGACCGCGAGTTCGTCGGGCTCAACTCCGCGTACATCGACGGCGGCGCGATCTACCACACCCCGCTGGACGTGCCGGCCCGGATGGACCGGGGCAGCCTCCAGATGCACGGTGACAACGCGCTCGGCCTGGCCCGCGAGTTCGGCCGTACCGACCTGGGCGACCTGCGCGCCGGCCACGACGACACCTACTTCCCCGTGCTCGGCGGCCTGGTCCGCTACCCCGGCTGGCTGACCCTGCCGCTCGCAGTGGCCGCGCTGCTCGCTGTCGGCGCGCTCGGCTGGTTCCTGCGCCGCCGGGGCCGGGCCACCGCCGGCACGCTCGCCGCCGGCTTCGGCCTGACCCTGGTGCCGGTCGTCGTGGCCCCGCTCGGCGCGTGGCTGCTCTGGGCCGCGATCACCACGATCCGCCCCGGGTACGCCGAGCTGCTCGACCCGTACCGCCCGGTCTGGTACCGGCTCGCCGTCGTGGCGCTCGCCGCCGCGGTGCTGTTCTGCTGGTACGCGCTGCTGCGCCGCCGGGTCGGCCCGGCCGCGCTGGCGTTCGGCGGGCTGGCCTGGCTGGCCGTGTTCGGTGTGCTGCTCGCCGTGGCGGTGCCCGGCGGGGCGTACCTGACGACACTGCCGGCGCTGGCCGGCGCGCTCGCCGGTTTCGCCGCGCTCGCCACCCGCCGCGACGGACCGTGGCCGGTGGTCGCGGTGACGCTCGCCGCTGCGGTGGCAGTGGTGATCCTGCTGCCTCCGGTGGTGCTGCTGTTCCCGGCGCTCGGCATGGGCATGGGCGCGGTAGCCGCGCTCGTCGCGGTGCTGCTCGGCCTCGCCGTACTCCCGGTGGTGGACCTGCTGCACCCCCGGGCCGGCGGCCAGCGCGGCCTGCTCGCGCTGCGCGCACGCCGGCTCGGCGCGCTGCCCGCCGCGGCGGCCGCGCTGGCGGCGGTGGTGCTCGCCGGGGTCGGCCTCGCGGTGGACCGCTTCGACGCCGCGCATCCCGTGCCGACCCATCTGATGTACGCGCTGGATGCGGGCACCGGGAAGGCGGCCTGGCTGACTCGCGAGGAGAAGCCGCAGCCCTGGACCGACGGCTACGTCGACCGGAGCATCGCGGTGGCCGACGAGTTCCCCGGGCTGGGCAACGGCGAGATGCGCGCCGGACCGGCCACCGCCGCGCCGCTGCCCGCGCCGAAGGTGGAGACGCTCTCCGACACCCGCAACGGCGGCCAGCGTGTGCTGCGGGTACGGGTGGTGCCGCAGCGGCAGGTACGCCTGCTCACGATGCACGTCGACACCAGCACCGCGACGGTGCGGTCCGCCACCGTGGCCGGGCGGAACGTGCCGGTCGAGCCGGGCGACGGGAAGTGGGGATTCGGGGTCGTGTTCCACGCCCCGCCGCCGGAGGGCGTCGAGGTGACGCTGACGCTCGTGCCGCGCGGCGGTGCGGTGTCGGTGCGGGCCATGGACGCCAGTGACGGACTGTCCGGGGTGCCCGGGTTCCGGGAGCGGCCGGCGGGCGTGGGGGTTGTCGGCTCGCACAGCTCGGAGATGCTGGCGGTGGCGCGCACGTACCCGCTCTGACCACCGTTTGATCGACACCACCTCGCCGGAGTGGCGGTATCCGCGCGCCGGGATACCGCCACCTCGGCGTACTGGTTGTGGGTCAGCGCCGCCCCAGCACCTCGGCGACCCGCAGGAAACCGTCCGCGCCGTGGCCCAGCCCGACGGCCCGGCGGGCCATGCCCTCGGCCGCGCGCATCACCCCGGCGTCGATGCCGTGCGCCTCGGACGTGTGGACGATGTGGGCCATGGAGGACACGGCGGAGGTGATCGGGTTGCCGTCGCCGGGGAAGATCCCCGTGTCCATCTCCGCCGCACCCTCCTCGAAGATCGGCGGCAGGATCGCGGCGATGCCGGCGGCGAACGGCACGAGTTCCCGCGCCGTCACGCCCTCCGCCTTGGCCACCGCCAGCGCGTGCGCATAACCCGCCATCGCGGTCCAGAAGATGTCGAGCAGCGCGATGTCGTACGCCGCCGCGCGCCCGATCTCCTCGCCGAGGTGCGTGTGGGTGCCGCCCAGCGCGTCGAGCACCGGCTGGTGCTCCTGGTAGAGGCCGGCCGGACCGCTGTAGATGAGCACCGCGTCCGGGGTGCCGATGGTGGTGGTCGGCGTCATGATCGCGCCGTCCAGGTACCGGATGGCGTGTCCGGCCGCCCACCGCGCGGTGTCCCGGGCCCGGTCCGGGGTGTCGGCCGTCAGGCTGACGACCGTTCGGCCCGTGAGTGCGGCGGCCACCGCCTCGCGTCGCAGGATGGCGTCCGACGCGTCGTAGTTCACCACGCAGACCACAGTCAGCTCGCTCGCGGCGACCGCCTCCTCAGCGGTCCGGGCGCTCGTCGCGCCCCGCTCGACCAGCTCACGGTCCTTGCCGGGCGTGCGATTCCAGACCGTCGTCGGCACTCCGGCGCTCAGGAAGGCGCCGGCCAACGCACGACCCATCGGTCCCAGACCGAGCACCGTGACAGACTTGTCGGGATTGATGTTCACGCAGACTCCTCTTGTCGAACGGACGCAGATGACGCGCAGCCGGGCCCAGGATCTGAACGTCTGTGGAGTGACGGCCGCGATCGCAGTGATCGACGGCAAGTGGAAGACAGCCCTGCTCTGGCTGCTGGAATCCGGCCCGCGCCGCCCCGGAGAGCTGCGCCGGCAGCTTCCGGGCCTCACCGAGAAGGTGCTGACTCAGGCGTTACGGGAGATGGAGGGCGACGGACTGGTGCACCGGGAGGCGTACGAGGTGCTGCCGTTGAAGACCGAGTACTCGCTCACCACTTTTGGCCGCGAACTGGCCAAGTCGCTGGCACCTCTCTCCGACTGGGGCCACCGCCGCCTGGACAAACTCGCCGAAGCCCGCACCGCCTCCTGACCTGTCCTTTTCCGCCTCCACCCACAACCAGGTTCGTCGCGGTCGCGCACGCCGACAAGTACCCACAAAAAAGTGGCTACGCCTGTCGATCGACCGCGAGACTCGGGTCATGGAATTCTTCTGCTACCACCGCGATCGGCTCGGCTCGGCAACTCTGCGCCAGGAGCTGATCGAGGAGCACTGGTCCTACATGGACGGGTACGCGGAGCAGATGATCGCTCGCGGGCCGACCCTCGCCGACGACGGTTCACCGACCGGCAGCGTGCACATCCTGGCCCTGCCCGGCCCCGCCGCCGCCCGGGCGTTCGCCTTCGACGAGCCGAACTACCAGGCCGGCGCGTACCGGGACGTGATGCTGCGGCGGTGGCGGAACATGCTGGGCCGCACCATGTGGGACTTCCCCGGCGGCCGGACCGGCGGCAATCGCTACCTGGTTCTCGGCCTCGGTCCGGAGCAGGGGACCGGCCCGGTGCTGCCGCAGCGGCAGGACGAGCTGATCGCGTACGGGCCGCTGCTGTCCGACGACGGCGCGAGGTGGCTCGGTACGGCGGCGCTGGTGCGAGCGGCCGACCCGGACGAGGCTCGGGCGGTGCTGGCCGCCGACCGGTACGCCGACGTCGAGGTGCACAACTGGGTGTTCGGCGGCCGCCCGGCGTAACCGGCTACTCGTGATCTCCCAAGCGCAGCAGCCACTCGTCACCCAGGGATGCGACGACCAGGTTGCAATGATCGAACCGCAGCAGGAGACCTGCGGGCTGCGTCGTGCCGCCGTGGATGGGCGCGGCGTTCAGCAGCCGGTGCCCCGGCAGCAGCGCCAGCAGATCGGGACGTTGCGCCGGTCCGACGCGCGTCTCACCGAATTCCCCATGTCGTAGGCGACGTACGGCTCGGTGAACTGAAGGCGCAGCAACTCGCCGGCGGGGGCGATTCGCCGACTGGGACACGCCGCCAAGTATCCACGTGGCTAGGCTGGCGACGTGCCAAGCGATCTGGAGCGTGTGCGGCAGGCGCTGGCGATGTGGGACGGTTTCCCCGTTCACCGCGAGCCGCGCCCGATCGTGCTGACAGCGATGGGCGTCACGGCGCTCGACCGACTCATGGTGGACACGCAGTGGCGGTCGTTGTTCGACGCCCCCGGCGTTCCGGAGTCCGAGTTGCCGCCGGAGATCGCGCCGGCCGCCGTCGACTACTGCCGTGACGTGCAGAGCGGGGCGCAGAGACCGCTGGCGAACATCATCCGGGCGAACGGACCGTTCGCCACCGACCGAGGCACTCGCGAACTCCCGGCGTGGATGATGCACCCCGACGACCGGCGATGGCCGTTCATCGCTCTGGACCCGGACTTCGAACGTCGGATGACGTGGCGGCCACCCGGCGTAGGAGCCGCTCATCACGAGGAGGCCGTGCTCGCGCACGATGGGCGCACTCTGACGTTCCGGTTCATCGGAACGCCCGCGCAATATGCCGACTACCCAGACGCCGTGGTGTTCGAGACGGACACGGCGGTGCTCGTCGTACCGGTGGAGGTCGCCCGCGACGGAGACGGCTATCGGCTGGCCTACGCCGAGGAGCGCGAGGTGGTGGTGCGCCTGGCCGCTCCGCTCGGCAACCGGGTCCTGATCGGCATCGGGCACGGTCCCGGAACAACCACCTTCGGCCTCCCCATAACGGTGCTCACCGCGGCCTGACCGAGGTGAGCAGACGCGATGGCGCCACCACCCCAGAGCGCCTGAGCGTTGTCCGGTCTCGGGATCCACATGACAGATCGGTATCAGGACCTGCGTGACTCTCGGCGAGAGCGCGGAAGTGACCGGCTGTGCCGTCCGAGCACGTCAAGCCGTCCCGGGCGTTGATCGACGGCGTCTGCGCTCCCAACGGGCTCGTCGCTCGGCATAGGCACGCCGCGCATCCGACAGACTGACCGGCCGTTCGGCGTAGGCACGACGTGCATCCGTCAGACTGAGCGAACCGTTGGGGCCACCCCGCACCGTGTCAGCGTCCTCGTCGTCCTGCCCGTCGTCCTCCCAACCGCAGGCGAAGCAGATCTCGAACTGACCTCGCCCTTCGAGCGTCGGGTGCCGGCAGCAGGGACACGCGTAGGGTTCGCCACCCGCTTCAGCCACTACAGATCGCTGGTTCAACCCCTCGACGTACTGCTCAAACCACCTGGTGCGACTCGCGAGTTCTTCTGCGGACGGCCCCTCCTGCTTGCCGGCATGTTCGTCCATCCTCTGCACCTCACGTTGTCGATCGGGTTGACGTGGCTTGTATACCGCTACTTCCAGCGGAAGTGCACGAACAGCCGGCCGAAGTTCTTCGAGTCCTTCTCGACCCGGTGGTAGAGCTGCTTCACGTCCTTCTGGTCGAGGAAGCGCAGCACCTTCTTCTTCAGCGCGCCCGACCCCTTGCCCGGGATGATCTCCACGAGCGTGGCCTTCTTCGCCACCGCCTCGTCCATGATCCCGCGCAACGCGCGGTCGATGTCGTGGCCCTTGTTGTAGATGTCGTGGAGGTCGAGCTTGAGCTTCACGGTCCCATCCTAGGTACGCGGAAGGGCAGCCCGCCCGGGCTGCCCTTCCGCGTGATCAGTCAACGACCGACCTTGCCCTCCACCCGCCGCAGGGCGGTGGCGTAGTCGGTGTTCGTCGAGTACATCGCGGCAGCGATGCGCAGGTGCCGCAGCGCGTCCACGGGCCGGTTCATCCGCTCCAGCGTGCGGCCGAGCACGTGGTGCGCGTAGTGGTCGCTCGGGTCCCGGTCGACCAGCGCGCGCAGCTGCTCCTCGGCCCGGTTGAGCTGGGCCGACTGGAAGTACGCGCGGGCCAGCAGCTGCCGGACCGAGGAGTTGTCCGGCTCGGCCTCGATGATCGGTTCGAGCAGCCGGGCCGCTCCGGTCGGGTCACCCGCTTCGAAGAACATGGTCGCCCGCCGGTACTCCGCCAGAAGATCCACTCGACCCACCTCCTCGTGTCGCGCCAGGCCTTGGTCCGACGCTGGCACAACACCGGAGCAAGCGCGAGTGTTCCTGCGTTCGAAGATCAGGTGGTCGGGTCGTACCGGCCGCCGATCAGATCCCAGGCCCGGACACCACCGACGATTCCGGCCGTGTTCGGGACGATCACCACGTCGTCGCCCATCCGGGCCACCTGCTCGGGCCGGATCAGCCGGGAGTTGCCGCCGCCGAGATAGAGCCGGTCCCAGCGGAACACCGGCCGCAGGCCGTCCACCACCTGCCGGATCCGCCGCGACCAGAACGCGTCGCCGAGGCGCCGCCGTTCCGGCTCCCCCACGTACGTGTCGTAGGTGGTGTTCCACCGCACCGGCGCGTGCGACAGCTCCAGGTGCGGCGCCAGCACCCCGCCGTCGAACAGCGCGCTGCCCAGCCCGGTGCCGAGCGTCAGCACCAGCTCGCAGCCGGTCCCGGCGACCACGCCCGCGCCGTGCACCTCGGCGTCGTTCAGCACCAGCGCCGGCACGCCGAACGCCCCGGCCAGCGCGGTGCGCGCGTCGTACCCGGACCACTCGGCCAGCAACTCCGGGTCGACGCGGCTGCGCGGCCCGGAACGGGTCACGTAGTGCGGCGTCGCCACCACGACGCCGTGCCGGATCATGCCGGGCATGCCGACGGTGAGCCGGTCCGCCGTGGGCAGGCGGGCGCCGAGATCCAGCAGCGTCTTGACGAACAGGCCGGGCGGCAACGGGTACGGCGTGGGCACGCGCAACGGCCGCGCGCGCATGGTTCCGGCGGCATCCAGTACGGAGGCCTTGATCCCGCCGCCACCACAGTCGATCGCCAGTGTGGTCACCACGGCTGTGAGTCTCCCTCAGACCGGCGCCGCCGCGAGCGCGGGTCACGGTAATCCGGATGCGCCCGCCGGTAGGCTCGATCACCTGATGAGCGCCACGTTGATCGCCAAGGACCTCACCGCCGGCCACGGTGACCGCATCCTCTTCGAAGACCTCGATCTCGTCGTCGCACCCGGCGACGTGGTGGGGCTGGTCGGGGTCAACGGCGCGGGCAAGTCCACGCTGCTGCGTACCCTCGCCGGTCTTGCCCCCCGCGAGCAGGGCTCGGTGGCGCTGAGCCCGCCCACGGCGACTGTCGGCTACCTGCCGCAGGAGCCGGAGCGCCGGCCCGGCGAGACGGTCCGCGGCTTCCTGGCCCGGCGGACCGGGGTGACCGCCGCGCAGGCCGCGCTTGATGCCGCCACCGAGGCGCTCACCGCCGGGTCAGCGGGCGCCGACGACGCGTACGCGAACGCCTTGGAACGCTGGCTCGACCTCGGCGGCGCGGATCTGGACGAGCGGGCCGAGCAGGTCGCGGCGGAGCTGGGTCTCGACGTCGACCTGGACCACCCGATGACCGGCCTGTCCGGCGGGCAGGCCGCCCGCGCCGGGCTCGCGTCGCTGCTGCTCAGCCGGTACGACGTCTTCCTGCTCGACGAGCCCACCAACGACCTCGACCTGGCCGGGCTGGACCGGCTGGAACGCTTCGTCACCGGCCTGCGCGCCGGGACCGTGCTGGTCAGCCACGACCGGGAGTTCCTCACCCGCACCGTCAACCGGATCGTCGAGCTGGACCTGCACCAGCGGCAGGTCAAGCACTACGGCGGTGGCTACGCGGCCTACCTGGAGGAGCGCGCGGTGGCGCGCCGGCACGCCCGCGAGGAGTACGAGGAGTACGCCGACACGAAGGCCGACCTGGAGGCGCGCGCCCGCACCCAGCGCGCGTGGATGGAGAAGGGCGTCAAGAACGCCCGCCGCAAGGCCACCGACAACGACAAGATCGGCCGCAAGTACCGCGCCGAGTCGACCGAGAAGCAGGCCGCGAAGGCCAAGCAGACCGCCCGGCTGATCGAGCGGCTGGACGTGGTCGAGGAGCCGCGCAAGGAGTGGGAACTGCGGATGGAGATCGCCGCCGCGCCCCGCGCCGGCGCCGTCGTGGCCTCGCTCCGGCAAGCGGTGGTACGCCGTGGCGGCTTCACACTCGGCCCGGTGGACCTGCAGATCGACTGGGCCGACCGGGTGGCGATCACCGGGGCGAACGGCTCCGGCAAGAGCACCCTGCTCGCCGCGCTGCTCGGGCGGCTGCCGCTGGACGAGGGACACGCCGCGCTCGGCCCCGGTGTGGTGGTCGGCGAGGTCGACCAGGCCCGGGGACTGTTCCTCGGCGACCAGCCGCTGCTGGAGGCGTTCGGCGCCGCCGTACCCGATCTCGCCCCGGCGGACGTGCGGACACTGCTGGCCAAGTTCGGGCTGCGCGCCGAGCATGTGCTGCGGCCGGCGGCGACGCTGTCACCCGGCGAGCGGACCCGGGCCGCGCTGGCCCTGCTCCAGGGCCGGGGCGTCAACCTGCTGGTGCTCGACGAGCCGACGAACCACCTCGACCTGGCCGCGATCGAGCAGTTGGAGTCGGCGCTGGCGAGCTACCCGGGAACGCTGCTGCTGGTGACCCACGACCGGCGGATGCTCGACGCGGTGAGCGTGAACCGGCGGCTGCGCGTGGCGGACGGACGGATCGCCGAACACTGATCCGTGCCGACCCGCGCGCGCGGGTCCACAATGAGCGCATGCTCAAGTGGGAGTACGCGCTGCTGGTCCGCCGCCGCCAGGCCGCCGCCACCGACGCCGGGTGGGAGGTCGTCTTCATCTGGTACGGCCCGGACGGCTCCATGATCGACGTGACGCCGTACGGCGACACCGCGCTGGCCCACCTGAACCGGGCCGGTGACCAGGGCTGGGAACTGGTCGCGATGAGCGAGGACCCGTCGCTGCCGGGCAACAACGAGTTGCACCGCTACCACCTCAAGCGCCCGAAGGCAGCGGCTGCCCAGCCCCGCCAGCGCATGCGAGGCTCCCGCACAGTCCGCCGAACCCTCTCCCCCTGACCGCCCGCCCCCGCCCTGCCCCACCAGCCCCGTCCCCGCTTGACGAAACCCATAGGGACACCCCCCTGTTCCCCTGTTCCCCTGTTCCGGTCGATCTTGCAGTTGCCGCCCTTCAGGTACCCCTTTTGCGAGCTTGGTCCGGGCCGCAAGTGCAAGATCGACGGCGACGGGAGGCACGGGAGCCGGCATCGGCGCGCACACCCCGACCGCCGCCCCGGTGATCAAGGAGTTTGTGTCAACGTCGTGCTCGAAACAGGACACGAACTCCTTGATCACCGAGGTCGGCGGGGCGACTCTGGCAGGACACGAACTCCTTGATCAATTTGTGACGGGGGGCGGGCTTGGTGCCTGGGGGCATATTGGGGTGAATCGGGGGTAACGGGCCGCCGGAGGTGGCGCATGGTGGCGATGGGGCAGACCGCGCTCTCGGGTGAGCGACTCCGGCAGACCGACGGCTTCCTCGCCGAGGCGTGGGCCGACATGGTCCGGCACGACGAGCGGCTGCGCGGAACGGCTGTCGAGGTGCGCTTCGACCGTGGGGTGGCGCACCTGACCGGCGAGGTCGCCGACCCGGACCAGCTACGGCTGGTACGGGAGCTGATCGGCCGGCTGTCCGGCGTACTCGGCGTCTGGTGCCGGGTCAGCGTGGCCGGGCGGGCGCCGGTGGTGGTCGACCTGGGCTGCGGTGCGACCAAGCAGTGGCCGGGCAACCTGGGACTGGACATCTATCCGGCGCCGGGGGTGAACGCGGTCGCCAACCTGGCCGGCTCACTGCCGCTGCGCGACGACTCGGTGGACGTGTTCTTCGCGGTGCACATCGTCGAGCATCTGATCGACTTCCTGCCGCTGTTCGACGAGTGCCACCGGGCGCTGCGTCCCGGCGGGGTGCTGCACGTGATGAGTCCCTGGTGGCGGCACGTCAACGCGGTGGCCGACCCGACGCACGTACGCCTGCTCGACGTGCAGACGTTCAAGGGCATCTGCGGTCAGCGCCCGCCGGGTACGCCGCGCTGGTATCCGCTGCACGTCGGCTGCGACGGCGCCTCGATCTTCGCCGACCTCACCCCGCTGCCACCAGACGCCCCCGCCCCGCCCTCCTCCCACCTGGCCCGCTTCTTCGACTGAAGCCGCGCCGGCCGACCCGAGGGACCACCCCGTCGATCATGAAGTTGGCGGCACTCAAGGAGATCGACTTCGCCGTCAACTTCATGATCGACGGGGCCAAGAACAGGACTAGGGCGTGTCCTGCCGATCTTGTAGTGGTTGGTCGTTGACGATGTGCCGGTGGTGCGTCGTGGTGAGCTGACCGATGAGGCGTGGGCGGTGATCGCGCCGCTGTTGCCGGAGCCTGGCGGTGCGCGGGGGCGGTGGCGGGATCACCGGCAGGTCATCAACGGGATCTTGTGGAAGCTGCGCACGGGCGCGCCGTGGCGGGACCTGCCGGAACGCTTCGGGCCGTGGAAGACCTGTCACGAACGCCTGCGTCGGTGGACGGCCGACGGGACATGGGATCGGATTCTCGCGGCGGCGCAGGTGCATGACGACGGCACGCCGGTGCAGTGGACGATCAGCATCGACTCGTCGATCGTGCGGGCGCACCAGCATGCCGCTGGCGCCCGCAAAAAGGGGGCTCCCCGACAAGTGCGGCGACGCCTGGTGCGCAAGATGGCGAGGCCATCGGCCGGTCCCGCGGCGGGTTGAGCACGAAGATCCACCTCGCCGTCGACGGACGCGGACGGCCGCTGTCGGTCCTGCTCACCCCCGGCCAAGCCGGCGACAACCCGCAACTGTTGGCGCTGCTGGACGCTATCCGCGTCAACGAGCCCGGACCGGGTCGGCCCCGCAAGCGACCGGACGTGCTGATCGCGGACAAGGGCTATGCGCATGACTCGACCCGCCGAGCCCTACGACAACGCGGGATCCGACATGTCATCCCGGAACGCAGCGACCAGGTCGCCCGCCGGGCCGCCAAGGGCAGCCATGGCGGGCGACCACCGGCCTTCGACAAGCAGGTCTACCGCAAGCGCAACGTCGTGGAACGCTGCTTCAACCGGCTCAAGCAGTGGCGCGAACTGGCCACCCGCTACGCCAAACGCGCGTCCCTCTACCGATCCAGCCTGGTCCTCATCGCCGCCATCATCTGGCTTCCATGATCGACAGGACAGGGCCTAGGCGGATTCGCGGAGGGCTACGTGGTGGGGGGCCACCAGTTCGCGCGGTGGGGACCCGCGATCGGGGCCCAGGCGGCCCGCCAGCAGCTCGACCGCGAGGCGGGCGATGCGCTCCTTGTCGGGGACGACTGTGGTCAGCGTCGGGATCGAGAAGCGACCGTCCTCGATGTCGTCGAAGCCGGCCACCGCGACGTCCTCGGGCACGCGCAGGCCCATCTCGTGCAGGGCACGCAGCGCGCCGAGCGCAAGGGTGTCGTTGAAGCAGAAGACGGCGTCGGGGCGTACCCCCGTGGTGAGCAGGTGCCGCATGGCGGCGGCGCCGTCCGCGCGGTGCCAGGCCGGCGCGGGCGCCACCAGGCGGTCGTCGTAGGCGATGCCGGCCTCGGTCAGCGCGGCGGTGTAGCCGGCCAGGCGGAGCCGGGCGCTGGCGCCCTCGGGGGTCCGCTGGGAGCCGATCGCGGCGATCCGGCGGCGGCCGAGCCCGATGAGGTGGGCGGTGATCTCGCGGGCGGCGGCCACGTTGTCGATCATCACGTGGTCGGCGGGGCCGTGGTCGACGCGTTCGCCGAGCAGCACCATGGGCAGTCCGGCCAGCGCGGCGAGGTCGTCGGCGGTGAGTGCGAGCGGGCTCAGGATCAGGCCGTCGATCATGTGGTCGCCGATGCCGCTGGCGGCCTTGCGTTCCTGCTCGGAGCCGCCGCCGGTCTGGTCGATGAGCACGGTCCAGCCCTGGTCGGCGGCGGCGGCGACGACGTGCCGGGCCAGCTCGGCGAAGTAGGGGATGTCCAGCTCGGGCACGGCCAGTGCGATCACACCGGTACGGCCCTTGCGCAGGTTGCGGGCCGAGAGGTTGGGCCGGTAGTTGAGTGCGGCGATGGCCTCCTCGACCCGGGCCCGGGTGTCGGCGCGCACGTGCTGGTAGCCGTTCACGACGTTGGAGACGGTCTTCACCGACACTCCGGCCCGCTCCGCGACGTCCTTGAGCCTGTGCCGCACTGCACTTCCTTCCGGTGAACGCTGGCCGCACTGTACCGCGCCACGACGACGCGACTGCCTCTTTACACGAGCGCTTACAACGTTGTAGAAACCACTGACAGCGGAGTGACCGCGGTCACCCGCACCAGCAGCGAGGGAGAGGTTGGCATCGTGCCGAACGCGCAGCTCACGATCGATCCGGCGTTCCGGGTCGCGCCGGCGGACCGCCGGATCTTCGGTTCCTTCGTCGAGCACATGGGGCGCTGCGTCTACGGCGGGGTGTACGAACCGGGCCACCCCACAGCCGATCGGCGAGGGCTGCGGCGCGACGTGCTGGACCTGACCCGTGAGCTGGGCGTCTCCGTGGTCCGCTACCCGGGCGGCAACTTCGTCTCCAGCTACCGCTGGGAGGACGGCATCGGCCCGGTCGGTGACCGCCCACGCCGGCTCGACCTGGCCTGGAAGACCATCGAGACCAACGAGTTCGGGCTGGACGAGTTCATGACCTGGGCGGCGGAGGCCGGGGTCGAGCCGATGATGGCTGTCAACCTCGGCACCCGCGGCGTCACCGAGGCGCTCGAACTGCTGGAGTACACCAACCACCCGGGCGGCAGCCAGCTGTCCGACCTGCGCCGCAAGCACGGCGCCGAGAAGCCGTACGGGGTGCGGCTGTGGTGCCTCGGCAACGAGATGGACGGGCCGTGGCAGGTCGGGCACAAGACCGCCGACGAGTACGGCCGCCTCGCCGCCGAGACCGCCCGCGCGATGAAGATGATCGACCCCTCGATCAGCCTGGTCGCCTGCGGAAGCTCCAACCGGGGCATGCCCACGTTCGCCTCGTGGGAGGCGACGGTGCTGGAGCACACCTACGAGCACGTCGACTACATCTCCGCCCACACCTACTACGACCCGTCCGACGGTGACCGGGCCAGCCTGCTCGCCTCCGCCGTCGACATGGACGCCTTCATCACCGAGGTCGTCGCCACCGCCGACCACGTCGGCGCCAAGCTGCGGCAGAAGCGCAAGCTGAAGATCTCGTTCGACGAGTGGAACGTCTGGTACCAGTCCCGCCTCCAGTCCGACCTGGACCGGCGCGGCTGGGTCGAGGCGCCCGCGCTGATCGAGGACGACTACACAGCCGTCGACGCGGTGGTGGTGGGCGACCTGCTGATCACCCTGCTCCGGCACGCCGACCGCATCGGCGTGGCCTGCCAGGCTCAGCTCGCGAACGTGATCGCCCCGATCCGTACCCGCAACGGCGGCCCGGCCTGGCGGCAGAGCATCTTCCACCCGTTCGCGCTGACCGCCCGGTACGCCCGCGGCACCGTGCTGCGGACCGAGCCCACCGGCCCCACCTACGAGACCCCGCGGTACGGCGACGTGCCCGCGCTGGACACCGTCGCCGTGCACGACGAGGAGAGCGGCGAGCTGGCCGTCTTCGCGGTCAACCGCGGCCCGCAGGACCTCCCGCTCGACCTGGACCTGCGCGGCCTGCCCGGCCTGCGGGCCGAGGCGCACACCACGGTGGCGGCCGGAACCGACCCGGACGCCACGAACACCGAAGCGGACCCGGAGCGGGTCACGCCCCGGGACCTCACCACACCCACTGTCGACGGCGGCCGGGCCTCCGTGCTGCTGCCGGCCACCTCCTGGAACCTGCTGCGCTTCGTGCCGGCGCTGTGACCGGCAAATACTCCATCCCGTCCCCCAAGGAGTACCCATGATCCAGAACGAGATGAGCCGGCGGCGCCTGCTCGGGCTCGGCGTCGGGCTCGGCGCGGCGGCCACGCTGACACTCAGCGGCTGCGGCGGCGGCAGCAGCTCCGACAGCTCCGGCGCCTCCGGCAACGGCGGCAAGGACTACACCGGCCCGAAAGTCGACCTGAAGCTGTGGAACGGCTTCACCGGCGGCGACGGCGACATCTTCAAGACGCTCGTCCAGCAGTTCAACAGCGAGCACAAGAACATCGCGGTCAGCGTGATTACCTATCAGTGGGAGGACTACTACAGCAAGCTCCCCGGCGCGGTCTCCAGCGGCAACGGCCCGGACATCGCGGTCATGCACATGGACCAGCTCGCCACGTTCGCCGCCCGCGGCGTGATCACCGAACTGGACGACGTGGCGAAGGCGCTGGAGCTGAGCGAGGGAGACTTCGCCCCGACTGTGTGGAAGGGCGGCCTCTACAACGACAAGCGGTACGGCATCCCGCTGGACATGCACCCGCTGGGCTTCTACTACAACAAGGCGGTCATGCAGAAGGCCGGCCTGGACCCGGAGAAGCCACCGGCCACCAGGGACGAGTACACAGCCGCGCTCACCGAGCTGAAGAAGTCCGGCGTGCAGGGCTTCTGGGTCAGCCCGTTCCAGTTCACCGGCGGCATGACGTACTACAGCCTGCTGCACCAGTGGGGCGGCACCGTCTTCGACGCCGAGGTGGCGAAGGCGACGTTCAACTCCGACCCGGCCGTCGAGGCGTGCACCTGGCTGGTCGACCTGATCAAGCAGGGCCACTCCCCGGCGAACGTCGGCCAGGACGCCGACTACCTGGCGTTCAAGAGCGGCAAGAACGCGTTCACCTGGAACGGCATCTGGCAGATCAACGACCTGAAGAAGAGCCCGAACGTGCAGTGGGGCGTCGCGCCGCTGCCGCAGATCGGCAGCCAGAAGGCCGCCTGGGCGAACTCGCACAACTTCACAATCGTCAAGCAGCGCTCCGCGAACGCCGACAAGACCGCCGGGGCGAAGGTGTTCATCAACTGGCTGAGCCAGCACTCGCTGGACTGGGCCAAGGGCGGCCAGGTGCCGGCCCGCAAGGCGGTCCGCGAGAGCAGCGAGTTCACCGCGCTCACCGAGGTCAACGCGCTCGCCCCGGAACTGGAGTACGCCGCGTTCCCGCCCGCCGCGCCCGGCCTGGGCGAGGTCATCCTGACCTTCTACAGCGCCTTCAACGAGGCGGCGCTGGGCAAGAAGTCGCCGAAGCAGGCGCTCGACGACGGCGTGGCCAAGGCGAACAAGCAGCTGGAGGACAACCGCAAGAAGTACGGGAACTGATCCGCCGTGGCGGACGTGATCGAGGTCGGGGCGGCGCGTGACGGCGCGCCGCCCCCGGCGGCACGCACCCGCCGCCGGGGCGCGACGGAACGCGGCAACCGGACGACGCCGTACCTCTTCCTCGCGCCGTACCTGATCCTGTTCGGCGTCTTCGGCCTGGCGCCGATCCTGTTCGGGGTCTGGATCAGCCTGCACCAGTGGGATCTGCAACTGCCCAACCGGCCGTTCGTCGGGCTCGGCAACTACCGGGACCTGTTCTCCAGCGACTCGGCGATCTACGGGGACTGGTGGTCGAGCGTCCGGGCGACAGGGATCTTCACGCTGTTCTCCGTACCGCTGCTCGTGGTCGTCCCGCTCGGGCTGGCGCTGCTGCTCAACCGCTCGTTCCCCGGCCGGACGTTCTTCCGGGCCGCGTTCTTCGCGCCGTACGTGCTGGGCGTGGCGGTGATCGGCCTGCTCTGGCGGTTCCTGCTCGACGCCAACCTGGGCCTGGTCAACCGGCTGCTCGGCGTGCTCGGGCTCCCCTCGGACACGCCGTGGGTGACCGACGTGCCGTGGGCCTGGGTGTCACTCGTCGGCGTGACCGTGTGGTGGACGTGCGGCTTCAACGCGGTGATCTACCTGGCCGGCCTCCAGGACATCCCGGCCGAGCTGTACGAGGCGGCCAAGGTGGACGGCGCGGGCGCGTGGGACCGGTTCCGCCACGTCACGATCCCCGGCCTGCGGCCGGTGATGCTGTTCGTCTTCACCACCACGATCCTCGCCTCGGCGAACGTGTTCGGGCAGGCGTTCCTGATCACCCAGGGCGCGCCCGGCGAACAGACCCGGACCGTGGTCTGGCGGATCGTCGACGAAGGGCTGCGGGACTACGACGCCGGGCGGGCCGCCGCGATGAGCGTGTTCTTCGCGCTGATGCTCGCAGTGGTGAGCGTCGTCAACTTCCGGCTGTTCCGCTACCGGGAAGACTGAGGGGACGACATGAGGAACATGCGCGCGGTGGCGCGGTACGGCGTACTGCTGCTGATCACCGCGATCTTCGTGACCCCGCTGGTCTGGATGCTGCTGACCTCGGTGAAGACGTACGACGACGCGCAGCGGGTGCCGCCCGGCTGGCTGCCGAACCCGTTCTCCAGCTACGGCTACCAGCAGATCGTCGACAACGCGGCGAACCCGGTGCTGCGCTGGTTCGTCAACAGCATGCTGGCGGCCACCCTGCACACGCTGCTGGTGCTGGTGACCGCGTCGATGGCCGCGTACGCGCTGGCCCGGATGCGGTTCCGCGGCCGCAAGGTGCTGTTCGCGCTGATCGTGGGCACGCTGTTCCTGCCGCCCACCTCGCTGATCATCCCGAACTTCATCATCGCCGAGCGGCTGAACTGGATCGACACGCTCACAGTGGTGATCGTGCCGGGTGCGGCGAGCGCGTTCGGGGTGTTCTTCCTGCGCCAGTTCTTCCTGTCCATCCCGGCCGAGCTGGAGGAGGCGGCAGTGCTGGACGGCGCGAACCACTGGCAGGTCTTCCGCCGGGTGCTGCTGCCGCTGTCGAAGCCGGCCCTGGCGACGCTGGCGGTGCTGTCGTTCCTGACCAACTGGAACGACTTCCTCTGGCCGGTGTACGTGCTGTTCAGCCCGGAACGGCTGACGCTGCCGGCGGGCCTGGGCCTGCTCCAGGGCGCGTACGTGACCGACTATCCGGTCATCATGGCGGGCGCGGTGCTGGCGAGCGTACCGGTGCTGATCCTGTTCGTGTTCGCCCAGCGGCACGTCATCCAGGGCGTGTCCCGCAGCGGCCTGAAGGGGTGAGGTAAGGAAGGGCCCCTTCTTAACGCCTCCGGTAGCAGAAGGGCCCCTTCTTAACGCCAGGCGTTAAGAAGGGGCCCTTCCTTCGGGGGGCCCGCCTCAGGGGGTGGGGGCGGGCTCGGGGGTGTCCGAGTGCTCGCGACGGGCGAGCCGGTTCTTGCGGTGGCCGTACCCGAAGTAGATGACCGCGCCGAGCAGCATCCAGGCGAGGAACCGCAGCCAGGTCTCCACCGACAGGTTCAGGCTCAGGTAGAGACAGGCCACTGCCGTGACGATCGGCAGCACCGGCGAGAACGGCACCTTGAACGGCCGCTCCAGGTCGGGGCGGCGCCTGCGCAGGATCGGCACCGCGATCGCGACCAGCGTGAACGCGCAGAGCGCGCCGATGCTGACCAGGTCGGCCAGCGCGGACAGCGGCAGGAAACCGGCGAGCAGCGCCACCGCGACGGTCATGATCCCGGCGATCCGGTACGGGGTGCCCCAGCGCGGGTGCACCTTGGCGATGGCGGGTGGGATGAGCCCGTCGCGGGCGATGGCGAAGCCGATCCGGCCCATCGCCACCAGGTCGACCAGGATCACGCTGGTGAGCCCGGCGACGGCGGCGATGGAGACGAGCACCGCGGCCCAGCCGGCGCCGACCGCCCGGAACGCGGACGCGATGGGCGCGCCCTCGTCGATCTCGGTGTACTTGACCATGCCGACAACGACGAGCGAGACGCCGATGTAGAGCACCGTGGAGATGAGCAGCGTGCCGAGCAGACCCAGCGGCAGGTCCCGCTTGGGCTTGCGGGTCTCCTCACCCAGGTTCGCCACGGCCTCGAACCCGGTGTACGCGAAGAACACCACTGCGGCGGCGGTGAGCACCCCGGCGAAGCCGAAGACGGACGGCTCCAACCCGAAGATCGCCTGGGTGACCGGCTGCTTGACGCCGTCGTCCCCGGCCCCGGCCGGCTCGGCGGACGGGATGAACGGGCTGAGGTTGGCCGCCTTGACGAAGAACAGCCCGGCGATGATAACGAAGGCACAGATCGCCACCTTGACCAGCACGAGCAGGTTGGTGACCCGGGCCGACTCGCGGATGCCGACGACGGCGACCACACCGAGCACCAGCACGATGCCGATCGCGCCGAGGTTGACGACGCTGCCCTCCTCGGCGAACCAGGCGCTGGGCAGGCCGAACAGGTCGGCGAGGTAGCCGGACCAGCCACGGGCGACCACCGCCGCGCCGAGCGCGAACTCCAGCAGCAGGTCCCAGCCGATGATCCAGGCGACGATCTCGCCCATCGTCGCGTACGCATAGGTGTAGGCGCTGCCGGCGGTCGGCACGCTGCTGGCGAGTTCGGCGTAGCAGAGCGCGGCGAGCAGCGCGACCAGGCCGGCGATGCCGAACGAGATCACCACACCCGGCCCGGCGCTGTTGCGCGCCTCGACACCGGTGAGCGTGAAGATGCCGGTGCCGATCACGATGCCGATGCCGAAGCCCATCAGGTCGACCGCGCCGAGCCGGCGCCGCAGGCCCGGTTTGCCGTCCTCGCCGTCGGCGTCGCCCTGGGCGAGCACGTCGCCGATCGGCTTGGTACGCAGGACCGACATCTGATCACCTCCCCCGCCGTGCGGCCGCCACGGTGGCGGTCCGTGACCGGGCAAGCTACCCAGCCGTTTTGCGCTCCAATCCCGCACGGTGTGTCTCGGAATCGTCACGATCCGGCCGATCGGACGACCCCGGACATCGATCGGCCCTCAGGGTCTTGCGCCGGGCACGGATAGATGAAAGTTTTCTACCGGAGGCATGGGTATCGCGGCGAATCTTGCCGTGACGCCCCGCCGCCGACCGTCCCCCCGGACCCGACGAAGGGACCGCACCGCATGAAGGCAACTCGGCTCGGAGCCGCCGCGCTGGCCGCGGCGCTGCTCGGCACGCTGGTCGCCGGCACACCGGCGCAGGCCGCCCCCGGCGACAACACAGGCACCGCCACTTCCCCCTCCACCGACTGCGTCACCGACCCGGCCACCCCCAAGCGCCAGTTCCGGGCCATGTGGATCGCCTCGGTGACGAACATCGACTGGCCCAGCAAGGGTTCCTGGACCGCGCCGGACCAGGTGGCCAAGCAGAAGGCCGAATACCTGGCCTGGCTCGACCTGGCCCAGAAGCTCAACCACAACGCCGTCGTGGTCCAGGTCCGCCCGACCGCGGACGCGTTCTGGCCCTCGCCGTACGAGCCGTGGTCGGAGTACCTGACCGGCGTACGCGGCAAGAACCCCGGCTGGGATCCGCTGGACTTCCTGGTCGCCGAGTCGCACAAGCGCAACCTGGAGTTCCACGCCTGGTTCAACCCGTACCGCGTCTCCATGCCCGCGCCCGGCGGCGCCGGCGCCGACCTGTCGCAACTGGCCCCGGACAGCCCGGCCCGCCAGCACCCCGACTGGGTCTTCGCCTACCCGCCGGCCGGCGTCGCCGGCAGCCGGCTCTACTACAACCCCGGCGTCCCCGAGGTCCGCGAGTTCGTCCAGACCGCGATGATGGACGCGGTCAAGCGGTACGACATCGACGGCGTGCACTTCGACGACTACTTCTACCCGTACCCGAGCGGCACCCACCAGGTGCCCGACGACGCCACGTTCGCGGCGTACAACAGGGGCTTCACCGACAAGGCCGACTGGCGGCGGGACAACATCAACCTGCTGATCCAGGAGATGAACGCCAAGATCAAGGCGGTCAAGCCGTACGTGAAGTTCGGCGTCAGCCCGTTCGGCATCTGGCGCAACGCGTCGGCCGACCCGAACGGCTCGGACACCACCGGCTCGCAGTCGTACGACATCATCTCCGCCGACTCCCGCAAGTGGGTCAAGGAGGAGTGGATCGACTACATCGTGCCGCAGCTCTACTGGTACATCGGCCAGTACCCGGCCGCCGACTACGCCCGGCTGGTGCCGTGGTGGGCCGAGCAGGTGCGCGGCACGCGGGTGCAGCTCTACATCGGCCAGGCCGACTACAAGAGCGGTGACCCGGCGTACGGGTCGTTCTGGATGAACCCGCAGGAGCTGTCGAACCACCTGACGCTCAACCGGTCGTACCCGGAGGTGCTCGGCAACGTGCACTTCTCCGCGGTGCAGGTGCGGGCGAACCGGCTCGGCGCCACCGACATCTACGCCGCCGAGCACTACTCCCGCCCGGCGCTGGTGCCCACCATGACGCACCTGCCGCGCAAGCCGCTGCTGTTCCCGGTGGTCACCAAGGCCCAGCGGGAGGCGGACGGGGTACGCCTGAGCTGGCGTCAGCCGGCCGACGGCATGGGCCCGCTCGGCACCGCCGCGTCGTACGCGATCTACCGGTTCGACGGGCACGGCCTGGCCGGGCGCTGCGACTTCGCCGACGCCTCCCACCTGGTCGGCACCGTCCGGGCCACCGACGGCGCCGTGCAGTCCTGGGTGGACACCACGGCGGCCGACGGCGCCCGGTACACGTACTACGTGACCGCGCTGGACCGGCTGGCGAACGAGAGCCCGGCGAGCCCGCCGCGCTTCGTGCGCTGACCCCCGTCGAATGCCCCCGGGCCGCCTCGCCGGCCCGGGGGCATTCGTCTGTTTGGGCGGATGTCAGCGAGCCGTTCCCCGGAGCATCGCCCCAGGTCACCCACTTGATCGACACTTGTCGACATCCGGAGATCCCGGCCACCACCCGCGGAGGTTCCCGTGTCCCGTCGCCTCGCCACCATCCTCGCCGCCGGAACACTCGCCCTGCTCACCATGCTCGGCCTGGCCACGCCGGCCGCCGCCGCGGTGAGCACCCAGCAGAAGCTGTCCGTCCTGACCAGCTGGACGCAGACCAGCGCGTCCAGCTACAACGCCTGGAACAGCGCCCGGCAGAACCGGGCACCCTGGACGGAGTACGGCTTCGACTGGTCCACCGACTACTGCTCGTCCAGCCCGGACAACCCGATCGGGTTCAACTTCAAGCTCTCCTGCTACCGGCACGACTTCGGCTACCGCAACCACAAGGCGATGGGCGTCTTCTCGTCCAGCAAGTCCCGCCTGGACAGCGCCTTCTACGCCGACCTGAAGCGGGTCTGCGCCACGTACAACGCGGTGGTCCGGCCCGCCTGCTACAGCCTCGCCTGGACGTACTACCAGGCGGTGAGCGTCTTCGGCTCGGTCGCCGCCGTGTCGCAGGCCGACCTCGACCGCGCCGCCCGGATGAAGGCCGACGCCCAGCGTCGCGCCGCCGCGACCGCCTGACGCACCGCGCGGGGAGTCCGCCACCCGGCGGGCTCCCCGCCCTCGTCGGCCGCCCGGCTCAGCCCGTTGTGCTGCGCGGCTCGAACGCCGGCCACGAACCCGGCGTCTGCTTGCCGAACCGTGGCGAGTCGGCGGCCAGGTCCGGGTGCTCGACGTGCAGCGCCAGCGCCGCCACCTCGTCCAGCCGCAGCCCCGTCCCGGCGCCGTAGGCGGCGTCGAACGCCTCGTCGCCCAGCACCCGCCGCAACTCCGTCTGCCGGGCCGACCAGTACGGGCCGTATATCCCCGGTGTGGCCCGCAGGTTCGCCCGGGTGGCCTGCGCCGCCCCGAACAGCCGGGCCGCCGCCAGCGCGTCCCCGGCGAGCGCGCAGCGAACCGCTATCGCGTTGATCGTGTCGCAGGCCCGGCCCAGGTAGCCGTGACTCATCCGGGACCGCAACGCCACCAGCAGGTGCTCGTGCGCGGCGACCAGGTCGCCCCGGGCCAGGGCCACCATGCCGAGCAGCATGTCCACCGACCGGCCGCCCCGCTCGGCGGGCCGGGCCGCCTCGACCGGACGGGCCGCGGCGAGCAGGTCGGCCGCCTCGTCCAGCGCGCCCCGGCGCCAGAGCAGCTCGGCGAGGTTGTAGACGGCCAGGAGCGCGTCGCCCACCACGTCCTGCGCGTACGCCCAGTCGATCACCTCACGGCAGACCCGCTCCGCCTCGGCGAACTGCCCCATGTCGACCAGCGGCGCCGCGCGACCGGCCAGCACCCGGGCCAGCAGCCCTCGGTCACCGGACTGCCGGGCGGCCGCCTCGGCCCGCTGCGAGTACCGCAGCTCCTCGCCGAACTCGCCGTCCGCGCCCGCGTGCAGCGAGTGCATGTGGTACGCGGCAGCCAGCTCGGCGTCCGGCATCACCTCGCCGGTCTCGGCAAGCCGGCCGTAGAGCCGGAACAGCCAGAGCCGCCCCTCCCGGGCCAGCCCGCGCTCCCGCCACCACTGGTCCAGGTCACCCGCCAGCGACAGTCCCGACCGGGCGCTGCCACCTGTGGCGCACCAGCGCAACGCGGCCCGCAACTCGTTCGCCAGCGGGTCGAGCGCGTACAGGGAGAGCGTCACCGGGCGGCCGTCCGGCCCCAGGTGCGCCCGGTCCAGCGCGTGCCGGCACCAGGCGACGTGCCGGTCCCGGGCGCTCTGCTCCTCGCCCGCCTCGACCAGCCGCCGGGCCGCGTACGCCCGGATCGGGTCGAGCATCCGGTAGGTGCTGCCGGAGGCGTGCGGCTCGGCCAGCACCATCGACTTGTCCACCAGCACCGAGAGCGGGTCGAGCGGGTCCTCGTCGAGCAGCCACTGCACGGTGGGCAGGTCCACCGGGCCGGCGAACACCGCCATCCAGCGCAGCAGCCGGGCCGAGCGCGCGCCGAGCGTCCGGTACGACCAGGTCACTGTGGCCTGGATGGTCAGGTGCCGCTCGCTCGCCGACCGCTGCACCGCCCGGGTCGCCGGGGTGGGCGGTGCGGCGCCGGTCGCGGCGGCCACCAGGTCCACCGTGTCCTGCTGGTTGCCGCTCCAGCCGGCCTCCACCGGCGGCGGCTCCGCCGTCTCCCGCCCGGCGTCGAGCGTGCCCAGCATGTCGTCCAGCCGCTCGGCCAGTTGCCCGGCCGAGAGCACCCGCAGCCGGGCCGCGGCAAGCTCGATGGCCAGCGGCAACCCGTCCAGGCGGCGTACCACCCGGTGCAGGTCGGCCTGCTCGGCCGGCTCCGGCGCCCGGCCGCCGCGCGCCACGGCGGTACGGTCCAGCAGCAGCGCCACCGCGTCGCTCCCCCCGCCGTCGGGGCCCTCGTCCACCGACAGCGGCGGGATCCGCCACACCACCTCGCCGGGTACGCCGAACGACTCCCGGCTGGTCGCCAGCACCCGCACACCCCGGCCACCGGCGAGCAGCCGGCCGATCACCTCGGCCGACGCCGCGGTCTGGGCGTCGCAGGTGTCCAGCAGCACGAGCATCCGGCGCGGCGCCGCGTACTCCACGAGGGTGTCGACCATCGGCCGGCCGGGCTCCGGGCGCAGGCCGAGCACGGCGGCGATCTCGAACGCCACCAGCCCCGGGTCGGTCACCGCGGCGATGTCGACGAACCAGACGCCGTCGGGGTAGTCCTCGACGATCCCGGAGGCCAGCTCCACCGCCAGCCGGGTCTTGCCGGCGCCGCCCGCGCCGAGCACCGTCACCAGGCGGTACGCCTCGACCAGCCGCCCCAGCTCGGCGCGCTCGGCCTGCCGGCCGACGAACGAGGTGACCTGGGTGGGCAGGTTGTGTGCTGTCGCGTCGGCGGTACGCGGACGCGGGAACCGCCGCTCCAACCCGGGCGCGACGAGCTGGAACAGCCGCTCCCGGTCGTCGAAGCCGCGCAGCCGGTGCAGTCCGAGGTCCAGCAGGGACACCCCGTCCGGCAGCGGGTCGGCGTGCCGGGCGGTGGCGGCGGAGCAGAGCACCTGCCCGCCGTGCGCGGCGGCGGCCACCCGGGCGGCCCGGTGCACCTCGGGGCTGGCGTACTCGCCGTCGCGGGGCTCGGCGTAGCCGGTGTGCAGTCCCATCCGTACCCGGGGGGTGGCGTCGGGGTTGGGCCACTCGTGGCCGGCGAGCGCGCGCTGCGCGGTCAGGCAGGCGCGGACCGCGGCGGCGGCGTCGGGGAACGCGAGGAAGAACGAGTCCCCCTCGGTCAGCAGCTCCGCGCCGTCGGTGCCGGCCAGGGTGTCGCGCAGCAGCCGCCGGTGCTCGTGCAGGACCGGACGGTAGACCGGGCCGAGCATCCGGGCCAGCCGCGTCGAGCCCTCGATGTCGGTGAACACGAAGGTCACCCACCCGCTGGGGAGGTGGTGTCCTTGCGACATACGTCGAACCTCCGCCCGGTGACGTCGGGTTCATGCTGCCCTATGGTCGTGCCGTCACGCATCGTGAGAACGGCTGGGCAGATTCCGCCCCAAGGTGCCAAAGGATCACACCGGCGGCAAGACCCCGATCGACCCGCGGGACGGACGGCGGAAAGTCAGCAGCCGCAGGAGCCGCCGCAGCAACCGCCGCCGCTGGGAATCCCACCGCTCGGAGCGGAGCCGTCCCGGCCGGTGACGGCCACCGTGGACAGCAGTTTCACCGTGTCGGCGTGGCCCTGCGGGCAGGTGGCCGGCCGTCCGGCCTCGGCCATCGGGCGGTTGACCTCGAAGGTGTCGCCGCAGGCGCGGCAACGGAACTCGTACCGGGGCATGTCCCAAGCGTACGGCCGGGCCTGACGTCGTCACCCGGATGGGTGATACTCGACGGGTGGTGGACGGCGAACGGCGAGCGACGGCCCGGCCCCTGCGACCCGCCGCGCCACCCGACGACGGCACCCCGCCCATCCCGCGGCCCCGCCGCGAACGCGATTCCCTCCCCCCGAAGTCGCCCGCCGACCCGGCCCGCGACGCGGACGCCGAGCCCGGCGCGAACCCGGACGCCACGCCCGGCGTCGAGGCCGGTGGGAAGCCGGCCCCCAAGCCGGGCGTCGAGCTGGACGCCCGGCCCGGCGGAAAGCCGCAGCCCGAATCGGCCGTGAAGGCGGACGCCGAGCCCGGAGCGGGCGGGGACGAGCAGCCGGGCTCGGGGTCGAAGGCACAGGCCGAGGCGGCAGCCGAGAGCGGCGGGCGGCGTCGGCGGATGCCGTTCGCGCACGCCGTCCGGACGCGCCCGCGGCAACTCACAGTCGGCGCGGCCCGGGCCACCCGCGCCTGGTCCCGGCGGCCCGGCGGCCGCACCACGCTGCCCGCGCTGTTCCTGCTCGCGCTGGTCGCCGCCGCCGCCACTGCCGGTGCGGTGGTCGTGCCGGCGGCGGTCGGCCGGCCGGAGCCGGTCGCCGAGGCCACGCCGTCGCAGAGCGTGCCGCAGACCGCGGCGGCGCCCGCCACGCCGCCGTTGCCGGAGCTGACCGGCCTGCCCGGAACCGCCGCGCCCACCGGCACGCCGCTGCCCGGTGCGACCACCGCGCCGGTGCTGCCCGCCGGGCGTCCCGCCGACGCGCTCACCGGCTGGGCGCAGCGGGTCGGCGCGGTGACCGGCGTCCCCGTGGTGGCGCTCCAGGCGTACGCCTACGCCGAGCTGGTGCTCGCCCAGACCAACCGTGGGTGCCAGCTGAGCTGGACCACGCTGGCCGCGATCGGTTACGTCGAGTCGCGCCACGGCGCGGCCAACGGCGCCACGCTGCAAGCCGACGGGCGGGCCCTGCCGGAGATCAAGGGAGAGCCACTCGACGGGCAGGGCGGCCGGTCCCGGATCCTCGACACCGACCAGGGGCTGCTCGACGGCGACCGGGTTCACGACCGGGCGCTCGGCCCGATGCAGTTCATCCCGACCACCTGGCAGGAGATCGGCGCGGACGCGGACGGCGACGGCGTGAAGAACCCGCACGACATCGACGACGCGGCGCTGGCCGCCGGGCTCTACCTGTGCAAGGGCGGCCGGAACATGACCATCCCGGGTGACTGGTGGGGCGCCATCCTTTCCTACAACGATGTGCGTCGGTACGCCCAGGCCGTCTTCGACAAGGCCGACGAGTACGGCAGGCTCAGCCGCAACGTGAGGTGACGGCTCGCGTACATTCGCGGACTCAACCCTTCCCCCCGGCTGCCGTTGACGGCAAGCTAGACGGGTGATGGTGCGCGAGTGGGATCCCAGGACCGCGTCGTCCGCCGAGATCGCGTCCCTGCTGGACACGCTGAACGCGGTCCTGGCGGCCGATCTGCCGCAGGATCCGCCATGGCGGGAGAGCTCCATGCGGGAGTATCTCTCCGAGGTGATGCCCGGCGAGCGGCGGATCTCGTGGGTCGCGCAGGAGGACGCCGGCCCGGACGGCACGCCCGGGGCGATCCTCGGGCATGTGCACGTGCTGCTGCTCGGCGGGATCGGCGTGCTCGAGGTGCTGGTGCACCCGGCGATCCGGCGCAGCGGCGTCGGCCGCGAGCTGGTGCGGGTGGCCGCCCGCCGGGTCTGGGACGAGGGCTTCCAGTCGATCGGTGTGGAGGTGGTCGGCGACACCCCGGCCGTGGGGTTCTACGAGTCGCTGGGCTTCACCCGCGACTACGTGGAGACCCGCAGCGTGCTCGACCTGCGCTCGGTGGACTGGCCGGCGCTCACCGAGATGGCCGCCGAGGTCGGCGCGGGCTACCGCGTGGAGTTCTGGCCGGGTGGCCCGCCGGACGAGCTGATCGAGGCGTACGCGCGGGCCAAGGCCGAGGTGCGCGACTCCGACGACGTGGAGCTGCGGCCCAGCTCCTACGACCCGGACCGGCTGCGCGACAGCCTCGCCACGCTGCACCGGCGCGGCATGAAGCCGTACATCGTGCTGGCGCTGCACGAGCAGACCGGCGAGGTGGCCGGGTTGACCGAGGTGGTGGTGCCGGCGCAGCACCCGACCCGGGCCGACCAGTACGACACGATCGTCGTCCATGACCACCGCGGCTACGGCATCGACCGGGCCATCAAGGCGCGGATGCTGCTGGAGCTGCGTTCGGCCGAGCCCGAGGTGGCCGAGGTGCAGACCTGGAACGCGCAGGACAACGAGTCGATGCTGAAGGTCAACGCCGAGCTGGGCTACCGCCCCGACCGCGACTGGTGCGAATACGGTGTGGACGTGGCCGAACTGGTGCACCGGCTGGACAGTCACCGCTGACCGTTCACCGTCCGGCCATCGAAGGGCTGGACGGTGTACCCACGAGAGCCTTAACGTTCGTTAGTTCCTGTCCACCCATCGTGGAGGCCCCATGCGCCCGCGCCGCACCCTCGCCGCGCTCGCGACCACCGCCGCCGTCACC
This sequence comes from Micromonospora sp. CNZ297, assembly GCF_007827625.1. Classification (NCBI taxonomy): domain Bacteria; kingdom Bacillati; phylum Actinomycetota; class Actinomycetes; order Micromonosporales; family Micromonosporaceae; genus Micromonospora; species Micromonospora sp. CNZ297. The sequence continues at coordinate 178,157 of NZ_VISU01000006.1, read as the reverse complement.
CTCACGGCGATCGCTGTCGCACCCACCGCGGCCAGCGCCGCGCCCACCGACCTGTTCATCTCGGAGTACGTCGAGGGGTCGTCCAACAACAAGGCCGTCGAGCTGTACAACGGCACCGGCGCCCCGATCGACCTGGGAGCCGGCGGCTACCAGCTCCAGCTCTTCTTCAACGGCGCCACCACCTCGACGAACGTGGCCCTCACCGGGACCGTCGCCGCCGGTGACGTGTTCGTCTTCGCCGCCGCGGCGGCCGCGCCGGCGATCCTCGCCCAAGCCGACCAGACGTACTCCGGTTCGCTGTTCAACGGCGACGACGCGATCGTGCTGCGCAAGGGTGGCACGGTGGTCGACTCCCTGGGCCAGGTCGGCGTCGACCCGGGCAGCGAGTGGGGCAGCGGCCTCACCAGCACTGCGGACAACACGCTGCGCCGGCTGCCCTCGGTGGCCGCCGGCGACACCGACCCGGCGGACCCGTTCGACCCGGCCGCGCAGTGGGCCGGCTTCGCCACCGACACGTTCGACGGCCTGGGCAGCCACACCGTCGGCGACGGTCCGGTCGACCAGCCGCCCACAGTGGCCTGCGGCGGCGCGCTGACGCTGTCGGCGGGCGCCACCGCGACCCGCGAGGTGACCGCGACCGACGCCGACGACACGATCACCGACCTGGCGGTCACCTCGGTCGTGCCGGCGCCGGCGAGCGGCTCGATCAGCCGTACCGCGTTCACCCCGGCGACCGCCGACGGCGGCACGGCCACCGCGACGCTGACCGCCACCGGCCTGCCGGCCGGCGGCTACGCGGTCACCGTGACCTCCACCGACACCGACGGCGACAGCGCCACCTGCACGCTCACCGTGCAGGCCACGAGCGTGCTGTCGGTCGGCGAGGTGCAGGGCCGCACCGCCGACGACGAGGACGGCCGCACCGACCGGTCGCCGCTCGCACCGGCCAGCGGCAACGGCACCAGCTCCACGCTGTACGACGTACGCGGCGTCATCACCGGCATGTCCCTGACCCGCAGTTCGGCCGGGGCCGACCAGTGGGGCTTCTACCTCCAGAGCCGGCTCGGCAGCGAGGACGGCGACCCGCTGACCTCCGACGGCCTGTTCGTCTTCATGGGCTCGTTCACCACGCTGATCGGCGGGTACGCCCCGACCGTCGGTGACGAGGTCGTGCTGCGCGGCCGGGTCTCCGAGTACTTCAGCCAGACCCAGCTGTCCAGCGCCTCGCTGGTCCGCAAGCTCGACTCCGGCCTCGACGTGGACACCGTGGTCCGGGTCGACGACGCGGTCCCGCCGGCCGAGGCGGCCGCCGCCGACCTGTTCTGGGAGCGGCACGAGGGCGAGCGGATGCGGGTACGCGCCGGCAGCGGCGTCTCCGCGCCCCGGCACATCTACTCCTCCACCGCCGACTCCGAGATCTACGTGCTGGACCGCGAGGACCCGGTGATGAAGCGGTCCGACCCGTACGCCCGGCGGGTGTTCCGGGACGCGCACCCGCTCGACGACATCCCCGGCACGCTGTTCGACAACGGCAACAACCAGCGCATCCTGCTGGGTGCGGGCGGTGTGAAGGCGACCGCCGGTGACTCCCGGGCGCTGCTGCCCGAGGCACGCACGTTCGACACGCTCACCGAGGACGCCTACGGCTCCGTCTCGTACGCGTTCAGCAAGTACAGCGTGCAGCCCGAGCAGCTCACGCTGACCGGTGGCACCGACCCGGCCGCCAACCACCCGCCGCAGCCGGCCGACCGCGGCAGCGAGGTCGCGATCGCCACCTACAACGTGGAGAACCTGTACGACTACCGCGACGACCCGTTCGACGGCTGCGACTTCGCCGGCAACACCGGCTGCCCCGGCGTCAGCCCGCCGTTCGACTACGTGCCGGCGAGCCCGGAGGCGTACGCGGCCAAGCTGGCCGTGCAGGCCCGGCAGATCGTCCAGTCGCTGCACAGCCCGGATCTGATCCTGGTGCAGGAGGCCGAGGACCAGGACATCTGCTCGGTGGTCGACGGCGCTCTGGCCTGCGGCGACACCAACAACGCCGACGGCGCGCCGGACACCGTGCAGGAGCTGGCGCTCGCCATCGCGGCCAACGGCGGCCCGGCGTACGCCGCCGCGTACGACCGGACCGGCGCGGACGCCCGGGGCATCGCCTCGGCGTTCCTCTACCGGACCGACCGGCTGACGCTCGCCGAGGCGACCGCCGCGGACCCGCTGCTGGGCTCCGCCCCGACCGTCCAGTACCGCTCGGCGGCGCTGCCGTCCAACGCAGACGTGCAGAACCCCAAGGCGCTCAACGCGGTGCTGCCTGCCGACGTGGACCGGTCGACCGGGGTGGACGGCAGCAACGTCTACACCCGCGCGGCGCAGGTGGCCCGGTTCACAGTGAAGGCCGGCCCCGGATCGACCGAGCGGTTCACGCTCTGGGCGGTCGCCAACCACTTCTCGTCCGGACCGGACAGCCGGGTCGGGCAGCGCCGCGAGCAGGCCGCGTACGGGGCAGCGATCGTCGAGGCGGTCGAGGCGAGCGACCCGAACGCCCGCGTGGTCTACGGCGGGGACCTGAACGTCTTCCCCCGCCCGGACGACCCGATCGCCACCGCCCAGAACCCGACCCCGTCGGACCAGCTCGCCCCGCTGTACGAGGCCGGGCTGCACAACCTCTGGGACGACCTGGTGAAGGACGCACCGGCGTCGGCGTACTCGTACACATTCAGCGGTCAGGCGCAGACGCTGGACAACCTCTTCGTGAACGACCCGATGCACGACGACCTGGTGCAGGTACGGACGGCGCACATCAACGCCGACTACCCGACCGACGCGCCGGAGCTGGGCGACCGGGGTGCCAGCGACCACGACCCGCAGGTGGCCCGGTTCCGGTCGCGCGCCTCGCTGCGGGTCGCGGACACCTCGGTCACCGAGGGCGACAAGGGCACCAGCACGATGACGTTCACCGTCACCGTGTCCCGCCCGCTCTCCGAGCCGGCCCTGATCTGCGCGGCCACCTACGGCACCACCGCCCAGGCCGGGTCGGACTACGACCCGTACGTGGGCTGCCGGGTGCTGGCCGCGGGCCGGACCTCGCTGACGTTCCCGGTCACCGTGCGCGGTGACCGCAAGCGCGAGACGGACGAGAAGCTCACGCTGTACGTGGCCGGGGTGCCGGGCCTGCGGCTCGCCGACCCGTCCGGCGTCGGGACGATCCTGAACGACGACTGAGCGGTGTGCCGCGCGGCGGCCCGTCGATCCCCTCATGGGCGGATCGGCGGGCCGCCGCGGTATCCGCACCGCTGCGGATCGGGCGGAGGCGGCACGCTCCGGTACTTGGCCACCCGCACCTCCCACTGGCTGCGGCGGCGCAGCCAGTCCCGGACCTCCCGGTTGCGGTAGAACGTCTCCGGCGGGCGGGCCAGCCCGTACCGGTCGGCCCACCACTCCCCCGGCTCCGGGTCGGTGATGACGTCGAGGTGGGACGGGTACCGCCGCTCCGCGCCGTCCCGCAGGTCGGCCCGGTCACGCATCGGCTTGAGCACCTTGCCGGTCTCGTCGACGACCACGAGCCGGAAGCCGGCCGTGCCGACGATGCGCGACAGCATGGCCAGGCTCGGCGTCAGCGTCCCCGCCTCGATCCGCCCGATCGTGCTCGGATGCACCCGGGCGAACCGGGCCAGCTCTCGTTGGCTGGCGTCGGCCCGGCGACGCACCGCCCGGACGATCCCCGGTGCCGGGAACGGGACGTCGAACGGCTCGGTGAGCAGCGCCGGCCCGTCGCCTCCCGCCGCCACGGTGGGCACGCCGGGTGCGGCGCAGGCTCCCGTCCCCGTCCCCGTTCCCGTCCCCGTCCTCGCGCCCGTGGCAGCGGCGGTGGCGGTGGCGGTGCCGCTGTGGGCGCCCGTGGCGGTGCCGGCGGCGGCGCCCGCCTCCGGCTCGGTGTCGGCGATGTCTGTCACGCCGCCCACGGTCCCGTCTCCCGCACCGGCCCGGCAACCCCGCTCCCCGCCCTTGTGGAGAACCCGGGATTCGGCGTCCAAATCCGCATGGCAGCGACCGCCAGCACACACAGAGGGTGACGATCACTCAGCGTTAAGGGCTACCATCAAAGCAAGTGACCCAGCTGCAGCACAAAGCCGACTTAAGCGGACACAAACCTCACGATCGCCACGGCAGGGATGACCACCTCGGCAGACTTTGCTCTGCAGCCACCGAGGCAGCGCTCACGATTCGTGACAGTTGCGCCCGTGGCTGCAGAGCAAAGTCGGCGAGGGGTGAAGTGTCCCGCCGGCCGAAAAGATACGCTGAGTGACCGCCTTGGGCTGTGGACAACGTGCGGCGACCACAACGAGGAGGGCGAAACCGGAGAACGGCGAGCCGAGCCCTGCCGCCGCACGTGGCGGCAGCAGACGGACCACGTCGGCCGAGCAGCGGTCAGTAGGTCAGTAGCGCTCGCGCAGCAACTGGGCGGCCTCGACGGCCCAGTAGGTGAGGATGATCTGGGCACCGGCCCGGCGGATCGAGGTGAGCGTCTCCAGCATCACCCGCTCCCGGTCGATCCAGCCGTTCGCGGCGGCCGCCTCGACCATCGCGTACTCGCCGGAGACCTGGTAGGCGGCGACCGGGACGTTCACCGCGTCCCGGACCGCCGACACCACGTCGAGGTAGGGCAGCGCGGGCTTGACCATCACCATGTCGGCGCCCTCGGCCACGTCCAGCTCGACCTCGCGCAGCGACTCGCGCAGGTTCGCCGGGTCCTGCTGGTAGGTGCGCCGGTCCCCCTCCAGCGCCGACTCCACGGCGTCGCGGAACGGGCCGTAGAAGGCGGAGGCGTACTTCACCGCGTACGCGAGCACCGAGACGTCCTGGTGCCCGGCGGCGTCGAGCGCCTTGCGGACCACACCGACCTGGCCGTCCATCATCCCGGACGGCCCGACCACGTGGACCCCGGCGGCGGCCTGGGCCATCGCCATGTCGGCGTACGCGGCGAGCGTGGCGTCGTTGTCGACCCCGCCGTCCGGGGTGAGCAGGCCGCAGTGCCCGTGCGAGGTGAACTCGTCCAGGCACAGGTCGCTCATCACCACAGTCGAGTCGCCGACCTCGGCGACCACGTCCCGGATCGCCGTGTTGAGCACGCCGGCCGGGTCGATGCCACCGGAGCCGGTCTCGTCCCGCGTCGCCGGCACCCCGAACAGCATGATCCCGCCGACCCCGGCCTGGACCGCCTCCGCGGCGGCCTTGCGCAGCGAGTCCCGGGAGTGCTGGAGCACCCCCGGGAGCGACGCGATGGCCCGCGGCTCGGTCAGCCCCTCCTTGACGAACATCGGCACGACCAGCTCGGCCGGGTCGACGCGGGTCTCGGAGACCAGCCGCCGCACGGCCGCGTTGCGGCGCAGCCGGCGGGGCCGGATCTCGGGGTACGGCATGACGGGCCTCCTGTCAGCGGAACCGCAGGGCGGTCGGGCCCTGCACCTTCGAGCCCCGGCGCTGCTTCGCCGGCATGGCGGCGAGCTTCTCCCGCAGCTCGACGGCGTAGGCGGCGAGCGCCTCCACCAGGTCGGGCACCGAGGCGTGCGGCGGCTGCACGTCGACGCGCAGGCCGAACTCGGTGGCGGTCTCCGCCGTCTTGGGCCCGATCACTGCAACAACGGTCCGCGCGTGCGGCTTCCCGGCGATACCGACGAGGTTCCGCACGGTGGACGACGAGGTGAACAGCACCGCGTCGAACCCGCCGGACTTGATCGCGTCGCGGATCTCGGCGGGCGGCGGCGCCGCGCGCACGGTCCGGTACGCGGTCACGTCGTCGACCTCCCAGCCGCGCTCGGTCAGGCCGGCGGCCAGGGTCTCGGTGGCGATGTCGGCGCGCGGCAGCAGCACCCGGCCGACCGGGTCGAGGATCTCGTCGTGCGGCGAGAACTCGGCCAGCAGGCCCTCGGAGGACTGCTCCCCGGAGGGGATCAGCTCGGGCTGGATGCCGAAGGCACGGACCGCCTCGGCGGTGGCGTCACCGATGCAGGCGATCTTCACGCCACCGAAGTGGCGGGCGTCGAGGCCGTGCTCGGCGAACTTCTCCCACACCGCCCGGACCGCGTTCACCGAGGTGAAGATGACCCAGGCGTACCGGCCGTCGACCAGGCCCTTCACGGCCCGCTCCATCTGCGCCGGGGTACGCGGCGGCTCGACCGCGATGGTCGGCACCTCGCACGGGATCGCCCCGTACGCGCGCAGCCGCGCGCTCATCACGCCGGCCTGCTCCTTGGTGCGGGGCACCAGCACCTTCCAGCCGTACAGCGGGCGGTTCTCCCACCAGCTCAGCTTGTCGCGGTCGGTGACGGCCGCGCCGACGGTGAGCACCACCCGGCCGGTGAAGCCGAGCGCCGCCGCGACGAAGGAGTCGACTGTCGACGTGGTGGTGTACTGCGTCTCGCCGGTGCCGTCACCGGTCACCCCGACCGCAGTGGTGCCGTCGACCCCGGCGGCCAGCAGGCCGTCCCGGACGGCGGCCAGGTCACCGGCGTCCACGGCGAGCGCCAGCGAACCCCGCCCGACGGCGGTGGCGAGCGCCTCGAAGTCCAGCGCGGTGACGTCCTCGACGTCGGCGGCGGTGCGTACGCCCGGCAGCGGGACACCCGCGTACGTGGCCACGCCCTCGGCCTGACCGACGCCCGGGACCACCTCGAAGTGCGCGGCGGTACGCGCGACCGCCTGCACCTCCTTGACCACCGAGTCGTGGCCGAACGGGTCACCGGCGACCAGGTGCACGGCGTTCTGCCCGGACCGGGCCGCGGAGATCAGCACCTTCGCCACGTCCCCCGGCACGCCCTCGGCGGGGCTGAACTCGGCGTCCGGCCGGGCCTGGGCGCGGACGTGCGCCAGGAGCGACTCGGGTACGCCCCGGTCGTAGACCACCTGGTCGGCCTCGACCAGGGCGTCCAGCGCCCGGCGGGTCAGCAGGCCCGGGTCGCCGGGACCGGCCCCGACGAATGCGATCTGGCCTACGGGCTTACGGGTGCGGGTCATTCTGTGCTCCCAAGTTGCTGGGTCCCCGGGCCGGCCTGTGCGTCCTGGCCGAGGATCGAGTCGGCGCCGAGTTCGAGGAGTTCGGCGGCGAGTGCCTTGCCGATCTCCGCCGCGTCGGCGGGCGTTCCGGTGCGGGACAGCCGGAGGTCACGAGTACCGTCCGGGCTGATCACCGCACCGCGCAGGTAGATCTCCTGATTGACGTCGCCCTCGTCGGTGGGCTCGCCTTCGGCGAGAACGGCGTACGCGGCCACGGGCGCGCTGCACCCTGCCTCCAGGGTGGCCAGCAGCGCCCGTTCCGCGGTGATCGCGGCACGGGACGGTGCGTGGTCGAGCAGCGCGAGCAGCTCGATCACGTCCTGGTCGTCGGCCCGGCACTCGACGGCGAGCGCACCCTGGGCGGGTGCGGGCAGCATGAGCATCGGGTCGAGCGTCTCGGTGATGACGTCGGCGCGGCCGATCCGGTTGAGCCCGGCGCGGGCGAGCACGACGGCGTCGAGGTCGGCGTCCGGGCCGAGCACGCGGCCGAGCCGGGTGTCGACGTTGCCCCGGATCGGGCTGACCTCCAACTGCATGCCCAGCGCGTGCAACTGGGCGATCCGGCGCAGCGCGCCGGTGCCGACGCGGGCGCCGGGCGGCAGCTCGGCGAGCGTACGGCCGTTCGTGGCCACCAGCGCGTCACGCGGATCCTGCCGGGGCGGTACGGCCGCGACATGCAGGCCGGGCGCCGCCGCGGTGGGCAGGTCCTTGTACGAGTGGACGGCGAAGTCGATCTCGCCGGCGGTCAGCGCGTCGCGCAGCGCGGAGACGAACACGCCGACGCCGAGCCGCTGCACCGGGGCGGTGGACCTGTCGCCGGCGGTCACCACCTCGACCAGCTCGACCGGGCGGCCGGTGGCCGCGGTGAGGGCCTCGGCGACGTGGCCGGACTGGGCCATCGCCAGGGCGCTGCCCCGGGTACCGAGGCGAAGGGGGGCGGTCATCGCGCACCTCCGGTGGGCGGGACGTCGGCGGCGTCGAACGACGGCCGGCCGTCGAGGTCGGTGGCGACCACGTCGGGGACGGTGTCGACCGGGGACGTCTGCGGAACGTCCAGGTCGAACAGTTCGCGCAGCAGCGCCGCGTACTGGTCGCCGCCGGGCTCGGCGGCGAGCTGGCGGACCCGTACGGTCGGCTGGTGCAGCAGCCGCTGCACGACCCGGTGCACGGTGCGGGCGACCTCGGCGCGCTGGTCGTCGCTGAGGTCGGGGCGGCGCTGGCCGAGTCGGCGCAGCTCGGTGGTGACGACGTCCTCGGCCCGGCCGCGCAGGGCGGCCACCGTCGGTGCGACGTCGGCGCCGCGCAGCCAGCTCAGGAACGCCTCGACCTCGCCGGTCACGATCCGGGCCACCTCGGCGGCGTCGGCCGCGGCCGGTCCGTCGGCGAGGACGGCGGCCATCCGGTCGATGTCGATCACCTCGACGCCGGGCAGCTCGGCGACGCCGGGCTCGACGTCGCGCGGGACGGCCAGGTCGAGCAGGACCAGCGGGCCGCGGTCGGCGTCCCGGCGGGCCAGCGCCCGGGTCACCACGTCGCGGGTGAGCACCGCCTCGGTGGCGGCGGTGGCGGCGACCACGACGTCGACGTCGGCGAGCGCGGTGATCAGCTCGGCCATCGGCACGGCGGACGCGCCGTACGACTCGGCGAGCCGGACGGCACGGGCGGCGCCCCGGTTGGTCACGGTGAGCGGGCCGGCGCCCAGCCGGGACAGCGTGGCCACGCCCAGCGAGCCCATCGCGCCGGCGCCCACCACCATGGCGGGCCGGCCGGCCAGGTCGCCGTCGAGCAGCCCGGCGGCGAGATCGAGTGCGGCGGTGACGACGCTCTGCCCGGCCCGGTCGATGTTGGTCTCGGCGTGCGCGCGCTTGCCGACCCGCAGCGCCTGCTGCATCAGCTCGTGCAGCAGCCGCCCGGCGGAGTCGGCGCCACCGGCGGAGTGGTAGGCGTCGCGAAGCTGGCCGAGGATCTGCGCCTCGCCCACCACCATCGAGTCGAGCCCGGCGGCCACCCGGAAGACGTGGTCCACGGCGGCGGCGTCGTAGTGGACGTAGAGGTGCGGGGCGAGCGCCGCGGGCTGGCAGCCGGCCTGGTCGGCCAGGACCGCGCAGATGTCACCGAGTCCGCCGTGGAACCCGGAGACGGCGGCGTAGACCTCCACCCGGTTGCAGGTGGAGACCAGGACGGCCTCGGCGACGTACGGCTGGGCGATCAGGCGGTCCAGCGTGCGGGTGAGGTCGGCGGGCGGGACGGCCAGCTGTTCCAGGGTGGCGACCGGGGCGGTGCGGTAGGACGCGCCGACGACGAGCAGTTTCACGTGCCGATCGCCTCCTGGGTGTCGGTTGCCGCGAGTCCGCCGGGCAGTGCGGTGAGGGCGGACCCGCCGGTGGCGGGGAGCGCGGTCAGCGATGCCTTGCGGTGCTCGTGGAAGGACAGGATCTGCAGCTCGATGGCGAGGTCGACCTTGCGCACGTCGACCCCGTCCGGAACCGAGAGTACGCAGGGCGCGAAGTTGAGGATGCTCGTCACGCCGACGGCGACCAACTGGTCGGCGACCGCCTGGGCGGCCGGGGCGGGGGTGGCGATGACGCCGATCGAGATCGACTCCTCGGCGACGATCTGGGGCAGCTCGTCGACGTGCCGTACGACCAGGCCGTTGATCACTTCGCCGACGCGGGACCGGTCGGCGTCGACCAGCGCGGCGATGCGGAATCCGCGGTTGGCGAAGCCGTCGTAGCCGGCCAGGGCGTGACCGAGATTACCCACGCCGACGAGCGCGACGGTCCGGCACTGGGTGAGCCCGAGCACCGAGGAGATCTGGTCGACCAGCAGCGCCACGTCGTAGCCGACGCCGCGGGTGCCGTACGAGCCGAGGTGGGACAGGTCCTTGCGGAGCTTCGCGGAGTTGACGCCGGCGGCGTTGGCGAGGCCCTCGCTGGACACCGTCTCGTGCCCGGCGTCGGCGAGCGCGTGCAGCGCACGCAGGTATTCCGGGAGCCGGGACACGGTCGCCTCGGGCAGGTCCGGAAGCGCCGGTACGGCACCGGTGCGACCGGGCGCGCCTGGTTGACGGTGCTGGCTCATGAGACTCCGTGCGGTGCGATCCTCGACCAGCGACGGGGGCCGGTCGTTTCGGGACTCCCGCTGGCGACCGAGATTGCCGGCTGTGCTAGCAGGGCGCGTCGGAACTACAGAGTAGGTGTTTGTGAAGGGGTGCACAAATCGCGATCTTGAAAGCTCGCGACGCGCCTTCACCTGCCCCTCCATTCCCGCAAGATCGATCAACCGCCTCTCTCGGCGGCGCATGCCGATTATTGCTCAATCCAGACTTCCCTGACCAATCGCGCGGGGCCCGTAGCGCTCCGTGACCGGCGTGGCGAGGCGAGTCTCACGTTTCGAGTAGGGAGAACCCCACCCCGAACAGGCCAGCGTGCGGGATGGGTGGGCGGGGCACGCGCCCATAGCCTCGAACCATGACCGCAGCACCACTGGCCACCGCGCCCGCTCCGCTGTCCCCCGTCCACGGGCTCCTGCGCCGCCTCGCCCGCGACACCACCTACGTGCTCGTGGGCCTCCCGCTGGCGATCGTCAGCTTCGTGCTGGCAGTGGTGGGGATCTCACTCAGCGCCGGGCTGCTGGTGACCACGCTCGGCCTGCCGATCCTCGCCGGCTTCCTCTACGCGGCCCGCGGGCTGGCCGACATCGAGCGGCTCCGGCTCGCCGGGGTGCAGGACCGGCCCCGGGTACGCCCGGTCTACCGCAGACCGGAGCCGGGTGCCGGGTTCTGGCGCCGGGTGTTCACCCCGATCCGGGACGCGCAGTCGTGGCTCGACCTGCTGCACGCCTTCGTCCGGCTGCTCGTGGCGGTGCCCACGTTCGTGCTGCTCGTGGTCTGGTGGGTGCTCGCACTGGGCGGCACCCTCTACATCGCGTACGACTGGGCCATCCCGCGCGGCGCGGACGACCAGGACCTGAGCCAGCTCCTCGGGATGGGCGACGGCCCCGGCGCGCGGATCGCCCTGAACACCGCGATCGGGCTGTTCGCCCTGTTCACCCTCCCGCTGGTGGCACGCGGGTGCGCCCGGCTCCAGGCCGGGCTGGCGTACTCGCTGCTCACCGGCGTGGCCGAGATGCGGCAGCGGATCGTCACGCTGGAGGAGCAGAAGCGGGCCGCCGCCTCGGCCGAGGCGGTCGCGCTGCGCCGGCTGGAGCGCGACATCCACGACGGCCCGCAGCAGCGGCTGGTCCGGCTCGCCATGGACCTCGGCCGGGCCCGCCACCAGCTCGCCGCCGACCCGGAGGCGGCCCGGCAGACGCTCGACGAGGCGGTCGCGCAGACCCGGGAGACGCTGGACGAGCTGCGTGCCCTGTCCCGGGGCATCGCGCCGCCGATCCTGGTCGACCGGGGCCTGCCCAGCGCGCTCGCCGCGCTCGCCGCCCGCGCCCTGGTACCCACCGAGCTGACCGTGGACGACGACCTGGGCACCGCCGCCGGACGGCTCGACCCGGGGCTGGAGAGCACCGCGTACTTCGTGGTGGCCGAGGCCCTGACGAACGTCTCGAAGCACAGCCGGGCGAACATCTGCCGGGTGGAGGTCACCCGGAAGGTGGGCCGGCTGGAGATCACCGTCACCGACGACGGCGCCGGCGGCGCGCACCTGGCCAAGGGGCACGGGCTCAGCGGCATCGCCGACCGGGTCCGGGCGGCGGGCGGCACCCTGGAGGTGGCCAGCCCGGCCGGCGGCCCGACCCGGATCCACGCCGAACTGCCGAGGTGACCTGGTTCGCCCGGGCTCCGGGCCGTCGCGCGGTGGCGCGGCGCGCCCGGCATCCGGGCCGCCGGGCGGCAACCGGGTCCGGGCGTGATAGACACCGGACCCATGCGGGTGGTGATCGCGGACGACGCCGTACTGCTCCGGGAGGGGCTGGTCCGGCTGCTGACCGAGTACGGGCACGAGGTGGTGGCGGCCGTCGGTGACGGTGACGCGCTGGTCGAGGCGGTGGTGGCGCACCGGCCCGACGTGTCGGTGGTGGACGTGCGGATGCCGCCGTCACACACCGACGAGGGACTGCGCGCCGCGGTGGAGGCCCGCCGCCGGGTGCCCGGTACGCCGATCCTGGTGCTGTCCCAGTACGTCGAGGTGTCGTACGCCGACGACCTGCTGGACACCGCGGGCGGGGGCGGCGGTGGGATCGGCTACCTGCTCAAGGACCGGGTCGCCGCGATCGACGAGTTCCTCGACGGCCTGGCCCGGGTGGCGGCCGGCGGCACCGTGCTCGACCCGGAGGTGATCAGCCAGTTGCTGGTCCGGCGGCGGCGCGACGACCCGCTGGCGTCGCTGACCCCGCGCGAGCGCGAGGTGCTGGCGCTGATGGCCGAGGGCCGCTCGAACACCGCCATCGCCCGGACGCTCGTGGTCAGCGACGGCGCGGTGGAGAAGCACGTCCGCAACATCTTCACCAAGCTCGACCTGCCCCCTGATGCGACCACCCACCATCGCCGCGTCCTGGCTGTCCTGGCCCACCTGCGCGCCTGACCGGGCCGGTCAGGCGAGCGTGCGGGCCACTGTCACCGCCTCGGTGAGCGTGTCGGCGGCCGGGTGGCCGCTGCCGCGCAGCCGGTCCGGGTCGGACAGGCCGCCGGTGTAGAGGACGCAGCGGGCGCCGACCGAGGCGGCCGCGTCGGCGTCGTCGAGCGAGTCGCCGATCAGCACCACCTCGTGCCCGCCCAGCCCCAGCTCGGCCAGGTGCTTCTCCAGCCACTCGGCCTTGTGCCCGCCGCCGACCGTGGCGCGCAGCCCGTCCACCCGGCGGAAGTGCGGGGTCAGGCCGTACGTGTGCACGGTCGGCACCAGCTCGTCGTGGAACCACATGGACAACAGCGACTGGCTGCCCTCCCAGGACTCGATCGCGGTGGTGGCGTCGGCGGCCAGGGCGCAGGTGGTCAGCCCGGCCCGGTAGGCGTCGTGGAAGACCCGGTCGAGCGTCCCGAACGCCTCGGCGTCCACGGCCCGGCCGAGCATCTCGGCGTAGTAGTCGGCGATCGGCCGCCGGAACCGGACCCGGTGCTCGGCCGCGGTGACCGCCGGCCCGCCGGCGCTGGCGAAGGCGACGTTAGTGGCCTGGACCACCAGGTCGAGGTCGTCGAGGAGCGTTCCGTTCCAGTCCCACACGAGGTGGCGTCGCATACCCGTCACCCGAGCACCATAGTGCTAGAGCTGCGGCGTGGTCAGATCGCGCAGCAGCCGGTCCTCCTCGACCCGCCAGTAGCCGTGCTCCTTGCCGTCGAGCAGCACCACAGGCAGCCGGTCGCCGTAGTCGCGCTCCATCTCCAGGTCGCCTGTGACGTCCCGCTCCACCCACCGGTCGCCGGTGACCGCCACCACCCGGTCGAGCGCGGCCTTGGCGTCGTCGCACAGGTGACAGCCGGACCGGGTGATCAGGATGAGCCTCGGGTCACTGGACATCGGATACCTCCGTGCGGATCTCGGTCGGCGTCGCCGGGGACGGCACCGCGGGCGCCGGGCGCAGCTCGGTCTTGCGTACCTTCCCGATCGCCGAGTACGGCAGGCTGTCGACGAACTCGACGGCGGTCGGGCACTTGAACCGGGCCAGGTTACGCGCGCAGTGGGCGAGCAGGTCCTCCGCCGTCACCGGCGGGCCGGCCGCCCGGACCACGTACGCCCGCACAGTCTCGCCGGTCCGCGGGTGCGGCACGCCCAGGACGGCCGACTCGGCCACCCCGGGGTGCGCCTGGAGCACCAGCTCCACCTCGTGCGGGTAGACGTTGAAGCCGTTGACGAGGATCAGCTCGCCGAGCCGGTCGACCAGGAACAGGTCGCCGTCGCCGTCGGCGTACGCCACGTCGCCGGTGGGCCACCAGCCGTCCGGGTCCGGCCCACCCCGCCCGTCCGGCCAGTATCCGGCGAACAGGTTCGGGCCGCGTACCACGATCTGCCCGGGGTCGGTGCCGGACGGCTCGTCGGAGAGGTCCATCTCGTCCTCGTCGGGGGCGTCGGCGGGCACCCCGTCGCGCCACAGCTCGGTGCCGTCGGACCCGACGAGGCGCAGCCCGACGCCGGGCAGCGGGCGGCCGATCGACCCGGGTTTCGGCTCGCCGCCGACGAGCGTCGAGGTGAGCACCGGCGCGGTCTCGGTGAGCCCGTAGCCGACGTGCACCGGATGCCCGGTCAGCTCGGTGAAGCGCGCGCCGGCTGCGAGCGGCAGCGGCGCCGCGCCGCACACCGCGACGCGTACCGAGGCGAGCGCCGCGGCCGGGTCACGCTCCGCCTCGGCCCAGGTCAGGAACATCGGCGGTACGCCGACGAGCACTGTGACCCGGTGCCGGGCGATGTCGTCCAGCGCGCCGGCCGGGCCGGGCTCGTCGACGAGCACCCCGGTCGCGCCGTGCCGCACGACGGCGCCGAGTGCGGAGTTCAGCCCGTACGCGTGGAACAGCGGAAGGGCGAGCAGCACGACGTCGTCGGGGCCGACCACAGGCGGTTCGATGCGGTCGACCTGGTCGTGGTTGGCGGCGAGCGCCCGGTGTGACAGCATCGCGCCCTTGGGCCGGCCCTCGGTGCCGGAGGTGTAGAGCAGGACTGCGAGGTCGTCGCCGGAGCGGGCCGGGAACCGGGCCGGCGCGGCGTCGCCGGACACCGGCGGCGCGGTGTGCACGGCACGCAGCGCGGGCAGCTCGGCGGGGTCCACCCGAGCGGTCACCTCGGGCGCGCCGACGAGCACGGTCGCGCCGGAGTCGGCGAGGACGTGCCGCAGCTCGCGGGCGGTCAGCGTCGGGTTGACCGGTACGGCCACCAGCCCGGCCCGGAGCGCGGCGAGGTAGGTGACCACGAAGTCGGGGGTGTTGCCGAACGCGATCGCCACCCGGGGCGGGTGGCCGGTTCCGTCGGCCGGTGGCGCGTCGGCGAGCAGTGCGCGGGCGGTGGCGGTGACCGCGTCGTCCAGCTCGGACCAGAGCAGCGTCCGGTCGCGCCAGTGCAGCGCGGCCCGGTCGCCCCGTTGCGCGGCGGCGTGGCGGAGCCGGTCGGCGAGGTTCGGCGCGGAGCTTTCGGCGGCGTCCTGCACGGTGGCTGAGTCTGGCACAGCGGTGTCCGACAGGCCATGCCCGAACACGGCGCCGGGTCCGCCGCACGGGACTGCAATTGCCGTACGGTGGGATTCCTAGCCACGGGATGAGGATCTCCACCGGTGCCCGGGCGGGAAGCCGGACGTGACCCGGCCGCACCGCTCCCGCGACACGCCGAGCGGAAAGAAAATCGGCTCCGACCAGGACTTTCCACTGCGGACCAGGTTCCGGCGCGAAAGTCAACCACACACGACGGACAACGGGTCCGCCATGTGTGCGACCTGGCGGGAAATACTTCCGCTCTGTGTAACGGACTTGCCACGCGTGGGTGACGTTGGCCCTATCATCACTCGGGTCGGCTCACCCCATTTGCCGTGAGTCGACACCCCTCAGCCCGAGGAGGCCCCCGTGCCCGTGAGCGCATTGGACCAGCACCTCAAGGGGATCTGCCGCCCGTCGGCACGTCCCGACCCGGCCGTGCCCGACCGGGTGTTACCCGGTCCTCCGGCGCGGTCACTGTCCGCTCAGCCTGGGGAGGCGCGGTGACCACCTTCGGTTACGCCGAACGACCGGCCGGTGTCACCGGGCCGGCCCAGCGCAACCCGCTCAACGAGCGCGCGGACCCCGGCCCCCGGGGCACCGACGGCCAGCTCGCGGTACGCGGCGACGGGCGGCGCGTCCGCAGCCGCGCGCACCACACGAACGAGGCGCCGCCCCGCCCCGCGACCCCGGGCGGCAACGCGAAGCCCGCGACCGGCCGCCTGGGCAGTCCGACCCGCCCGACCATGCCGGCCCAGGCGCGACGCGGCGACGCGGCGACCGGGGCCGAGCCGTCCGCCGCCGAGACCGCGGTCCTGCCGGCGGTGACCACCGGCGACACCGCCGTCCTGCCCGCCGTGCCGGCCGCCGCGCCCGCCACCGGCTTCCCCAGCCGCCCCGACCCGTCCGACCCGGCCACCGAGGTGTGGACGCTGGTCGAGCGCGCACAGGCGGGCGAGTCCGAGGCGTTCGGGCTGATCTACGACAGGTACGTCGACACCGTCTTCCGGTTCGTCTACTTCCGCGTCGGCAACCGCCAGCTCGCCGAGGACCTCACCTCCGACACGTTCCTGCGGGCGCTCAAGCGGATCGGCAGCTTCACCTGGCAGGGGCGCGACCTCGGCGCCTGGCTGGTCACCATCGCCCGCAACCTGGTCGCCGACCACTTCAAGTCCGGGCGCTACCGGCTGGAGGTCACCACCGGTGACGTCCTGGACGCCGACCGGGAGGACCGCGGACCCGAGGGCAGCCCCGAGGCGGCGGTGGTGGAGCACATCACGAACGTCGCCCTGCTCACCGCCGTCAAGCAGCTCAACCCGGAGCAGCAGGAGTGCATCGTGCTGCGATTCCTCCAGGGCTTCTCGGTGGCCGAGACGGCCCGCTCCATGGGCAAGAACGAGGGCGCCATCAAGGCCCTGCAGTACCGGGCGGTCCGGGCGCTGGCCCGGCTGCTGCCCGACGGCTTCCACTCCTGACGGTCCCGACCCGGCCGGCGCACGACGCCGGGCGGTGTCGCATGCCCGACGTACCCCCCACCCGCCCCTCACTCCCGGTGATTTCGCCGCCGCCCCAGCCGTAACCGGCGACCGGCGCGGTCCGTTTCTCCGGGTGCGACCAGTGGTTGTCCCGGCGTCCCCCGGGCCACCCGGTCCGGCGGGTCAGGTCGGCCGTTCCGGTCGGCCCTGGGCCACACGCTGCCACCGGTCGCTGGTGACGACGACGGCCGCCCGGCCGTGACCAGCGAGAGGGGGTGCCGCGGTGGACAGCGACCTCTTCTCCCGTCGGCGAGCCGAGCGCTTCGCGCAACTCCTCGACGAGGCCAACGGCGGACGCCGGCACCACGTCCGGTCCAAGGCGGACGGTGAACTCACCGCACTCGTCGAGGTGAGCCGCCGGCTCACCGCCGAGCGGCCCGACGTCGAGGTGGACGCCGAGTTCCGTACCGGCCTGCGGGCGATGCTCGTGGCCACCGCCGAACGCGAGGGCGTCGGCGCTCCGGCCAGGACCGCCACCTCCGGCGTACGCGGTGCGCTGCTCCCCGCCATCACCGGCCGCCGGGCGCGGGCCCGGGGCGCGATCCTGGTCGGCGTGGCCGCCGGGGCGGTCGCCCTCTCCGGTATCTCCGCCGCCAGCGAGAACGCGCTGCCCGGCGACGCCCTGTACGGCATGAAGCGCTCCACCGAGCGCGCCCAGCTCGCGCTCGCCAGCTCGGACATCAGCCGAGGCCAGCTCTTCCTCGACTTCGCCCGCACCCGGCTCGACGAGGCCGCCTCGGTGCGCGACGACCGCATCGGTTTCAGCGCCGTCCTGGACGACATGGACGCGGACACCCGCCAGGGCGTACGCCTGCTGACCACTGTCGCCGCGCAGCGCTCGGACCCGACGGCGCTGGACGCGGTGGACACCTTCCTCGCCGGCCAGCGCCGGGTGGTCAGCGGCCTGCTCGACCGGCCCGACCACGCCGACCGGGACCGCACCCGCCGCTCGCTGTCCCTGCTCGACGCGGCGGGCAAGCGCGCCGACGCGCTCCGCGAGGCGATCGCCTGCGGGCTGCCCGCGCCGCAGGCCAGCGACATGCTCGGGCCCGCTCCGGCCACCTGCCCGGCCGACCGCTGAGCGGCGGACGCCTACCGCGCCACACTTCTCCCGGCGGACACCCGGCCGTCACATCGTGCCGGATACGCTCGACGAGGAGGGCGTACGCCGTCGTCGAGGCAGGGAGGTCGCCGTGGCCGGGAGCCGGAAGGTGACCGTCAGCACCGACGCGCACGGGCACACCGCGGGCTGGTCGGAGACCCCGTCGGCACCGGCGACCACAGTCACGCCCGACCCCACCGCGGCCGCGTTCTTCGACGTGGACAACACGATGATGCAGGGCGCGTCGATCTACTGGTTCGCCCGCGGGCTGGCCGCCCGGAAGTACTTCACCACCGGGGACCTGGCCCGGTTCGCCTGGCAGCAGGCACGGTTCCGGCTGCTCGCCACCGAGCACGCGGGCGACATGTCGCAGGCCAAGGAGGCCGCGCTCGCCTTCGTCCAGGGCTGGCGGGTCGACGACATGGAACGCCTCACCGACGAGATCTTCGACGAGCTGATGGCGCCGCGCATCTGGGCCGGCACCCGTCGCCTGGCGCAGCGCCACCTCGACGCGGGCGAGCGGGTCTGGCTGGTCAGCGCCGCCCCGGTGGAGATCGGCCGGGTGATCGCGACCCGGCTCGGCCTGACCGGCGCGATCGGCACTGTGGCCGAGGTGGTCGACGGCGCGTACACCGGGCGGCTGGTCGGTGACCTGATGCACGGGCCGGCGAAGGCCGAGGCGGTCACCCAGCTCGCCGCCGTGGAAGGGCTGGACCTGGCCCGGTGCGCGGCCTACAGCGACTCGGCGAACGACCTGCCGATGCTCCGCGCGGTCGGCCGCGCGGTGGCGGTCAATCCCGACCCGGCGCTGCTGCGGCAGGCCCGCGAGCGGGGCTGGGACGTGCGCGACTTCCGCACCGGGCGCCGGGCCGTACGCATCGCCGTGCCCTCCACCGCGGCGGCCGGGCTGCTCGCCGGCGCGGTCACGGCCGGTCTGGCGCTGCACCGGCGCCGCCACCGCGACGCCTGACCGGCGCGGCCCGGCTCAGGGGCCGAACGGGTCCGGCCGGCGTTCGAGCAGCTTGTGCAGCGTCTGCTGGATCGTCTCCCGCACCTGGTCGGCGAGGTTGAACACCACGAGCGGGTCGTCCGCCGCGTCGCGCAGGTGCGCGGTCGGGATCGGCGGGCAGAACTCGATCAGCCACTTGCTCGGCAGCGGCACCATGCCCAGCGGCCCCAGCCAGGGGAACGTCGGCGTGACCGGGAAGTACGGCAGTTTGAGCAGCCGGGCCAGCGGCTTGATGTCGGCGAGCATCGGATAGATCTCCTCGCCGCCGACGATCGCCACCGGCACGATCGGCGTACCGGTGCGCAGCGCGGCGGAGACGAACCCGCCCCGGCCGAAGCGCTGGAGCTTGTAGCGGTCGGCGTAGAGCTTGCCGACGCCCTTGAAGCCCTCCGGGAACACGCCCACCAGTTCCCCGTTGCCGAGCAGCCGCTCCGCGTCCGGGTTGCACGCGACGGTGCCGCCGGTCTTGCGGGCTATCTCGGAGACGACGGGCATCCGGAAGACCAGGTCGGCGCCGAGCAGCCGCAGGTAGCGGTGCGCCGGGTGCCGGTCGTGCAGCGCGGTGGAGAGGATCAGCGCGTCGAGCGCCACGGTGCCGGAGTGGTTGCCGACGACGAGACCGGCGCCCTCGTCTGGTACGTGCTCGATGCCGCTGACCTCGGTGCGGAACCAGTCCCGGTAGAGCAGCCGGACCAGCGGGTGGACCACCGCGTCGGTCAGGTCGGGGTCGAAGCCGAACTCGTCGACCTCGTAGTCACCGGCGAGCCGCCGCCGCAGGAACGCCAGCCCCTGGGCCACCTTGCGGTCCCAGTGGTCCCCCGGACGGTCGGCCACGGCCGGACCCGACGGCGCGTTCCCGGTCGGTGCCTCGTCCGCGGGGGCCTGCTGCACGACAGCCTTCTTGGCCACGGCCTTCTTCGCCACGGCCTTCTTCGCGACCGTCTTCTTGGCCACTGTCTTCTTCGCCGGCTGGTGCCGCGTGGCCGGAACGCCCGCGTCGGCGGAGGCGCCCGGCTCGTCGGCGGAGGTGTCCGGCTCGTCCGGCGGCGCCGCCGGGCGGGCGGACGGCGCGGTCAGCCGGCGGTGCCCGTTGCGCCGCGCGGGCTCCGCGCCCGGATCCGGCACACCCAGCGGTACGTCGTAACGCGCGTCACGCCGCTCGTCGGGGCTGCTCACGAACGCTCCCGTACGGTCGAGCGGACCTGCCGGATGCTCTCCAGCACCAACTGCTCGGCGGCGGCGAGCTGGTCCCGGGTGACCACGACGCCGCCGTGGTGGGCGCGGATGAAGTCCTCGAACGCGGCGGCGGTCGAGCGGGGCGTGAAGCCGTACTCCCGCTCCAGTCGGCTGGTGTCCACCACCCGACCGTGCACGAAGAGGTCCACCTGGTCCAAGCCGTACCGGCCGAAGCCCAGGCTGCGGGCGACCGCGGCGACCCCGGCCAGGCCCGGTTCCAGCACCGGCACCGCCACCCGGCCGGCCCGGCGGATCGCCTGCGACAGCGACAGCACCCCCGGCCCGGCGACGTTGTACGTGCCCGGGTGATCCTCGGCGACGGACCGGTGCAGCACCTCCAGCGCGTCGTCGAAGTGCACGAACTGCAGGCGCGGATCGCGGCCGAAGACGGTGGGCACCACCGGCTGGGAGAAGTAGCGGGTGAGCGTGGTGTCGGCGGCGTACCCGATGAACGGCGCGAAGCGCAGCACCGTCGCGGTGACGTCGGGCCTACGGCGGCGGAACCCGCGGACGTACCCCTCGATGTCGAGGATGTCGCGGCCGAAACCGCCACGCGGCACCTCGCGCGGCTCGGTCTCCTCGGTGAAGACGGCCGGATCGCGGAACGACACCCCGTACGCGGCGGTGGACGAGCGGACCACGAGCTTGCGCAGCCGGGGCGCGCGCTGCGCGGCGGCGAGCAGCTGCATGGTGCCGATGACGTTCTGTTCCTTCATCCCCGCCCGGCCGCCCTGCTGCGGGTCGGGGGCGGTGACGAGCGCCAGGTGCACCACCGTGTCGACGTCGAGGTCGTGCAGGAGGCCGCCGAGCGAGTCGAGGTCCAGACGGATGCGTTCGACGTCGGAGAGCAGGTCGGTCAGCTCGGGGTTGGGTGGTGCCGGGTCGACCCCGATGACGCGTTCGATCCGCTCGTCGGCGGCGAGCCGGGCGGCCACGTGGGCGCCGAGCCAGCGCCCGACCCCGGTGACGACGACGACCCCCGGGGCACCGGAGGTGTCACCGGGGGTCATGTCATGCGCCTAGCGCGGCAGGCGGGATCGAGCCGGGACGTCCGCGGCCTGATCACCTGAGCCTCCGAGGGTCGACAGTTGGCAAGTGGTGCCGGTGCCGGGCTGCTGCCCGGCCCCGGTCACTTGCCGAGACGGCGACGCTGGACGCGGGTCTTGCGCAGCAGCTTGCGGTGCTTCTTCTTAGCCATGCGCTTGCGGCGCTTCTTGACCACCGAGCCCATACGACAGCCTTTCGATGCAACGTGCGGGGCGGACCGGACGGCACCACCACGGGTGGCGCCGTGACCGCTTGCGGACAACGGACCGGACCAGCGTGGTGGGCAGGGCACACCAGAGAGCGGTCACGGTCGTGGCCCAGCCTAACCGGAGTGCGTCAGCAGGACCAACGCGCCCCCGTCGATGCCCCTTTTCGTCGCACTCGGCGGACGGTGCGCCGAGGGCTCAGGCGGACTCCTGGAAGGCGCCCCGGAGGTATTCGTGCACGGCGTGCTCGGGCACCCGGAACGACCTGCCGACCCGTACCGCGGTCAGCTCACCGCTGTGCACGAGGCGGTAGACGGTCATCTTGGAGACCCGCATGACCGTCGCCACCTCGGCGACGGTCAGGAACCTGACATCCGACAGCCGTGCGTCGGACTGCGACCCGGCCATGGCTCACCGACCCATTCCCGTGCCCGGCGCGTGTCACCGGGCAGGTGTTCCCGCCTCGACGAGCGACGCGCGTGTAACCAGTACGGTAGCGGGACGGCTGTGACCTGCGCGATCCCTTCCACCCTTTGATCATGGCGAGACAGCCGTTCACCCGATGTCCACCAGGGCTTTTTCGCCCGGACGGGTGTCTCGTCCGATCCGGGCGACCGCCGTCTACTCGGCGCGCAGCGCCACCACCGGGTCGAGCCGTCCGGCCCGCTGCGCCGGCACCACGCCGAAGACGATGCCGACCGCCGCGGAGACGCCGAACGCCAGCGCCAGCGACCACCAGGTGATCGCCGCCGGAATCGGCGAGAACGCGTCCACGAGCAGCGCGGTGCCCACGCCCAGCGCCATCCCGGTCAGGCCGCCGACCGATGTCAGCAGCACCGCCTCCAGCAGGAACTGCACGCCGATGTCCCGGGGGCGGGCGCCGACCGCCTTGCGCAGGCCGATCTCGCGGGTCCGCTCGCGTACCGAGACCAGCATGATGTTGGAGACACCGACGCCGCCGACGAGCAGCGAGATGCCCGCGATGGCGGCCAGCACGCCGGTCAGGACACCCAGGATGTCGCCGAGCACGCCGAGGATCTGCCGCTGGGTGACGGCGCTGAACTCGGTGTCCGGGTGCCGGCGGGACAGTTCCGCGACGATCCGGTCGCCGAGCTCGTCGATCCGCTCCCGGTCCGGCGCCTTCACCGCGATGCCGTCGATGCGCTGGGTGCCCCACAGCCGTTGCGCCGCCGTCACCGGTACGTGCACCTCGTCGTCCCGGTCCACGCCGAGGCTCTGCCCGAGCGGGGCGAAGACGCCGATCACCCGGAACCGCACCCCGGCCAGCGTGACCTGCTGACCGAGCGGATCCCGATCGGGGAAGAGCGCGCGGGCCACCGAGTCGCCGAGCACCGCCACCCGGCGGCTGGTGTCCACGTCCGCCCCGGTGAGGTAGCGGCCCCGCGACAGCGACCTGGTGAACACCGACGGGGTGGTCTCCAGGACGCCCTGCACAGTGGTGAAGTCGGACCGGTTGCCGGCCCGTGCGGTAGCGCCGGAGGCCACCGTGACGGCGACCCGGCCGGGGTCGCCGACCACCCGGGAGACCGCGTCGGCGTCGCTGAGGTCCAGCGGCGAGACCACAGGCGCGTTGCCCACCTCGATCCGGCCCGGCACCACCAGCAGCAGGTTCGAGCCGAGCCCTTCGACCTGCTGCTCGACCTGCTGCTTCGTGCCGGTGCCGATGGCCACCAGGATCACTACCGAGGCCACCCCGATGATCACCCCGAGCATGGTCAGCAGGCTGCGCATCCGGTTGGCCCGCAGCGCGTCCGACGCCACCCGCCACGCCTCGGCCAGCCTCATCCGGCGTCGCCCTGCTGACGGCCGCCTGCGGCGCGCGGAAGGCGCCCGGTGGCCCCGGTGGCGCCACCGGGGCCACCGGGCGGGTGCCCCGGGCCGCTTCCGGACGCGGACCGGGGCTCCGCGCTGGGAGCGGGGTCCAGTGTCGCAGGTACGCCGGAGCCGTCCGACGCCGGTCGATCATGAAGGCTGTCGGACCGGATGAGCCCGTCCCGTACCGCGATGCGCCGGTGTGCCCGGGCGGCCACCTCCTGGTCGTGGGTCACCATCACCAGCGCCACCCCGGACTCGGCGTTCAACTGTTCCAGCAGCTCCAGCACCGCCTCGCCGGTGGCGCTGTCCAGGTTGCCGGTCGGCTCGTCGGCGAGCAGCACCGCCGGTTCGGTGACCAGCGCCCGGGCGATCGCCACCCGCTGCTGCTCACCGCCGGAGAGCTGGTTGGGCCGGTGGTGCAGCCGGTGACCGAGCCCCACCCGGCCCAGCATCGCCGCCGCCCGCTCCCGCCGCTGCCGCGCCCCGACACCCCGGTAGACGAGCGGCAACGCCACGTTGTCCACTGCCGACGTACGGGCCAGCAGATGGAACGCCTGGAACACGAAGCCGATGGTCTCGTTGCGCAGCGTCGCCAGCTCCGGCGCGGTGAGCGTGGTCACGTCCCGCCCGCCGATCACCAGCCGGCCGCCGCTGGGCCGGTCCAGCCCGCCGAGCAGGTGCATGAGCGTCGACTTGCCCGAGCCGGACGGCCCGATCACCGCCACGTACTCGCCCTGGTCGATGGTGAGCGACACCCCGCGCAGCGCGGACACCGAGACACCGTCCAGCTCGTACGTGCGCCAGACGTCGACCGCCTCGACCGCCGGTACGGTCACGGGAGTTCCTGGCCGTCGCGCACCTGGTCGGCCCCGCGCACCACCACCCGGTCACCGGCTCGTACGCCGTCGACGATCTGCACCAGGTCCTGCCCCTGCACGCCCACCGTCACCGGCACCCGGCCGGCCCGGCCGTCGCGCAGCACCCAGACCGCGTCCCGCCCGTCGGCGGAGAACACCGCCGACGCCGGCACCGCCACCGCGTCGGCGGCCTCCCGCACCCGCAGCCGCACCACCGCGTTCATGCCGGGCCGGGGCGCCGGTGCCGCCTCGGCCTCACCGAGGCGTCCGGCACCGAGGTCGAGCCGGACCCGGTAGGTCACACCGCCCCGCGCCGAGCTGGTGGGCAGCACGTCCACCGAGCGCACCGTCGCGTCGTACGTCGCGCCGGTCACCGCGTCCAGCTCGACCGACGCGGGCACCCCGGCCCGGACCAGCAGCACGTCGGTCTCGTCCACCTCGGCGAGCAGGCCGAGCCGGCCGATGTCCACCACTGTGAGCACCGGCGTGCCGGCGGTGACCCGGCCACCGGCCGGGATCGCGTCGTCCACGCCCGGCGGCGGGCCGCCCTGCCCGCCCGTGCCCAGCGCCGACGGGTCGAGACCGGGCACCGCCGCGCCACCGGCCGCACCGAGCAGCCCGGCCAGGTCGGCCGGCGCCGCCGACCGGGTACCGCCCGGCTGCACCACACCGGCGATCGGCGCGCGCAACGTCAGCGCGTCCACTGTCGCCTTCGCCAGGTCGTACGCCTGCTGGGCCTGGAGTCGTTGCGCGGCCGACAGCGCGCCGACGGCGCTGTTCAGGCCCGCGACGCCGCGCTGCACCTGGGCGACCGCCCGGTCGGCGGCACGGGCGGCGGACTCGTACTGCCGCTGCGCCGAGGAGACCTGGAGCAGCAGCGCGGCGCGTACCTGCGGGTCGCCCACCTTGCCGGCGGCGGCGCGGGCGGCGGCGAACGCCTCGTCGGCGGCCCGGTCGGTGCCGCGCCGGCTGCCGCCCAGGTCGCCCGTGCCGGTGCCCCGCCCGGCCCGCTTCGCCGCACGCAGCGCGTCCCGCGCCTTCGCCAGGCGGTCCCGGGCCGACGGCGAGTCGATCACCGCGAGCACCTGCCCCCGGGTCACCCGCTGTCCCGGCTGGACCCGCAGGCGGGCCAGCGTGCCGTCGGCCGGTGCGGTGAGCGTGGCCGCGGCCCGCGCGGTCACCGTGGCCGGGGCGTCGATCACCTCGCTGACCGGCGCGCGCCCCACCTCGGCGACGGTGACCGCCGGGGCGTCGTCGCCGCAGGACGCGGCGGTCGTGCCGGTCAGCGCGACGACGGCGAGCACGACGGTGACGAGACGGGGGCGGCGGGCCGCGGGCAGCCGCGGCGAGGGAGTGCGGGCCACCCGGCCCATGCTACGACCCGTCGACAGGCGTCGACGTTCAGCCGACGACGGCCCGCACGTAGGCCACGCAGTCGTCGTGCAGCATCGACCACGGGTCGCCGAACACCTCGTCGGCGGCCTGCTCCGGGGTCCGTCCCTGGTGCACCACAGCCCGGTAGAAGTCCAGCATCCGCTGCTCGCCGTACCTGTCGACCAGATGGCGTACGGCCAGGTAGCCGACGCCGTACGCGCCGCCGACCCGGTCGTCGCTCGCGTCGTCGGCGGGCGCCACCGCCTCCAGCCGCCCGGACCAGCCGCCGCGCAGCAGGTCCCGCACCTCGGTCAGGCCGTCGTAGCGGTGTACGGGCTGGCCGTCGGCACCGGCGTACTCGGCCAGCCCCTCCACCAGCCACCAGTCCGCGCGGTCGGCGTAGCCCCGGTCGGGCAGCGAGGCGGCGTGGGTCAGCTCGTGCCGGAGCAGGTCGTCGAGGCCGGCCGGGGTGACGATCTGCGCGTTGAGCACCACGTCGTGGCGTCCACCGCCGACGCCCACCGCGTAACCGGCTGTCCACTTCGGCCGCCCGCCTCCGTACCAGCGCTGCCACTCGCCCTTCCCGGCGTAGTAGACGAGGTACCGGTCCGGCGGCCGGCCGCCGATCGCGTACCGGTCCGCGGCCCGGGCGGCGGTCTCGGCCTGGGCGAGCAGGCCGGGCAACTTGCGCCGCTGGGCCGGCGTGGTGGCCACCACGACCCGCTTGCCGACCGTCACGGCCAGGTCGTTCATCTGCCACGGCCGTACACCGGCCGGGTCCGCCCCGGACGGTTCCAGCGCGGTCAGCCGGGGTTCCTCCCCGGCCAGCCGCCAGCGCGCACCCAGCTCCAGAGTGCTCGGCGCACAGTCCGGCACCACGAAGCAGTAGCCCACCGTCACCGTCTGCCGCCACTCCCCCGGCCGCCCCTCGACAGCCTCCGGCACACCGTCCGCCGCCGGCCGCCAGGTGGTGACCCGCAGCGCCCGCAGCGCCGCGTACCGGCGGCTCAGCGCCGGCCGGGCCGCCGGCTCGGCGACCGCGAGGAAGCCGGCGCGGTCCGCGCCGACGAGGGCGGCGGCCTGCCGGTCCAGCAGCGCGAGCATCCGCTCGCCGAGCCGCCGCTGCGCCGCCGTGCCCGGGTCGGCGTTCGCGGCCGACCGCCCGGCCGCATCAGGCGCCGACTCCCGCAGGAGCACGCCGGGCACGGCGCCCGCCACCAGGCCGAGCGCGAGTCCGAGCGCGGTCCAGAGCGGCCACCGCCGCCGTTGCCGCACCGTCCGCGTCGGGTCCGGCTGCACCAGGGGTACGGGGTACGACGCCGGACCAGCGGCGGGGTGCGGCAACGACGCCGCGTCCGGTGCCGGTGCCGGTGCCGGTGCCGGTGCGATGGTGTCGACGGCGGCGTCCACGCCGGCCGAGGTGGCGGCGTTTTCGACGCGGGCGTCGTCAGCGCGCGTGTCGTCAGCGCTGGCGTCGGCAGCGGCGCTGACGCTGGCGGCGCTCGCGTCGGCGGCGCGGTCGGCGTCGACGGTGGGGCGAGGCTCGTCGCCGTCCGTCGTCCGGCCGGGAGGCTGCTCGTCGCCGTCGGTCACCGGCGAAGGGTACGACCAATCGGGCGTTCCGGGAAAGAGTCCCGCCGCTGTTCCGCCCCGCCGAGAGATCTTGGTACGAAAGCGCCCTGATGGGGGCCGGTTCGTACCAAGATCTCTCAGATCGGGGTGCCGGTCAGCGTCAACGCCGTCTTGTCGGCTGCCCAGAGCGCCACCAGGGCGACCGCCGGCACCGTGTGGCCGGCCAGGGTCAGCAGGACGCCGCCGGTCAGGAAGCAGGCGGCCTGGACGGCGAGCTTGGCCGGGTCGGGCAGCGTCACTGTGGCACGCGGCGAGCAGAACAGGCCCCACACCACGGCGATCACCAGCGGCGTGCCGAGCCCGGCCAGCAGGCGTACCGGCCAGCCGGTGCCGAGCGTGAAGCCCCAGCATCCGGCCGAGCCCAGCAGGGCCAGTTCCAGCAGGAAGATCGCGCCGAGCAGCAGCGCCTTCATCGGTTCTCCCAGGAGAGGTAGGCACGGTCCAGACCGGCGACGAGTTCGCCGAAGGAACGGTCGGTGTCGCGGGGCAGCCCGAATCCGCCCGCCGCCTCCAGGGCGACGAAGCCGTGCACGGCGGCCCGGAACATCCGGATGGCGTCGGTCGCGGCGTCGCCGTCGAGGCCGTACCCGAGCAGGATGGCCCGGACCGCGCCGACCGCGCGCTGCCCGGCGGCGAGGTGTTCGGGGTCGGCCGGGTCGGGCGCCCGCTGGGCGGCCGGGTAGCGGCCGGGGTGCTGCCGCGCGTACGCCCGGTAGGCGGCGGCGACGGCGCGCAACGCGTCGCCACCGGCCCGGCCCGCGGCGGCGGCCGTGAGCACGTCGGCGATCTCGGCGGTGGCGAGCACGGCGAGCTTCTGGTGCAGCGCGTCCACACCCCGGACGTGCTTGTAGAGGCTCGGCAGCGCGACGCCGAGGCGGGCGGCGAGCGCGGCCAGCGTCAGCTTCTCGTAGCCGACCTCGTCGGCGAGCGTGGCGGCCTCCCGCACGACGGTCGACGGGGTCAGGCCGGCCCTAGGCACGCGCGGTCACCGCCAGGAACTCGACCAGGTCGGCGGCGGTGACGTCGCGCTGGTCGGCGTGCGGGTAGTGCCCGGAGTCGGCGATCATCCGGGCCTCGGCGACGGCGAACAGCCGGCGCGCGGCCCGCGCCTCGGCGCCCGGGTCGGGGAAGTCCGGGTCCTTCGTGCCCATCAGCACCAGCACCGGGCGGCGCACCTCGGGCGCCCGCGCGGTCCAGTGCGGGTCGGCCGGTGCGACCACGCCGCGCACCGCGGCCATCCGCCCGCGCAGCTTGGCGACCAGCTCCCTGCGGTACGCGGCGTCGTCCGCCGGGCGCCCGCACGGGAACAGCGTGCGGTGGAACAGCCCGAACAGGCGAGGGCTACGGAGTACTGCGGCCTGCGCGACCCGCATCAGCGGGTTCGGCTTCGGCGTGCCGACGAACGCGCCGATCTGCACGATGCCGCTGACCAGTTCCGGCGCCTCGGCGGCGGCGAAGACGACCGCGGCGGCGCTGGACGAGCTGCCGACCAGGGTGGCGGGCTCCCCGCCGAGCGCCCGCACCACGGCGAGCAGGTCGCCGCCGACGTGCTCGGGGGCGTACGTGGGCCAGCGCGGGCTGGAGTCGCCGTGCCCGCGTACGTCGACCGATGCGACCCGGTAACCGGCCGCGACCAGCCGGGGCGTCAGGTGGCGGAAGGCCGCCCGGTTCTCCCCCATGCCGTGCGAGAGGACCACGAGCGGTCCCGACCCGTGCACCTCGTACGCGATCGTGCCGCCGTCCCGCGCCACTTGGCTAACCGTCATAGCCGTAAAGCTAATGGTATTAGCCAACCACCGTCAAGCTTGACCTCAACCCGGGATGAGGTCGCACGATCCCGGGCATGCCGATCACCGCCGACACCCACGTACGCCTCGCCCGCCCGAGCCGCGACCTCGCCGCCGCCGAACGGTTCTGGACGCAAGGGCTGGGCCTGGACGTGCTCTACCGGAGCGAGGGCGGTCACGCGGACGAGCACGACCTGGTGATGCTCGGGCTGCCCGGGGCCGGCTGGCACCTGGAGCTGGTCGGCGGCGCGACGCTCGCGGTCGAGCCGCGTCCCACCGGAGAGGACCTGTTCGTGCTCTATCTCGACGGCCCGGCCGACGACGAGCTGGTCCCGAGACTGGAACGGGCCGGCGGGACCAGGGTCTCCGCCGGCCCGTACTGGGACAGGTGGGGTGTCACGTTCGCCGACCCGGACGGCTACCGCCTCGTGCTGTGCACCCGGGCCTGGTCGAACGACTGACTCACTTCTTCGACAGCACCGCGCGGCCGAAGAACGCCAGGTTGGCCGGGCGCTCCGCGAGCCGGCGCATCAGGTAGCCGTACCACTGGTCGCCGTAGGGGACGTACGTCCGCACCGTGTAGCCCTCGCCGACCAGGCGCTGCTGCTCCTCCGGGCGGATGCCGTAGAGCATCTGGAACTCGAACCGGCCCGGGTCGCGGTCGAACCAGCGCGCCCGGTCCTCGCCGATCGCGATCAGCCGCGGGTCGTGCGTGGCGAGCATCGGGTAGCCGTCGCCGGACATCAGCACGTTCATGCAGCGCACGTACGACTTGTCCACCTCGCGGGCGGACTGGTACGCCACCGACTCCGGCTCCTTGTACGCGCCCTTGCACAGCCGCACCCGCGACCCGGCCGAGGCCAGCTCCCGGCAGTCCGACTCGGTCCGCCGCAGGTACGCCTGGAGCACCGCACCCGTCCCCGGGTGGTCCTTGCGGAGCTTCGCCAGGATGTCCAGCGTCGAGTCGGTGGTGGTGTGGTCCTCCATGTCCAGCGTGACAGTGGTGCCCGCCGCGTCGGCCGCCGCGCAGATCGCCCGCGCGTTGTCGTACGCGAGCTGCTCGTCGAACATCTGGCCCAGCGCGGACAGCTTCACGCTGACCTCGGCGGCCGGGGTGAGCCCGGCGGCGGCGAGGCGGCTCAGCAGCGTGAGGTACTCGTCCCGGGTGGCGTTCGCCTGCTCCGGGGTGGTGGTGTCCTCGCCCAGGTAGTCGAGGGTGACCGCTTGGCCGTCGGCGACCAGCTCGCGGGTTGCGCGCAGCGCGTCGTCGGTGGCGGCGCCGGCGACGAACCGGCGGACGACGTCCCGGGTGAACGGGGCCGTCGCGACGAGCCGCTCCACCTGGGTAGACCGGGAGGCGGCGAGGATGACGGAACGGAGCATGAGCCGAGCGTAACGCTCACCACCGGGCCCTCGCCGGGTGCGTCCGAGGCCCGTTCCCTCCCGCCCTCCGACCGGCCCGGGCACCCCCGGCTGGCGGGGATCGGCTACAACGTTCACGTGGATCGACGACACCCCCGGCGCCGGCTCCGCTCGGCCTCCGTGCAGCTCGGCGCGCTGACCGCGCTGGCCCTCGCGCTCTCCGGCTGCAACAACGGTTACGACGACGACGATGACGACTGCGCGCTCGGACCGGCCGGCGGAGGCGGCGACACCGTCGCGGTCGCCCTGCTCGTGCCCGCGCCGGCCACCGCCGCGCGCGGCGAACCCGCCCCGACCGCCGCGCTGCCCGAGCGCGGCGGCTTCGGCACCCACCTCGCCTCCTGCGGCGGCTGACGTGCGCCGCGAGGCGAGCACGCCGCGCCCCGGCTGGGACGAGACCATCCGGGCCCAGGGCCTGGTGTACGTGGACACCGAGCTGCCCGACGGCGAGATCATGTCGTACTGGGACGAGACTGCGGCGTACTCGTTCACGCTCGACGAGGTGCTCCGGCTGGAGGAGGCCACGGAGGAACTGCACCGGATGTCGGTGGCCGCCGCCGAGCACGTGGTGGCCCGCCGCCGGTACGCCGAGTTCGGCATCCCCGAGTGGGCCGCCGAGGCGGTCGCCCGCTCGCTGCGGGAGTCCCCGCCGACGCTCTACGGCCGGTTCGACCTCTGGTACGACGGCAGCGGACCGCCGAAGATGCTGGAGTACAACGCCGACACCCCGACCGCGCTGGTCGAGGCGAGCATCGTGCAGTGGTACTGGCTGGAGCACACCCGCCCGGACGCGGACCAGTGGAACAGCCTGCACGAACGGCTGGTCGGCGCGTGGGCCAAGATCGGCGCCGGCCTGCACGAGCCGAGGGCACACGTGCTCTGGTCCTCCGAGGAGGAGTCGGGCGAGGACCAGATCACCGCCGGCTACCTGGCCGAGACGGCCCGCCAGGCCGGGCTGGACGTGACGCTCATGCCGATCCAGCGGGTCGGCTGGGACGGGCGGCGTTTCGTCGACGCCGACGATCGGCCGATCACCACCTGCTTCAAGCTCTACCCCTGGGAGTGGATGCTGGCCGAGCCGTACGGGCGGCCGGCGCTCGACCCGGGCACGCCCACCACCTGGATCGAGCCGGCCTGGAAGCTGCTGCTGTCGAACAAGGCGCTGCTGGCGGTGCTCTGGGAGATGTACCCGGGGCACGACTACCTGCTGCCCGCGTACCTGGACTCGCCGCGCGGCATGACCGAGTACGTGGCCAAGCCGCTGCTCGGCCGCGAGGGCGGCTCGGTACGGATCGTGACCGGCGACACGGAGATCACCAACCCGGGGATCTATGGCGACGAGGGCTTCTGCTTCCAGGAGTTCCGCGCGTTGCCCGAGTTCGAGGGCAACCGGACGGTGCTCGGCAGCTGGATCGTGGACGGCGAGTCGGCAGGCGCCGGGGTCCGTGAGAGCGAGAGCCTCATCACTGACGGTTACGCGCGGTTCCTGCCCCACTACATCGACGCACCGCGTGTGCTCTGAGTCGTCTACCGTTGGTGTCGTGAACTTCGACGCGTACGCCCGGACCGGGGTCGAGCTCGTCAACGCCCGGCTGGACGACCTGGACGGCCTGCGGGCCGTCTTCTCGGACGAGCAGGGCTGGATGCGCGACGAGGTCGCGGAACGGGACCTGGCGATCTTCCGGCGGGCGCAGAAACGCCTCCGGGACGTCTTCGAGTACGGCACCTCGGGCCGGGACGCCGACGCGGTCTCCGAACTGAACGCGATGCTGGAGGCGTTCCCGGTGCAGCCGCGCATCTCCGGGCACGACTCCTCCGACTGGCACATGCACGTGACCAGCCGGGGCGCGTCGGTCTCCTCCGAATACCTGGCCGGCGCGGTCTGGGGCCTGTCGGTGTGGCTGTGCGAGTACGGCAGCGCCCGCTTCGGGGTCTGCGCCGACGACCGCTGCGGCAACGTCTACCTGGACACCTCGTCCAACTGCTGCCGGCGGTTCTGCTCCGAGCGCTGCGCCACCCGCTCCCACGTGGCAGCGCACCGGGCCCGCAAGCGGGCCGCGGTCGGCGAGCAGGCCGTCCCGGCGCAGCCGCTGTCCCCGGTGAGCTGACCTCCGCAGCGCTCCGGCCGCCCTTGCTCGAACGGCGGCCGGGGCGGCGCGTGCCGGTCAGACGTCGACCGGCGACGGCGCGGTCAGGTTGGCCCGGGCGAACTCCAGCGACTCCCGCAGGTCCGCCTCGCGGACCGCGCGGCTCTTCGCGCCCCGGGTGGTCACCTCCACCGCCACCGAGCCGGTGAACCCCCGCCCGGCGAGCGAGCGGAGCATCTCCGCGCAGGGCTGACCGCCGCGACCGGGCACCAGGTGCTCGTCGCGCCCCTCGCCGGTGCCGTCGCCCAGGTGCACGTGCGCCAGCCCGGAACCCATCCGGTCGGCCATCGCCATCGCGTCGGTGTGCGAGGCCGCGCAGTGCGACAGGTCCAGCGTGTACGAGGCGTACCCGATCTCGGTCGGATCCCAGCCCGGCGCGTACGGGACGAACTGCCGCCCGGCCATCCGCACCGGGTACATGTTCTCCACCCCGAAGTGCAGGCCGCCGAACTGCCCGGCGATCGTGTCAAGCCCGTCGGCGAAGGTACGCGCGTAGTCACGCTGCCAGGTGAACGGCGGATGCACCACGACAGTGGGCGCCTCCAGCGTCTCGGCCAGCTCGGCGGCCTTGCGCAGCCGCTCCCACGGGTCGGGGCTCCACACCCGCTGGGTGACGAGCAGGCACGGGGCGTGGACCGACAGCACCGGGACGCCGTAGTGCTCGGCGAGGCCGCGCAGCGCGCCCGCGTCCTGGCTGACCGGGTCGGTCCAGACCATCACCTCGATGCCGTCGTAGCCGAGCTCGGCGGCGAGCTGGAACGCCGCCGCGGTCCGTTCGGGAAAGACCGAGGACGTGGACAGGAGCACCGGAACGCGGTAAGTCACACCTCCGAGGGTAGCTCCAACCGCCAGCGAGCATCGGGACGAGCAAGCGCAAAGCAACCCAGAGCGCTCGTACTGTCACATCGGCGCGAGCTGATCCAGCCGGCGCAGGATGACGCCCTCCCGCAGCGCCCACGGGCAGATGTCCACGCAGTCCACGTCGAGGCGCCGCATCACCGCCTCCGCCACCACCGCGCCCGCGAGGAGCTGGTGGGCCCGCTGCGCGCTCACCCCCTCCAGCTCGGGCAACTGGGCCGGCGGGATGTGCCTGATGAACCCCAGCACCTGCCGCAGGCCGGTACGGGTCAGGCTGCGGCGCGCCCACAGACCCGCACCCGAAGGCGCGGCGCCGGCCAGCCGGGCCAGCGTGCGGAACGTCTTCGAGGTGGCCACCGGACGCTCCCAGCCCACCGCTGTCAACTGCTCCACCACCGGGTCGAGCTGCGCGTTCACGTACGCCCGCAGTTCCTCCACGGCCTCGGCCGACGGCGGCGCCGTGCCGGCCGGATCGACGGCGAGCCGCTCCCGGCTGAGCCGCCCCGCGCCGAGCGGCAGCGAGATCGCCACGTCCGGGTGCTCGTCGATGCCGGCGGCCAGCTCCAGCGAGCCGCCGCCGATGTCCATCGCCAGCAGCCGCCCTGCGGACCAGCCGAACCACCGCCGCACCGCCAGGAACGTCATCCGCGCCTCGTCCGCGCCGGAGAGCACCTCCAGGCGTACGCCCGTCTCGTCGCGGACGCGCGCCAGCACGTCGGCGGCGTTCGTGGCGTCGCGGACCGCGCTCGTCGCGAACGCCAGCAGATCCTCGGCGCCCAGCCCGTCAGCCGCCGCCCGGGCCATGCCGACCGCCTTGACCAGGCCGTCCGCGCCGCCGTCGGTGAGCGCGCCGTCCGGCCCGATCTGCTCGGCCAGCCGCAGCACCACCTTCTCCGAGTGCGCCGGCCAGGGATGCGCGCCGTGGTGGGCGTCGACCACCAGCAGGTGCACCGTGTTGGAACCGACGTCGAGGACACCCAGTCGCATGGGGAAGACCCTAGGGCCAACACGTTTCGTCGGCTCGGCGGCCGGGCGGGGTCACCGCGCGTACGCTGGTCCGAGTGACAGGGCAGATCGAGCTTCACGTGCTGGTGGACGACCCCGAGGACCCGCGCAGCCGCGAGGTCGGGCTGGACTTCCCACGGGAGTGGATCGAGTTCGTCGACCCGGCCGACGCGAAGCACGTCGTCCGCGCCGACCTGACCTGGTTGCTGTCCCGCTGGACGTGCATCTTCGGTCAGGGCTGCCACGGCATCATCGCCGGACGCGCCGCCGACGGGTGCTGCTCGCACGGCGCGTTCTTCACCGACTCCGACGACGAGAAGCGGGTCCGGGCAGCGGTGAAGCGGCTGACGCCGGAGACGTGGCAGCACTTCCGGCGCGGCTTCAAGAACTGGACCGAGAACGACACCGTCGACGGCAAGACGCCGGCCCGGCGTACCGCCACCCGCGACGTGGACGCCCCGTGCGTGTTCCTCAACGACGCCGACTTCCCCGGTGGGGGCGGCTGCGCGCTGCACGCCCAGGCGCTGCGCGACGGCGTGCACCCGCTGGAGTACAAGCCGGACGTCTGCTGGCAGTTGCCGGTACGCCGCGACCAGGAGTGGCACAAGCGGCCGGACAACACGAAGGTGCTGGTCTCCACGCTGGCCGAGTTCGACAGGCGCGGCTGGGGCGCCGGCGGGCACGACCTCGACTGGTGGTGCACGTCCTCCACCGACGCGCACGTCGGCGCCGAGCCGATGTACGTCTCGTACGGGCCGGAGCTGACCGCGCTGATCGGCGCGCCCGCGTACGCGAAGCTGGCCGAACTCTGCGCCGCCCGGCAGCGCCAGGGTCAGATCGCCCCGCACCCCGCAAGCGAGTGAAGGCCGGCACCCCGTTGGTTCGGGGTGCCGGCCTTCAGCTTGGTCTGACTTGTTCGTCTTAGCTGTTCCAGTGCTGGGCGACGAGGTCGGCGGCCTGCTGCTCCCACTGGGCGTAGTGGTCCGGGTAAGCCGACACCTGAACGGTCTGGGCGGCCTTGGTCAGCGGCATGTCCTGCCAGCCGTCGACCTGCTTCAGACCCTTCAGAAACGCCGTCGTGGAGTACTCCGGGTCGGTGATCTGCTCCACCGTGCCCCAACCGCTCGACGGGCGCTGCTGGAACAGGCCCTGCGAGTCATGGTCGTTACGGTCACCGAGGTGGCCGAGGTTCTCCAGCTTCGACTCCTGCAACGCCGTCGCGATCGACACGACCGCGGCACGCTCGTCCATACCGGCCTTCTTCGTCGCCGCAATGATCGCCTTCACGTTCTTGATCTGCTCGTCGTTGAGGTCGATGCGCG
The DNA here is from genome assembly GCF_007827625.1 of Micromonospora sp. CNZ297. NCBI lineage: Bacteria > Bacillati > Actinomycetota > Actinomycetes > Micromonosporales > Micromonosporaceae > Micromonospora > Micromonospora sp. CNZ297. Next base: position 142,610 of record NZ_VISU01000006.1, on the reverse strand, counting down.
ACTGCTCACCCTGCACACCATGCGGGATCAGCTTGTCACCCTGCACCGTCACCGCAACCGACTTGGTGTGGGTGGTGTCCGCCGCGTGAGCAGCCACCGGACCGGCGAACACGCCACCGGTGAAAGCCAGACCAGCAACACCCAGAATGCTCTTAGCCAGGATCGTGTTCATGGGGGGCTCCATTCGGGGGATCGACGCCCACACCGACAGGGGGGTCGGCGCGGGTGCGAGCACCGTCAGGCGCTCAAAAAAGTCTTCGGGGGATCCGGCTGCTCGCGAGGGCCGGGGGGTGCCTCGTCGCGGCGCCGGAAGCATGTTCAACGACCCGCCACCCGCCATCATTCCCGGGGGCGCCACACGCCTCCGGAGAGCAGGCGCGGGGGTTCATGTCGTCGGAACCCGTGTTCAACGACCAGCCGGCCAGGATGATTCCCCGCGGCTCACGTCGCCGGAACCGTACTCAACGACCAGCGGCCCCGGGATGATTCCCGAGGCCTTGCAGATGCCACCCCGCTCGCGGGGCGCGCCTCGCTCGGTCGTTCACCCGGATACAACGCCACCCACCCGCCCGCGATTCCACTCCCAGAGTGCCACCCACCACCCCCGAACCGAACACCCCCGCCCAAACCGGCACGACACTCCCGCGCCCCGCACCTCGCCGCACCCCCCGGACCCTCCCACCAGCACCACCTGCACCCCCAGCACCGCCAGCACCACTCCACCGGGAGTCGGGATCAGGCGCCGAGCCCAGCGCGATGATCGCCCGGTGGGGGCACCCCGCACGGCAGCCGCCACCCTGCCGCCCGACACGACACGAGGTTCACGCGCTCGGCCCCACCCTCGATCATGAGGTTAGCGGCGACAAAACGGACACCGACCGCCGCCAAGTTCATGATCGACGCGCCCCCGGGGCCGGCTCGGGGGCGGGAGTGAAGCGCCGCGCGGCTCGCCTGCGCGATCTTGCAGTTCGAGCCCTTCAGGTGTCCCATTCACGCGGTTTGCCGGGTACCTAAGTGCAAGATCGGCGGGTGGGGCCGAGGGCTTGGGCAGGTCTTGGCCGGGGATCGGCGGGAGCTGACCACCGTCCCGCGCCGACCCGGCGATCTTGGAGTTGTGGTGCCTCGCGAAGCGCGCCAAAGCGGGCATGTCGTGGCGCCACAACTCCAAGATCGGCGAGGGGTGGCGGGATAGGGCGGCCGGGGGAGGGGGGTCAGGGCTCGAACTTGTAGCCCAGGCCCCGGACCGTGACGATGTAGCGCGGGGCGGACGGCTCCGGCTCGATCTTGGAGCGCAGCCGCTTCACGTGCACGTCCAGCGTCTTGGTGTCGCCCACGTAGTCGGCACCCCAGACCCGGTCGATCAACTGACCCCGGGTGAGCACCCGCCCGGCGTTGCGCAGCAGCAGCTCCAGCAGCTCGAACTCCTTGAGCGGGAGCTGCACCCCAGCGCCGCCGACCGTCACCACGTGCCGTTCGATGTCCATCCGGACCGGGCCGGCGGCGAGCGTCGGCGCGCCCGTCTCGTTCGACTCGGCGCTCTGCCGGCGCAGCACCGCCCGGATGCGGGCGACCAGTTCGCGCGGCGAGTACGGCTTGGTCACGTAGTCGTCGGCGCCGATCTCCAGGCCGACCACCTTGTCGATCTCGCTGTCCCGCGCGGTGACCATGATGATCGGCACGTGCGAGCGCTGGCGGAGCTGCCGGCAGACCTCGGTACCGGACATCTCCGGCAGCATCAGGTCGAGCAGCACGATGTCGGCGCCGGTCCGGTCGAACTCGGTGAGGGCGGCGGGGCCCGTCGCGGCGACGGAGACCTCGAACCCCTCCTTGCGGAGCATGTAGGACAGGGCGTCGGAGAACGACTCCTCGTCCTCGACCACCAGTACGCGGCTCAACGGGTGTTTCCTTTCCTGTGGTCAGACCTGCCGGAGCTCGGCCGGGCCGGCCTCGATCCCAGCGGAGGCGAGTGTCGCCTCCAGGTCGTCCGGGGGGCGTGCGGGCAGCCGGAGAGTGAACGTCGACCCCCCACCAAGGGTGCTCGACACGTCCACCCGGCCGCCATGGTTGCTGGCGATGTGTTTGACGATGGCCAGGCCCAGGCCGGTGCCGCCGGTGGACCGGGAGCGGGCCTGGTCGGCCCGGTAGAAGCGCTCGAAGATCCGGTCGACCTCGTTCGGGGCGATGCCGATGCCCTGGTCGGCCACGGCGATCTCGACGTGTTCCTCGGTGCCGGTGACTGTCACCCGGACCGTGGTGTCCTCGCCGGAGTAGTTGATGGCGTTCTCCACCAGGTTCGCCACAGCGGTGGCGAGTTGGCTGTCACTCCCGTACACGGTCAGGCCCCGCTGCCCACCCACGGCGATCTCCACCCGGCGCGCGGTGGCCGCGGTGCGGGTCCGGTCGACGACCTCGGCGAGCACCCAGTCCACCGAGACCGGCTCGGGCGCGGGCTGCGGTTCGGCGCCCTGGAGGCGGGTCAGTTCCAGCAGCTCCTGCACGAGGCGGCCGAGCCGGGTCGACTCGTGCTGGATCCGCTCGGCGAACCGCCGCGCGGCGACCAGGTCCTCGGACAGGTCGGGCGCGCCGTCGGCGGCCGGTTCGGTGGCGTCGACGAGCGCCTCGGCGAGCAGTTGCAGCGCACCGATCGGCGTCTTCAGCTCGTGGCTGACGTTCGCGACGAAGTCCCGGCGTACCCGCGCGAGACGGTGCGACTCGGTGACGTCGACCGCCTCGATCGAGATGTAGCCGGAGCCCAGTCCCATCGCCCGCAGGTGCACGCCGAGCGGGTTGTCCCCGCCGCTGTCGCGGCCCCGGGGCAGGTCCAGCTCTATATCGCGCCGCACGCCCGTGCGGCGGACCTGCCCGGCGAGGGTACGGATCAACGGGTGCGCCGCGATCGACCCCGGCGTCGCCCCGGTACGGAGCAGTCCCATCGCCCGGGCGGCGGGGTTCACCAGCACCGGCACGTCGTCCGGGCCGAGCACCACCACGCCTGCGCGCAGCGAGTCGATCGTCTTGCGGCCGAGCCCGGATAGGCCCCCCTGCTGGTCGTCCGGAATGGTCGTCCTCCCTGCGTCACGACGGAGGAGCCCGCCGCCCCGCGACGCCCGGCGGCGCCGCCATTCGTCAACGGGTCCGGACAGCAGCGCCCCGGCGACCAGTCCGGTCACCAGTGCTCCGGCCACCACGACGGCCACCGCCCATTCCACCCGGCGATCGTAGGGTCATTGTTAACCCGGGTATCGGGCACAAAGGGACGAACCACTCTCGCTTTCGGCAAAGTTCACCTGTGGGCCCCGCGTCGTTCATCCGCGTTCACCCTGGTGCCGACCGTTCGGCCTAGCGTGGGGCGCGCACCTGCTCCTGCCGTACCCCCTCGGGTGGCGGCCACCGACCCCAGGAAGTGACGATGCGCGACGAGTTCCGGGCCGACCTGCAGATTGTCAGCCAGTTGCTGGTGGACATGGCCGAGGCGGTACGCGCGGCCATGCGGCAGGCCACCAAGGCGCTGCTCACCGCCGACCGGACGGCCGCCGAGACGGTGATCGCGCGGGACGCCGAGATCGACGACCTCTACCGGCACGTGGAGGAGCGGGTCTGTGACCTGCTGGCCCGGCAGGCGCCGGTCGCCTCCGACCTGCGGGCGATGATCACCGCGTTGCACGTGGCAGCCGATCTGGAACGGATGGGCGACCTGGCCGACCACGTGGCGAAGACGGCGCTGCGCCGCCACCCCTCCCCGGCGGTGCCGGCCGAGTTGCGGCCGGTCTTCACCGACATGGCCGGAATCGCCGACCGGATGGCCGAGAAGATCGGCTCGGTGCTGGCCAAGCCGGACGCCGACGTGGCCGCCGAACTGGACAGCGACGACGACGCGATGGACGACCTGCACAAGAGCCTGTTCGGCGTGCTGCTCGGCGACGACTGGCCGTACGGGGTGGAGACGGCGATCGACGCGACGCTGCTGGGTCGCTTCTACGAGCGTTTCGCCGACCACGCGGTGAACGCGGGCGAGCACGTGGTCTACCTGATCACCGGTTCCACGTCCGCCTGACCCTGTGCAAGGAAGGGCCCCTTATTAACACTGAGTGTTAATAAGGGGCCCTTCCTTTACCGCAGACGTTAAAAAGGGGCCCTTCCTTACACCCAGGCTCAGCGGCCCTGGTTGGCGACCGCGGCGGCGGCAGCCTTCGCCGCGTCCGGGTCCAGGTACGTCCCGCCGAGCACCTGCGGGCGCAGGTCGGCGTCCAGGTCGTAGCGCAGCGGGATGCCGGTGGGGATGTTCAGCTTGGCGATCGCGTCGTCGGAGATCTGGTCGAGGTGCTTGACCAGGGCGCGCAGCGAGTTGCCGTGCGCGGCCACCAGCACCGTCCGGCCGGCCAGGATGTCCGGCACGATCGAGTCGTACCAGTAGGGCAGCATCCGGTCGACGACGTCCTTCAGGCACTCGGTGCGCGGCATCAGCTCGGTCGGCAGCAGCGCGTACCGGGGGTCGCCGACCTGCGACCACTCGTCCGCGTCGTCGATCGGCGGCGGCGGCGTGTCGTACGAGCGGCGCCAGAGCATGAACTGCTCCTCGCCGTACTCGTCGAGGGTCTGCTTCTTGTCCTTGCCCTGCAGGGCGCCGTAGTGGCGTTCGTTGAGCCGCCACGACCGGCGTACCGCGATCCAGTGCCGGTCGGCGGCGTTCAGCGCCAGCTCGGCGGTGCGGATGGCTCGGCGCATCAGGCTCGTGTGCACCACGTCCGGCAGCAGGTCGTGCTCGCGCAGCAGCTCGCCGCCGCGCCGCGCCTCGGTCTCCCCCTTGGTGGTCAGGTCGACGTCGACCCAGCCGGTGAAGAGGTTCTTGGCGTTCCAGTCGCTCTCGCCGTGCCGCAGCAGGACCAGCGTCCCGACGGTGGGCCCCTCGCTCGCAGTCATGCCGATCATCCTGCCGTACGGCGCGGGCGGACACGCGGCGACCTGTGGTGACGACCACCACGTGGAAAACCTGATGACCACGGCTCCGGGCCGGCACTAGGTTGTAAGGCGTCTTAAAGAGGTCGGTCATTACCAAGCGGGGGGCGTCGGGATGCGGACGGTACGGGGCTGGTTCCAGGACACAGCCGGTGGCCTGCCACGGACGTTCTGGTACCTCTGGGCCGGCACGCTGATCAACCGGCTCGGCTCGTTCGTCCTGATCTTCCTGGCCATCTACCTGACCCAGGAACGCGGCTTCTCCGCCTCCCAGGCCGGACTGGTGATCGGCCTCTGGGGCGCCGGCGGCGCGGTCGGCACCACCATCGGCGGCACCCTGACCGACCGCTGGGGACGGCGGCCCACGCTGCTCACCGCGCACGTCGGCGCGGCGGGCATGATGATCGCGCTCGGCTTCGCCCGCCCGCTCTGGGCGGTCGCAGTCGGCGCGCTGCTGCTCGGCGCGTTCGCCGAGGCGGCCCGCCCCGCCTTCGGCGCCATGATGGTCGACGTCGTGCCGGACAAGGACCGGCTGCGCGCCTTCTCGCTGAACTACTGGGCCATCAACCTCGGCTTCGCCTGCGCCGCAGTGCTCGCCGGCTTCGCCGCCCAGGGCAGCTACCTGCTGCTGTTCCTGGTGAACGCGACCACCACACTCGTGACCGCGCTGATCATCTTCGCCAAGGTCGGCGAAACCCGCGGCCCGGTCACCGCTCTCCCGGTCAAGGGGATGCCGGCGCCGGCGGGGGCGCTGCGCACCATCCTCGCCGACCGGGTGTTCCTCGGCTTCGTCGCGCTCAACCTGCTCGCCGCGCTGGTGTTCCTCCAGCACATCTCGATGCTGCCGATCGCGATGGGCGACTCCGGGCTCAGCCCGGCCACGTACGGCTCGGTGATCGCACTGAACGGCGTGCTCATCGTGGTCGGCCAGCTGTTCGTACCCCGGCTCATCAAGGGCCGCAGCCGCTCGCACGTGCTGGCCCTCGCGGCGCTGGTGATGGGCGCCGGGTTCGGGCTCACCGCGTTCGCCGACACGGTCTGGCTCTACGGCCTCACCGTGCTGATCTGGACCGTCGGCGAGATGCTCAACTCGCCGTCCAACGCCACCCTGATCGCCGAGCTGTCCCCGGCCGCGCTGCGCGGGCGCTACCAGGGCGTCTTCTCGCTGTCCTGGCAGCTCGCCGGCGCCGCCGCGCCGATCCTGGGCGGCCTGGTCCGGGAGAACGCCGGCAACAGCACGCTCTGGCTCGGCTGCGCGGGCATCGGCGTCGTGGCGGCGGTCGCCCACCTGATCTCCGGCCCGGCCCGGGAGCGCCGCGCGGTCGCGCTGCGCGCCGTGGGCACGCCCGTCACGCCGGTCACCGTCACCGCCTCCCCGGCGCCCGAGTCGGCCGAGGCCGCTGCGACCGCACCCGCCGCGCCGGTCCGGGCCGGTTCCTGAGTACGCCCCGACGCGGCCGCCCGAAGGCGGGTGGATACGGTACGGGAAGGAATCGGTAAGGAAACTTTCCTGGAGGACGGGTGCGCGGCCTGCGGCGCTGGTGGGACGACACAGCCGGCGGACTACCAGCCACGTTCTGGTACCTCTGGTCCGGTCTGCTGATCAACCGGGCGGGCGCGTTCGCGCTGCTGTTCCTGTCGCTCTACCTGACCGCCGCGCGGGGCGCCCCGCCGTCGCTGGCCGGGCTGGTGGTCGGCGCGTACGGGATCGGCGGCGCGGCCGGGACGCTGCTCGGCGGCGTACTGGCCGACCGGTGGGGACGGCGGGCCACGCTGCTCGCCGCCCACCTCGCCGCCGCCGGGCTGATGGCGGCGCTGGCGTTCAGCACGCACCTGGCGGTGATCGCCGCACTCGCCACGCTGGTCGGAGTGGCGCACTCGATGCCCAGCCCGGCGTTCGTGGCCGCCATCGTGGACGTGGTGCCCGAGGCGCGCCGCTCCCGCGCGTTCAACCTGCAGTTCTGGGCGTTCAACCTGGGCATGGCGGTGGCCTCGCTGCTGGCCGGCATCCTCGCCGAGGCGAGCTTCACCGCGCTGTTCCTGGTCGACGCCGGAGCCACGCTGGCCGCGGCGGTGGTGATCGCGCTGAAGGTGCCGGAGACGCTCACCCGGCGGCCGGCGCTCACACCACGGGCGGTGGTGGGACGCCGTCCCGGGCTGCACACCGCGCTGACCGACCGCACGTTCCTGGTGTTCGTCGGGCTGACGTTCCTGCTGGCCGTGCTGACCATGCAGACCTCCACGATCATGCCGCTGGCGATGCGCGAGGACGGCCTGCGCCCGTCGGCGTACGGGCTGGTGGTGGCGCTCGGCGGGGCGCTCATCGTGGCCGGGCAGTTGTTCGTGCCCCGGCTCATCGAGCCGTACCGGAAGTCGAGCGTGCTGGCCGTCTCGACCGGCCTGATGGCGCTCGGGTTCGGCGCGCTCACAGCGGCCGACGGGCTGCCGCTCTACCTCGGCGCGGCGGTGGTCTGGACGGTCGGGCAGATGCTCGCCGCGCCGCCGAACGCGCAGATCAACGCGGACCTCGCGCCACCCGACCTGCGCGCCCGTTACCAGTCGGTGTTCTACCTGACGTTCCCGGCCGCGTCGTTCGTGGCGCCGGCGCTCGGCGGGCTCAGCCTGGAACACCTGGGCGAGCGGCACTGGCTGGTGGTGGGCGCGCTCGGCCTGCTCGCCGCCGCCGGGCACCTGCTCGCCGGACCGCGCCGGGAGCGGCGGGTCGCCGCGCTGCGGGCAGCGGCGGCGAAACCGGTCGAATCCGTTCGCTGAGGGCTGCTGAGGGCTCGGGGAGACAACGGCAGAGCGCCCACCTCGACCCCCGTCGAGATGGGCGCTCGTACCGTACGCCCGGCGGCGGCGGGCGACACTCACCCCCGTAAGCGTCGCCCGCTCGCGCCGCCGGTTCCACGGGTGGCACCGTCCCCCAACGGCGTGCTCCACCCGATCTTCGCGTCTCGCCTGCGCGGATCTGATCGATCCACCGCTCCCCCGAACGTAAACAAGCGTGACGCGGTGCAATAAAGTTAGTTCGCCCGGATTCCGGATTCAACCCAGATCGCTGTCTTGCCCGTCACAGCGCCCGTGTCGGAAACCCGGCTGTCCGTGTTGTCGTCCCTGGAATGGCAAACACCGGGTTCCCGTCGGCCATTCCCGCAAACCTCAGCCGTCCTCGCGATTCGGGTTCTCGGTCCGGAAGAAGTTGCTCTGCCGGCCGTCCCGCATCTGCTCCTGGTAGATCAGGTTCAGCCGCCGCAGGTCGAACGTGCGGAACCAGTCGTCCCAGGTGATCTCGCGGATCCGGCTGCTCTCCCGGTACCGGGGGATGTTGAACGTCAGCACCCCGGGCCGGCCCTCGCGCTCGGTACCCGCGATGGTGGCGGGCTTCGCACCCCGCGCCCTCGCCCAGCGCTGGATCACCTCGTGGTTACGGGTGACCAGGCTCCGGCCCGGACGCTCCGGCCGGTCCGCGAGGGACGTGATGAGCTGCGACGATCCGATCGACCGGCTGGACGCCGGCCCACGGGTCGGCGCCGCCTGCGCCCGGGCGGACGACGTCTTCCGAGCCGGCGCCGCCTTGGCCCGCGACGGGGCCGCCTTCGCGCGAGCCGGAGCCGCCTTCGCCCGAGCCGGAGCGGCCTTCGCCCGAGCCGGAGCCGCCTTCGCGCGAGCCGGGGCGGCCTTGGCACGCGCCGGAGCCGCCTTGGCCCGAGCCGGCGTCGCCTTCGCGCGGGACGAGGCCGTCTTCGCGCGGGACGAGGTCGCCTTCGCTCGGGCGGGCGCCGCCTTGCGCGTACCCGTCGCCTTGGCCCTGGCGCCGGTGGCGCGTGCGGCCGGCGCGGCCTTCGCCGGCGACGTGGCGCTGCGGCGGGCCGACGTGGTCCGCTTCGCCGCAGTGGTCTTCTTGGCGGCGGTGCTCTTGCGGGTCGCCGACGGCCGGCCGGCCGGGCCGGTGCTCCGCCGGGCGGCGCCGCCCTCCCCGCGCATGGTCCGCGCCAGGGTCTTCACCAGTTCCGGCTTCCGCAGCGCGGAGATCCCCGAGACCCCGCGCCGCTTGAGCTGGCTGCGGAGGTCGTCGACCTTCATCCGGGAGATCGCCGACTCCGACACCCTCGGGGTGTTCGGCGTCTGATTGCCGGTTTGCCGCTTGGTCCGGGTCGCAGTCGTGCCGCGACCTGAGCTGTTGCGCTGAGCCATGGGACACGCTCCTCGACAGTCCGTCCTCGGCCCGCGGTGGGTCCCAGTGCTCCGCACCGCGCGGGGCGGCATACCCGTCAGGAGGGCTCCGAACCTCCGGCGGACGATCCGGCAGTGGCGGAGGGCTCGAAGAGGTGCGCGAACGCGGCCAGGTTGGCTGTCGACTCACCGCGCTTGACCCGCCACTCCCACTCCCGGCGGATGGCGGTGCCGAAGCCGATCTCCAGCATGCTGTCGAACGACTCGTCGGCGTACGTCAGCACGGAACCGAGCAGCCGGTCCAGCTCGTCGGCGTCGATCCCGGCCAGGTTGACCCGCCCGGTCAGGTAGACGTCGCCGACCGAGTCGATGGAGAACGAGACGCCGTACATGCGGGCGTTGCGCTGGAGCAGCCAGGCCCACAGCTCCTCGCGGCGCTCGTCGGGCTGCCGCATCACGAACGCCTCGACCCGCAGCGCGTGCTCACCCACGATCAGGTTGCAGATCGTCTTGAGCTTGTGCGTGCCGGGCAGCGTCACCGCGTACGACGCCTCGCCGGTGGACTCCCACTCCAGCTCACGCTCCGCGCAGACGGACTCGATCAGCGCGGCGACCTCACTCCTGCGGCTCATCGCACCCACTCTACGACCGGCGTACCGGGGCCGCCGGGTGGCGGATCACCAGGAGCACAGCAGGGCCGGGTCGCCGCACCGCCGCGCCAGCCGGGCCCGGTGCTCGGTGATCGCCTCCCCGTAGACCGCGAGCAGGCCGGAGGCGGTGCGGTGCCAGGAGAAGTCCCGGGCGTGCCGCTCGGCGCCGCGGCCCAGCGCGGCACGGCGTACCGGATCGGGCAGCAGCCGGGCCAGCGCGCGGGCCCAGTCGACCGGGTCGTGCCCGTCGATGAGCATGCCGCTGACGCCGTCGCGTACCGCGGTCACCAGGCCGCCCACGGCGGCGGCCAGCACCGGCGTGCCGCACGCCTGGGCCTCCAGCGCGACCAGCCCGAACGACTCGTTGTGCGACGGCACCGCGACCAGGTCCGCGGCCCGGTAGAGGGCGGGCAGGTCCGCGCCGGTCTGCGGCGGGAGGAAACGCACCCGGTCGGCGATGCCGAGCGCGTGTGCGAGTTCGATCAGCGCGGTGGGCCGGTCCAGGCCGGTGCCGCTCGGACCGCCGCAGATCACCACGGTCAGCTCGCCGGCCAGCGCCGGATCCCGTTCGCGCAGCGCGGCGGCGGCGCGGACCAGCACGTCCGGCGCCTTCAGCGGCTGGATCCGGCCGACGAACGCGACCACGTACCCGTCGGTCGGCAGGCCGAGCCGGCGGCGCGCGGCCCGGGTCGCGGCGTCCCGGTCGCCCGCGGCGGGACGGAACCGGTCCAGGTCGACGCCGGGCTCCACGACCGCCACCCGGTCCGGCTCGGCCGCGTACCGGTCGAGCAGGTCGCGGGCCTCGACCCGGGTGTTGGCGACCAGCCGGTCCGCCTCGGTGACCACCTGCTCCTCGCCGATCACCCGGGCCTTCGGCTCGGGACGGTCTCCGACGGCGAGGCGGGCGTTCTTGACCTTCGCCAGGGTGTGCGCGGTGTGCACCAGCGGTACGCCCCAGCGCTCCTTGGCCAGCCAGCCGACCTGACCGGAGAGCCAGTAGTGCGAGTGGATCAGGTCGTAGTGGCCCGGCGGGCGGGCCGCCTCGGCACGCAGCACGCCAGCGGTGAAGGCGCAGAGCTGACCCGGCAGTTCCTCCTTGGTCAGCCCTTCCAGCGGTCCGGCGGTGACGTGCCGGACGGATACGCCGGGCGCCACCTCGACCACCGGGGGCAGGTCACCGGCGGTGGCACGGGTGAAGATCTCCACCTCGACGTCGGCCTCGGCCAGCCGCCGGGCAACCTCCAGGATGTAGACGTTCATGCCGCCCGCGTCACCCGTGCCGGGCTGGTGCAGCGGCGACGTGTGCACCGACAGGGTGGCGATACGGCGGGGCCGCGGCCACGGAAGGGCACCTCGCTGACGACCGACACCGGTGTGCAAATCCGCCACGTCCGCTCCCTCTGTCACGGTTGATGCCGTCCCGCACGACCGGCGCTTCTCGGTCAACCCGTGTGCCGGATGTCATCTTCCCCATCGGGGTACGGAAATGCTTTCCGCCGGGTCCCGGGCGTGACGGACCTCATCCCGCCGCCCGGCCCGGCGACGGGAGACAATGACCGGATGACTTCAGTCGCCATCGTCACCGGGGCGTCCAGCGGGATCGGTGCGGCCACCGCCCGCCGGCTCGCCGCCGAGGGATTCCACGTGCTGGCCGCCGCCCGGCGTACCGACCGGCTGGCCGCGCTCGTGGCGGAGATCGAGGCGGCCGGCGGTGCGGCGACAGCGGTGGCCTGCGACGTGACCTCGGACGAGTCGGTCGCCGGCCTGGCCGCCGCCGCCGAGGCCGCGCCCGGGCCGGTCACGCTGCTGGTGAACAACGCCGGCGGCGCCCGCGGCCTGGACCCGGTCGAGACGGCCGACGTGGGCGACTGGCAATGGATGTACGACGTCAACGTGCTCGGCACGCTGCGCGTCACCAAGGCGCTGCTCCCGGCGCTGGAACGCTCCGGCGCCGGCACGATCGTGATCGTCAGCTCCACCGCCGGGCACGTGGTCTACGAGGGCGGCGGCGGCTACACGGCCGCCAAGCACGCCCAGACCGCCATCGCCGGCACGCTCCGGCTCGAACTGTGCGGCCGCCCGGTCCGGGTGATCGAGATCGACCCCGGCATGGTGAAGACCGAGGAGTTCGGCCTGGTGCGCTTCGGCGGTGACACCGACCGGGCCGAGGCGGTCTACGCCGGAGTCGCCGAACCGCTCGTTGCGGACGACGTGGCCGACTGCGTCGCCTGGTGCGCGACCCGCCCGCACCACGTCAACATCGACCAGCTCGTGGTCCGCCCGCTGGCACAGGCCGCGCAGCACAAGGTGCACCGGACGTCCTAATGGAGCGTCCGCTCGGCGTGGCCACCCGGGGCACGACGAACCCCAACCGGCTCCGGCGGGTGGACAACTGGATCGTCGAGACCTGCGGCGACGCGCTGCGAGCCGCCGCCGACCCGCTCGTGGTGGACCTGGGCTACGGCGCCACCCCGGTCACACCCGTCGAACTGCGGGCCCGTCTCGCGGCCGGGGTCCGCGCCGACGTGCGGGTGGTCGGCCTGGAGATCGATCCGGTACGCGTCGCCGCCGCCCGCCCCGCCGCCGACCCGCCCGGGCTGACGTTCGCCAGGGGCGGCTTCGAGCTGGCCGGACTGCGTCCCGCGCTGGTGCGGGCGTTCAACGTGCTCCGCCAGTACGACGAGAGCGAGGTGGCCGACGCCTGGCACACGGTCACCGGGCGGCTCGCGCCGGGCGGGCTGCTGGTCGAGGGCACCTGCGACGAGCTGGGGCGGCTCGGCTCCTGGGTGCTGCTCGACGCCACCGGCCCGCGCACGCTCACGCTGTCGGCGAAGCTGACCACGCTGGAGAGCCCTGCCACGCTCGCCGAACGGCTGCCGAAGGCGCTGATCCACCGCAACGTTCCGGGTGAACGCGTCCACGACCTGATCGAGGCGCTGGAACAGGCGTGGCGCTCGGCCGCCGGCTACGCCCCGTTCGGTCCTCGGCAACGATGGCTGCGGACGGTCGAGGCGGTGAAGGAGTCAGGCTGGCCGGTCCGGGGCAACCCCCGCACGTGGCGCCACGGCTACCTGACGCTCCCCTGGCCCGCCGTAGCCCCCCGCTGACCGCACCGCACCCGCGCTAGTCGCCCGCCGCGCCCGCTGGCCGCTGGCCGCTAGCCGCCCTTCCTCGAAGCCCCGCCCTCGGCGAGCCCCGCCGAGCCCTCTCACGGCGCGTTGATCTTGCACTTGCCGCCCCGGTAAAACAGGTCAAAACGCCTGAATCGAGGGCCGGGAGTGCAAGATCGCGGGGGTGAGGCGGGCGGGGCCGCGCGAGGGCGTGCGGGGGTGAGGCGGGGCAGGGCGAAAGCAGGGTCAGATGGTGCAGTTGATGAGGACTGGCTCGGGGTGGAGGGTCACGCCGAAGCGGGACTGGACGCCGTCGCGGATCTCGCGGGCCAGCGCCACCAGCGCGGCCGTACTGGCGGTGCCGGAACGGTTCGTGAGCGCCAGCGTGTGCTTGCTGGAGATGGCGACGCCCTCCGGGCCCGCGTACCCCTTGCCGAACCCGGCCTTGTCGATCAGCCACGCCGCGCTGACCTTCACCGCCCCGTCGGCGCCCGGCCAGTTCGGCGGCTCCCCCAGGTCGGCAGCGCGTTCCCGTACCTGCTCGAACACCTCGCCCGGCAGCACCGGGTTGGTGAAGAACGAGCCCACCGACCAGGTGTCCGGGTCGGCCGCGTCCAGCACCATGCCCTTGCCGGCGCGCAGTTTCCGTACGGTGGCGCGGGCGTCGGCGAGCGGCACCCGGTCGCCCACCTCGACGCCGAGCGCCCGGGCCAGTTCGGCGTAGCGGACCGGGCCGGACAGCGGGGAGCGGGTGAGCCGGAAGTCGACGGTGAGCACCACCCAGCGGTCGCTGTACTTGAAGATGCTGCCCCGGTAGACGAACCCGCAGTCGGCCGCCGGGATCCGGACCACCCGGCGCTCCGTCCGGTCGTACGCCTCGACTGCGACGATCGTCTCGGCGACCTCCTGGCCGTACGCGCCGACGTTCTGGATCGGGGTCGCGCCGGCCGACCCGGGGATGCCGGAGAGGCACTCCAGCCCGGACCAGCCGCGCTCGACGGCGGCGGCGACGAGGTCGTCCCACGGCTCGCCGGCTTCGACACGTACCGTGACGGTGTCGCCGTCCTCGGCGACGGTCCGGAACCCCCGGGAGCGGACGAGCACGACGGTGCCGGGGAAGCCCTGGTCGCCGATCACGACGTTGCTACCGCCCGCCAGCACCAGCACGGCCTGCTCCCGGGCTTCCGCTTCCTGCACCTTCAGTACGATCTGGGCGGCGTCGCCGGCGATCTCCAGCCGCCCGGCGGGGCCACCGAGCCGGAGCGTGGTGTAGCGCGCCAGGGTGGCCGGATCGGTCGGGTCACCGGCAGTCGCCGGTTCGGCGTAGACGTCTGACACGCCTTTCACCCTAGGCTGAGGGGTAGCCGGAGCACCCACTGGTGGCCCGGTCACCCCCGGGAGGATGGCGATGAGCAGACTGCACCACACGAAGGACTTCTGGATCGGCGCGCTGCGCACGGAGGGCCCCGCCTTCGCCGCGGCGGTGGCTGAGGCGCCGCCCGAGACACCCGTGCTGTCCTGTCCCGGCTGGACCGTCACCGATCTCGCTCATCACCTGACCCGCGCGTACGCCTGGGCAGGCACCGTGCTGACCGCGGGCATCGCGACCCGCCCGGAGCGGCACGACCCGGAGCCCCCGGCGGGCCTGACCGCGGCGCAGTGGTTCACGCAGGAGTACGAGCGGATCAGCGCACTGCTGGAGGCGACGGACCCGGAAGCGCCGGCCTGGAACTTCGCGCCGCAGCCGAAGAAGGCGGTCTTCTGGCCACGCCGGCTGGCGCACGAGACGGCTGTGCACCGCTGGGACGCCCAGCTCGCGATCGGTGCGGGTGATCCGATCGAGGCGAAGCTCGCGGCCGACGGGGTGAGCGAGGTGCTGGACACCTGGCTGCCGGCGGGACGGCGGATGCATGCCGGGCAGTGGCGCGGCGTGGTGCAGCTGAACGCGACCGATGCCGCGCAGGAGTGGTACCTGCGGTTGCGGGGTGAGGGGGTCGCGCTGCTGGACACCGCGACGATCCTCGACCACGACGACCACCGCGCGCGGGCGCAGGTGGCCGGCACGGCGAGCGATCTGCTGCTGGCGCTGATGGGCCGGATCAGCTTCGACGCGCTGGACGTGGCGGGCGACCGTTCCCTGCTGGGCGGCCTACGGGTCGGCTGACGACGGGCACCGGACGGAGAGGGGCGACAGTCGCCCCTCTCCTTCTTTTCGGACACCTCTGAGAGCGCTCTCTTGACAAGGTCCACGACCCTCCACCACGCTGTCGTGAGAGCGCTCTCTAAGTTCCGGAACCGCCTTCCACCACCCGTTTCGACGACCCGAGAGGTCAGGACAGCATGCTCACCTTCACGCGCCGCCGCCTGGCGGCGGTGGCCCTGGTGGCCGCCACCGCACTGCTCGGCACCACCGCCTGCGGCGGCGGCGACGATGCCGCCGCCGACGGGCCGATAACGCTCACCGTCGACGTCTTCGGCCAGTTCGGTTACGCCGACCTCTACCAGGAGTACATGGCCAGCCACCCCGGCGTGAAGATCGTCGAGCGGGGCACCGGAGGCAACCTCGACGAGTACTCCCCGAAGCTCACCCAGTGGCTCGCCGCGGGCAAGGGCGCCGGTGACGTGGTGGCCATCGAGGAGGGCCTGCTCGTCGAGTACAAGGCCAACCCGCAGAACTTCGTCAACCTGCTCGACCACGGCGCGGCCGACCTGAAGGGCAACTTCCTCGACTGGAAGTGGAACCAGGGGCTCACCGCCGACGGCAAGCAGCTCATCGGCCTCGGCACCGACGTCGGCGGCATGGCGATGTGCTACCGCAAGGACCTGTTCGCCAAGGCCGGCCTGCCCACCGACCGCGACGCCGTGTCCAAGCTCTGGCCCACCTGGCAGGACTACATCAAGGTCGGCGAGCAGTTCACCGCGAAGAAGACGGGCGCCTCGTTCCTGGACGCCGCGACGAACACGTTCAACACGATCCTGCTCCAGACCGCCGGCAACAGCAGCGGCTACAGCTACTACGACACCGGCAACAACCTCGTCGTGGGCAGCAACCCGGCGGTGAAGCAGGCGTACGACACCACGATGGACATCATCGACTCGGGGCTGTCCGGCAAGTACGGCTCCTGGTCCGAGGAGTGGGTGTCGGCGTTCAAGCAGTCGAAGTTCGCCACCATCGCCTGCCCGGCCTGGATGACCGGCGTGATCGAGGGCAACGCCGGCGCCGCCGCCAAGGGCAAGTGGGACATCGCCCAGATCCCCGGCGACGGCGGCAACTGGGGCGGCTCGTTCCTCGCCGTGCCGAAGCAGAGCAAGCACCAGGCCGAGGCGATCGAACTGGCCAAGTTCCTGACCAGCGCCAAGGGTCAGATCGGCGCGTTCAAGGCGAAGGGCCCGCTGCCCTCGTCCCCGCAGGCGCTGGAGGATCCGGCGATCATCGACTCGAAGAACGCCTACTTCTCCGAGGCACCGGTCGGGAAGATCTTCGCCGAGGGCGCCAAGAGCCTGAAGCCGGTCTACATGGGACCGAAGAACCAGGCCGTACGCACCGAGGTCGAGAACGCCGTCCGCAGCGTGGAGCTGGGCAAGCGCTCCCCGGAGCAGGGCTGGACCGACGCGGTCGCCAACGCCGAGAAGGCCGCCGCCAAGTAACCCGAGCAGCGCGTGCGGGCGGCCACCCGGCCACGGGGGCCGCCCGCACGGCGGAAAGGAGTCCCGGGTCATGGCCGTCCAGCTCGACGCCCGCCCGCCGGTCGCACCGGCACCCCGCCCCACCCGTCCCGGCCTGGGCAACCGGCTCAGCCGGATCGACACCAAGTACTCGCCGTACCTGTTCATCGCCCCGTTCTTCCTGTTGTTCGGCGTCTTCGGGGCGTACCCGCTGGCGTACACGTTCTGGGTCTCGCTGCACGACTGGGACCTGCTCGGCGCCGAGCACCCGTTCATCGGCTTCGACAACTACACCCAGCTGCTCGCCGACTCGGACTTCTGGCACTCGGTCGTCAACACGCTGGGCATCTTCGTGATCTCCACGGTCCCCCAGCTGCTCGCAGCGCTCTGGCTGGCCAACCTGCTCAACCGGCAGCTGCGCGCCCGTACCACCTGGCGGATGGCGGTGCTGATCCCGAACGTCACGTCGACCGCCGCCGTGGCGATCGTGTTCGCGGTGCTGTTCGGCCGCGAGTTCGGCATGATCAACTGGCTGCTCGACCACGTCGGGATCAACGCGATCGACTGGAAGGCGAACCGGTTCGCCGCCTGGGTCGCCATCTCCACGATGGTCGACTGGCGCTGGACCGGCTACAACGCGCTGATCTTCCTGGCCGCCATGCAGGCCATCCCCCGCGACCTGTACGAGTCGGCGGCGATCGACGGCGCCGGCCGGGCCCGGCAGTTCTGGTCCATCACGGTGCCGCTGCTCAAGCCGACGATCATCTTCGCGGTCATCATCTCCACCATCGGCGGCCTCCAGCTCTTCACCGAGCCGCGGATGTTCAACTCCGGCACCAACGCGATCCGCGGCGGGCCGCTGCGGGAGTCGCAGACGGTGACCATGTACATGTTCGAGAACGCCTTCGCGCCGCACTACAACTTCGGCTACGGCTCGGCAGTCGCCTGGCTGCTGTTCGCGCTCATCGCTGTGGTCGCGGCGATCAACGTCCTGCTCCTGCGCCGGCTCGGCGGCGGCTCCCGCAAGGAGGTCTCCCGATGACCCGCCTCTGGTCGGCAAGCCGGCTCACCTACCTGGCGCTGACGCTCTCGGCCATCCTGTCGATCTTCCCGATCTACTGGATGTTCGTGGTGGCCAGCCGGACCAGCGACACGATGGGGCAGGTGCCGCCGCCGCTCACGCCCGGCGGCAACCTCGGCGCCAACATCGCCCGGCTGTTCGACAACACCGACGCGTACTTCCTGACCGGCCTGATCAACTCGGCGATCGTGGCCACCACCGTCACGATCTCGGTGGTGTTCTTCTCCACGCTGGCCGGGTTCGCGTTCGCCAAGCTGCGCTTCCGCGGGCGCAACGCGCTGCTGCTGGTCATCGTCGCCACCATGATGGTCCCCACCCAGCTCGGCGTGATCCCGCTCTACCTGCTGATGACGAAACTGAACTGGAACGACCGGCTGCCCGCCGTGATCGTGCCGGCGCTGGTGACCGGCTTCGGCGTGTTCATGATGCGCCAGTACGCGGGCCAGGCGGTCAGCACCGAGCTGATCGAGGCGGCGCGGATGGACGGCTGCAACACCGCGCGGATCTACTGGAACGTGGTGCTGCCCGCGCTGCGCCCGGCCGCCGCCGTCCTCGGCCTGCTCACGTTCATGACCACCTGGAACGACTTCCTGTGGCCGTACGCGGTGCTGAACGACCCGGAGAACCCAACGGTGCAGCTGTCGCTGCGGGCCCTCTCCGACGGGTACTACCAGGACATGTCGCAGGTGTTCACCGGCACGGCGATCGCCACGCTGCCGCTGCTGCTGGTGTTCGTCGTCTTCGGCCGCCAGATCATCGGCGGCATCATGGAAGGTGCGGTCAAGGCATGAGCAACGTCCGATTCCCGGAGGGCTTCGTCTGGGGCGGGGCTACCGCCGCGTACCAGATCGAGGGCGCCGCACGCGAGGACGGTCGCGGCCCGTCGATCTGGGACACCTTCAGCCGTACGCCGGGCGCAGTGTTTCAGGGCCACACCGGCGACGTGGCCTGCGACCACTACCACCGGTACGCCGAGGACGTCGCGCTGATGGCCGACCTGGGGCTGCGGGCGTACCGGTTCTCGGTGTCCTGGCCCCGCGTGCGGCCGGACGGCACCGGCCCGGTCGAGCCGCGCGGGCTCGACTTCTACGACCGGCTGACCGACGCGCTGCTGGACGCCGGCCTCGACCCGATCGTCACGCTCTACCACTGGGACCTGCCGCAGGCGCTGGAGGACCGGGGCGGCTGGACCGTCCGGGAGACCGCCGAGCACTTCGCCGAGTACGCGCTCGCCGTGCACGGCCGTCTCGGCGACCGGGTGCGCACCTGGACCACGCTCAACGAGCCGTGGTGTTCGGCCTACCTGGGGTACGGCTCGGGCGTGCACGCGCCGGGGCGCCGCGACGCCGGTGACGCGTTCCGGGCCGTACACCATCTGCTGCTCGGCCACGGCATGGCGGCGCGGGCACTGCGGGCGGCAGGCGCGGAGACGCTCGGGATCACGCTCAACCTGGCCGACGTGCAGCCGGCGGACGCGGGCAGCGCCGCTGACGCCGAGGCGGTCCGGCTGGTCGACGGCCTGCACAACCGGATCTTCCTGGACCCGCTCACCGGCGGCGGCTACCCGGCGGACGTGCTGGCCCACGTCAGCCGGATCGTCGCGCCGGACTTCGTCCGGGACGGGGACGAGAAGCTGATCGCCGCGCCGCTGGACCTGCTCGGGCTGAACTACTACGCGCCCACCTACGTGGCCGGGCGGGCGGACGGCACGGGAGGTGCCGCGTACCCGGGCACCGCCGGGGCGGTCGAGTTCCTGCCGCCGGCCGGGCCGCTGACCGAGATGGGCTGGTCGATCGAGCCGGCCGGGCTGGCCCGGCTGCTGGAACGCGTCGCGGCCGACTATCCCGGGCTACCGTTGATGATCACCGAGAACGGCGGGGCGTTCCCCGACACCGACCTCGACGAGCAGGGCGGGGTGGCCGACGCCGACCGGGTCGCCTACCTCGACGGGCACCTGCGCGCGGCGCACGAAGCCATCGCCCGCGGCGTGGACCTGCGTGGTTATCTCGTATGGTCGGTGCTGGACAACTTCGAATGGGCCGAGGGTTACCGGAAGCGGTTCGGGATCGTCCACGTCGACTACCTGACCCAGCGGCGCACACCCAAGCGCAGTGCCCGCTGGTACCAGGAGGTGATCGCCCGGAACGGGCTGTGACGAGGTGGTGGTTACGGGGATGACGACGGCACAGCGACCGACCCTGGAGGCGGTGGCCCGGCTGGCCGGCGTGTCCCGGGCCACCGTCTCCCGGGTGGTGAACGGCTCGACCACAGTCGCCGAGCCGATCCGGCAGGCGGTACGCCGGGCGGTCGAGGAACTCGGGTACGTCCCGAACCTCGCCGCCCGCAGCCTGGTCACCCAGCGGACCGACTCGGTCGCGCTGGTGATGCCCGAGGCGGCCACCCGGGTCTTCTCCGACGACCAGGTGTTCCCGGGCATCATCCGGGGCGCGGCACAGGAGCTGGAGGCGGCGGACAAGCAGCTCGTGCTGATGCTCGCCGGTTCGCCGGCCGGGCACGAACGGGTCGAGCGGTACACCACCGGGCGGCACGTCGACGGGGTGCTGTTCGCCTCGCTGCACGGCGAGGACCCGCTGCCCGGCCGGCTGGCCCGCCTCGGCATCCCGGTGGTGTGCAGCGGACGGCCGCTCGACGGCGCCGACGTGCCGTACGTGGACGTCGACCACACCGGCGGTGTGAGCACCGCGGTCGAGCACCTGATCGCGAGCGGACGGCGGCGCATCGCCACCATCGCCGGACCGCAGGACATGGTCGCCGGGATCGAGCGGCTGATCGGCTACCGCAACGCGATCACCGCCGCCGGGCTGCCGGAGCTGGTCGCGTACGGCGACTTCACCCGGGAGTCCGGCACCGCCGCGATGCGCGAGCTGCTCGCCGCCGACCCGGAACTGGACGCCGTGTTCGCCGCCTCCGACCTGATGGCACACGCCGCCCTGCGCACGCTGCGGGAGGCCGGGCGGCGGGTACCCGAGGACGTGGCGGTGATCGGGTTCGACGACATCGAGACGGCCGCCTACACCGAGCCGCCGCTGACCACCGTGCGGCAGCCGATAGTGGAGCTGGGCCGGTCGATGACCCGGCAACTGCTGCGCATCGCCGCGGGCGAGGAGGTCGAGCAGGCGCTGGTGCTGCCGACCGAGCTGGTGCTACGCGAGTCCGCGTAAGGAAGGGCCCCCTCTTAACGCCTCAGGTAGAGGAGGGGGCCCTTCTTAACAGCCCGCCGGGCGACCGCCCGCCGCGCGTTAACCGGTCGCGGCGCGGGCGGCGGCGGGGCTAGGGTCCGCCGGATGAGTGGAGCCCTGATCCGTCCCGCCCGTGCCGAGGACGCGCCCGCCGTGGTGGCGTTGCGCGCGCTCGTCTACCCGTACCTGGTGCGGGGCGTCGAGTCGACCCGCCGCATGATCGCCGAACCACCGCCCGGCGAGGACTGGGCGGCCTGGGTCGCCGAGGCGGACGGGCAGGTCGTGGGCTGGGTGTCGGCGTACCGCAACACGCAGACGTCGACGCCCGGCGTGGGCGAGATCGCCACGCTGCACGTGCACCCGGAGCATCGCCGCCGGGGCACCGGCACCGCGTTGTTCGACACCGCGCTCGGTCATCTGCGGACGCTCGGGTCCACCCGGGTGCTCACCCACGCGCGTACCGAGTCGCTGCCGTTCGCGCAGCGGCACGGCTTCACACCCAGCCGGGAGTTGCGCTACTCGGCACTGGACCTGAGCACCGCCCCGCCGATGCCGCAGGCGCCGCCGGGCGTACGGCTGGTGTCCGCCGCCGGGCTCGACCCCCGCCTGGTGCACCGGGTGGACGCCGAGTCGTCCCGGGACGAGCCGGGGGACGTGCCGACGGACTCGCTCGACTTCGACCTGTGGCGGCACGAGTGCTGGGACAACCCGGGGCTGGACCGGGAGGCGAGCATGCTCGCCGAGGTGGACGGCGAACTGGTCGCACTCAGCCTGGTGAAGCGGGACGGCGACCGGATGTGGTCGGACTTCACCGGCACGCTGCCCGCGTACCGGGGGCGCGGGCTGGCCCGGCTGGCCAAGCAGGCCGCGCTGCACGCCGCCGCGGCGCGCGGGGTACGCACCGCGTACACCTCGAACGACGAGGCGAACGCGCCGATGCTGGCGGTGAACGAGCGGCTCGGCTACCGGCCGGTGGACAGCCAGTGGTCATGCCGGCGCAAACTCAGCTGAGCCCGGCGGCCACCCGCACCGCTGTGGCGTACGTGTCGGCGCCGAACAGCACCAGCCGCGCCTCGGCGACGTGCTCCGGGGTGGCCGCGTGCAGCACGCTGAGCGCCTGTGCCACCGCGTCCTCGACCGGCCAGCCGTAGATCCCGGCGGAGATCAGCGGGAACGCGATCCGGGTCGCGCCCAGCCCGTCGGCGACGCGCAGGCTGTTGGCGTAGCAGTCGCGCAGCAGCGGCGAGCGGTCCTCGCGCGGCGAGAAGACCGGGCCGGCAGTGTGCACCACCCAGCGCGCGGGCAGATTGCCGGCGGTGGTGGCGACCGCCTGGCCGGTGGGCAGCCCGCGCCCGTAGCGGGAGGCGCGCAGCGCCCGGCACTCCTCCAGGATCGCCGGCCCGCCGCGCCGGTGGATCGCGCCGTCCACTCCCCCGCCGCCGAGCAGCGACGAGTTGGCGGCGTTGACTATCGCGTCGACCTGCTGGGCGGTGATGTCCCCCTCGATCAGGACGGTGTCCATCTCAGCTCTCCTCGACGGGCTGGCCCAGCGAGCGGCGGGCCAGCAGCGCGGCCCCGGCGACGGCGGCCGGCATGACGAGCACCGCGCCGAGCGGGATCAGGAAGCACAGGAAGACCGCCACCCCGAAACCGAGTGCTGTCGGCCGGTCGGCCCGCAGCCGCGCCCGCCGGTCCGGCAGCCGCATCCCCCGCCGGTAGAACGGCGCGCCCACCAGCTCCAGCGCCAGGAACCAGCCACCCACCAGGGCGCCGACCACCGGGACCACCGTCTGTCCCACCACCGGGATGAAACCGGCGGCGAACAGGGGTACGCCGATCAGCGCGGACAGCGCCACCAGCCGCAGCGAGTCCGCGAGGCTGCGTCGCAGCGAGGACCAGAACGGCACGTCCACCGCACCGGGGGTGCCGCCGAGGCGGTCCTCGACCCGCTCGGAGATCGCCTCGTAGAACGGGTCGCCGATGACGAGCGTGACGGCGGTGAACGTGAGCACCCCGACCAGCCCGGCGACCCCGACCACCGCCAGCCCGGCGGCGACCCGCAGCAGCCCGCGCCAGGGCGACGACCAGTCGTCGGCGAACGGGGTGAGCCAGCCCGCCAGGTCGTCGACGAAGTAGAGCAGCGTGGCGAACAGGGCGACGTAGAGCGCGCCGGTGATCAGCGCCGGGATCACGCCGAGCAGCATCAGCTTCGGGCTGCGGACGTACATGCCGAAGCCGCGCAGCAGCAGGCCGGCGCCGCCGAGGAAGCGGGTGGCCGCGCCGGTGACGGGCGCGATCGTACGGGAGGCGTTCACGACGGCACAGCCTAATCTGCCGGTGCACCACAATGGGCCTGTGCGTGCGTCCCGGCTGATCTCGCTTGTGCTGCTGCTCCAGTCCCGGGAGACGATGACCGCCGCCGAGCTGGCCCGCGAGCTGGAGGTGTCCGAGCGGACCGTCTACCGGGACGTGCTGGCGCTCTCCGCCGCCGGTGTCCCGGTGTACGCGGACCGCGGCCGGGCCGGCGGCTACCGGCTGCTCGGCGGCTACCGGACCCGGCTGACCGGGTTGAGCCGGGACGAGGCCGAGGCGCTATTCCTGGCCGGGCTGCCCGGACCGGCCGGGGACATGGGACTGGCCGACTCGGTGGCCGCCGCCGAGCTGAAGGTGCTCGCCGCGCTGCCGCCGAGCCTGCGGGACGCGCCCGCTCGTACCGGGCAGCGGTTCCACCTGGACGTGCCCGGCTGGTTCCGGGAGACCACGCCGCCGCCGACGCTCGCCGAGCTGGCCCGGGCGGTCTGGCGGGACCTGATGGTGGAGTTGCACTACCGGCGCGGGGACCGGGAGGTGACCCGCACGCTGGCGCCGTACGGGCTGGTGCTGAAGAACGGGGTCTGGTACCTGGTCGCCCGGGTCGGTGACGGCTGGCGGACGTACCGGGTGGACCGGGTGGTGGCGGTCGAGGTGGGCGCCGACGGGTTCGACCGGGACGAGGACTTCGACCTCGGGGCGTACTGGCGGGAGCAGGCGGGCGCGTTCCTGCGCGAACTGCTGCGGGAGCGGGTGACGGTGCGGCTCGGCCCGGCCGGGTTGCGGGCGCTGCGGCACCTGGTGGACGCGCCGTTCGTCTACACCGAGGCGGTGGACGCGGCCGGGCCGCCGGACGAGCAGGGGCGGCTGGTGCTGCGGCTGCCTGTCGAGTCGGTCGACGTGGCGTACGGCCAGTTGCTGGCGCTCGGCCCGGAGGTGGAGGTGCTGGCGCCGCCGCAGCTGCGGGCGCGCTTCGCCGAGGCGGCCCGCCGCGCGGCGGCGCTCTACACCAATCCGCCGTCCGACGGTCAGCGGTAGCCGTCCGGGTCGGCCGGCTTACCAGGCTTGACCACCTCCTCGTAGTAGCGGGCCCAGTGCGGGCGGCTGCCGTCGACGTCGGTGAAGCCGTACACCTGGGACAGGCCGCCGCTGTCCAGCGACCGGCCGTTCCAGCGGGCCCGGTCCGGGTCGGCGGCCAGGGCGGCCACCGCGCGCCCGACGAACGCCGGCGTCTCCGACATGACGAAGTGCGGTTCGGTACTCGCGGCGTCGCGCCAGTTCGCCTCGGTGACGCCGTAGTGTTCGAGCATCGCCTCCGAGCGCAGCCAGCCGGGTGTGAGCGCGACGGCGGTGCAGCCGTGCGGGGCCAGCTCGTGCGCCTGGCTGAAGCCGAGCCGGTTCACCGACACCTTGGCCAGGTCGTAGAAGACCGACAGGCGGTACTCGCTGTCGTTGTGCTCCTTGGTGCCGTCGCCGACCTCGACGACCAGGCCGCCCGGGTTGCGGATCAGCAGCGGCAGCGCGAAGTGGCTGGTGATGATGTGCGTGTCGACAGCCAGCCGCAGCGTGCGGAACCCGGCGTCGAGCGGCTGCTCCCAGACCGGCTTCTCCCAGGTGATCAGCGGGTCCGCGCCCCAGACGTCGTTCACGAGCACGTCCAGGCGGCCCTGCTCGGCGTCGATCCGCTCGACCAGGCCGCGTACCTGCTCGGGGTCCAGGTGGTCGACTGCGACGGCGATCCCGGTGCCCCCGGCGGCGGTGACCAGCTCGGCGGTCTCCTCGATGGTCTCCGGCCGGTCCATCTCGGAGCGGCGCTCGCGGGTGGTACGGCCGGTGGCGTAGACGGTGGCCCCGGCGGCGCCGAGCTGCACGGCGATCTGCCGGCCGGCGCCCCGGGTCGCGCCCGCGACGAGCGCGACAGTTCCGGTCAGTGGTGAGTTCATGGGATAACCGTGCAACAGATACCTGACAGCGGAAGTCCGGTTTCCCGGACGATCCGGATGGGCGATCATCACCGGTATGCACCTGCTGCTGTCCGGGATCGTCGGCTCGGTCGCGTACGGGCTGGCCGGTCCCGGCTCGGACACCGACCGGATCGGCGTGTTCGCCGCGCCCACAGTCGCGTTCCACGGTCTGCGCCCGCCCCGCGAGTCGGTGGTGACGACCGACCCGGACGTCACGCTGCACGAGGCGCGGAAGTACGCGCTGCTGGCGCTGAGCGGCAACCCGACCGCCACCGAGCTGATGTGGCTGCCCGAGGACTGCTACGAGACCCGCACCGGGTTCGGCGAGGAGCTGATCGCGATCCGGTCGGCGTTCCTGAGCGCGCCGCGCGTCCGCGACGCCTACCTCGGGTACGCCTCGCAGCAGTTCCGCAAGCTCGCCACCGCCCCGGCGGACAGCGGCGGGCGGCGGCGCTCGGCGAAGCACGCCCGGCACCTGGCCCGGCTGCTGCACCAGGGCCGGACGCTGTACGCGACAGGCGTGCTGGAGATCCGCCTCGCCGACCCGGAGTGGTTCCGCGCGTTCGGCGAACGGGTCGCCGGTGGCGCGCTGGGCGAGGCGCAGGCCCTGGTGGCTGCAGCCGAGGCGGAGTTCGACCGGGTCCGCTCGCCGCTGCCGGAGCGCCCGGACGAGGAGACAGTGGAACGCTGGCTGCTCGCCGTCCGGGCGGCGTACCTGCCGCGCTGAGCGGTCACTGCACGTCGAACTCGTTGCCCTCCGGGTCGGCCATCGTGGTGTGCTCGCTGCCCCGGTCGGCGACCTCGGCCAGCACCGTCGCGCCGAGCGCGGTCAGCCGCTTCACCTCGGCCGCCCGCCCCTCCGGCCCGACGTGCAGGTCGACGTGGAGGCGGTTCTTCACCCGCTTGGGTTCGGGGACGGCCTGGAACAGGAACCGCCGGCCCAGCCCGGTGCCGCTGGCCGGGTCGACCGGGTCGTCCGGGTGGCGTACCGCCGCCAGCTCGCGCCACGCCTTGCGGCCGTCCACCTCGACGTACGCCTCCGGCGGCACCGCACCGGCGGCGGCCAGCCGCTCGATCAGCACGCTGTTGTCCTCGACCTGGTAGCCGAGCGCCTCGGCCCAGAAGCGGGCCAGCCCGATCGGGTCGGCACAGTCGATGACGAGTTTCCAGTCCCGGGCCATGTGTCCTCCGTGGTCAGCTGGTGTAACCAGTTATAGTGGTTACGTGACGGACGGCGCAAGCGGACTCACCCTGATCAGTCCCGAAGGCACTCGATACCGCTTCGACCCGGGCGCGCTCTGCCTGGAGCTGCTGACCACCGGCGGTCCGGGCGTGTTCGCCCGCTACGAGGTGCTGCACCGGCCGGACGACCTCGCGGGCTGGCTGGCCGTGTCCCGCCTGCGCCTGGACCCCGCCACCGTCACCGTCGACGCGGACGACCTGGCCGCCGCCCGTCGGCTGCGCGACGCGCTCTGGCGAGTGACGCAGGCGCGTACCCGCGACGAGACCCCGCCCGCCGCGGACCTGGCCGTGGTGAACGACGCGGCGGCCGGGCTGCCGCTGAGCCCGCAGGCCGGTCCCGACGGCAGCCGGTCCTGGCGTACGCCGCTGACCGGCGCGCAAGTGGTCGCGACATTCGCCCGGGACGCGGTCGACCTGCTCACCGGCCCGTACGCGGCCCGGATCCGGGAGTGCGGCGCGCACGACTGCCAACTGGTCTTCGTGGACACCTCCCGGCCGGGGCAGCGCCGCTGGTGCGCGATGGAACGCTGCGGCAACCGGCAGAAGGCGCGCGCCCTCCGGTCCCGGCGCGCGCCCGGGTGACTCAGTCCGCCAGGCGCACGCGTACCCGGCGGTTGGCCCGTCCCTTGCTCTCCACCTTGACCACCTGGACCTTGCCGATCTGGGCGGTGGAGGCCACGTGCGTGCCGCCGTCGGCCTGCACGTCCAGCCCGACGATGTCGACGATCCGCACCTCCTGCTCCTCCGGCGGGATCAGGTTCGACTGGGTACGGATGATGTCCGGCAGGGCCAGCGCCTCGGCGCGCGGCAGCACCCGTACCGCCACCGACCGGTCGGCGGCCACCTCGGCGTTCACCAGCTCCTCGATGCGGGCCTTGAAGTCCGGCGGCACCTCGGGGAGGTTGAAGTCCATCCGCGCCTCGCCCGGCTCCATGTTGCCGCCCGTGACGAGCGCGCCGAAGTCGCGGAACACCACGCCGCAGAGCACGTGCAGCCCGGAGTGGGTACGCATCAGCATGGTCCGGCGCGTGTCCTCGACCGCGCCGGCGACCTCGGTGCCGACCGGCGGCACCGGGTCACCCTCGGCCGGGATCAGCCAGAGGTCGTCGCCCTTGCGGGTGCCGACGATCCGGGTCTGTACGCCCTGCCAGAGAAGCACCCCGTGATCCGGCGGCTGCCCGCCACCGCCCGGGTAGAACGCGGACCGGTCCAGCACGATGCCCTGCTCGGGATCGGCCGCCAGCACCCGGCAGGTCCACTCGCGCAGGGTCGGGTCGGCGAGGTCGAGCCGGTGCGTACGGCCATGGTGTGTGACGCCCATGGACGGCGACGTTACCCGTTCAGGAACTCCGAGACGCGCTCCCGCAGGTCGGCGCGCTCGGTCCAGAGCACGCCGGGCCGGTCGTACACGTGCAGTGTGGCGTTGGGGAGCGCGGCGGCGAGCCGTTCGGCGACGGCGACCGGGTGCAGGTCGTCCTCGGCGGCGGCGATGACCAGCGCCGGCGCGGTGACCGCGTCGAGCGACCCGGCGTCGTCGAGCGGGGCCTGGGCGGGCAGGTCGGCCAGCCCCGGCGCGAGCCCGTCGCGCAGCAGCTGGTCGAGCCGCTGCCGCAGGTACGCCCAGCCGGCCGGGGTGTTGCGCACCGACGGCGGCAGTTCCAGCGACACCGCGTCGGCCAGTGCCGAGGCGTCGCCCTCGGCCACCGCGTCGAGCAGGCCGGTGAGCCGGGCGCGTGCCACCTCGCCGCGCGGCGTGTCCAGCACGGCGGGCAGGAAGAAGACGAGTCTCTCGAAGCGTTCCGGGCTCTCGGCGAGCAGCCGGCAGAGCGCGCCCGCGCCGAGGCTGGCGCCGAACGCCCGGGTCGCGCCGCCCAGGTCGGCGACGGCCCGCAGGTCACGGGCGAGGTCCAGGTAGCTCCACGGCCCGGGCGGCGAGTCGGAGCGGCCGTGCCCGCGGAACTGGAAGAAGATGCGCCGCCCGGTGACGCCGCTGCCGAACGGGCGGGTGGTGGCGATGCCGCTGCCCAGCCCGTGCGCGAACACGGTGACCGGGTCACCGGTGCCGGTGACCAGCCGTTCCAGGCTCACCCCGTGCGGGGTGGCGACCAGTTCCGTCTCCGGCTCGGGCAGCGCGGGGCGCCCGGTCCGGGGCGCGCCGGGGCCGGGCCCCCAGGTGCGGGGACCGCCGTCCGGCGGCGGAGGCCAGCGGAAACCTCTCACCAGGACCCTCGGCCGTCGTGCAGGTCCCGCAGGCCGGGCCGCACGTCGAGCAGGTAGATGAGACCCGCAGCGATGCCGATCAGTCCGAACAGGCTGATCGGGCCGAAGCCGAGCAGGGTCAGCAGCAGGCAGACCGCCAGGATGGCGACCCAGCCGCCCTTGGGCAGCGTGCCGAGCGCGGCGAATCCGTCGCCGCGCTGGGTGACCGCGTGCACCAGCGCCACTCCCTGTACGACCAGGGCGAAGACGAGCAGGATCAGCTGGATCACGTCTTGGACTGCGAACGCGAAGATCGGCGCGGCGATGGCCATGGGGGCAAGCTTATGCCGAGACCCCGGAAACGTCCGACAAGACGTTGTCCGGGGTCCGGTGGAGCATCAGGTCACTCGGCGGCCGGGCGGGTCCGCTTCGTGGCCTTCGGCAGCTTCGCCGACGGGGTGGCCGGCTTGGTCGCCTTGGTGGCGGTCGTCTTGGCGACGGCCTTGGTCGCGGTCGCCTTGGTGGCGCGGGTGCGCTTCACCGCGGCCGGCTTGGCGGCCACCGCCTCGGCCACCTCGGCCGGGCTGGGCACCTCGGTCGTCGCGGCGGCGGTCTCCGGCTTCGGGGTGATCTCGGCCTTCGGGGTCACCTCGGTGCCGGTGGCCTCGGTGGCCTCGATGTCGGCGTTCACCGTGTCGGCGGCCTCCAGCACGCCGGCGCCGACGACGCGCTCACCCCGGGCGACCAGCTCGGCGTACGCGGCCAGCGCGCGCTCCTGCGCGGCGTGCGCCCCGGCCACCACGACGGCGGCGTTGCGGGTGGCGGCCTCGCGGAGCTTGTCCAGGTTGGCGGCCTCGCGCAGCTTCTCCAGGTTCGCCGCCTCGCGCAGCTTCTCCAGGTTGGCGGCCTCGCGGAGCTGGTCGAGGTCGGTGGCGACGGCGCGCTCGCGCAGCCCGGTGGCGGTCTGGTTGGCGGTCTTCAGCGTCTCGGTGGCCTTCTGGCGCAGCTCGAAGCCGGTGACGACGGCCTTGCCGCCGAGGTCGGCGACGACCCGGGTGCCGAGGCCGCTGACCACTGTCGGCAGCTTGCGGAGCTGCTCCAGGGCCAGCTCACCGGCGCCGGCGGCGGCGTAGAGGGGTGCGGGGATGCGGTTGGTCTTCGGCTGGGTGGTCATGACTGCTCCTCTTCGGCCGCACCGGCGGCCTTCCGGGCCGCCCGGCGGGCGGTCGTGTCCTGCGGGGCGGCGGTGGTCGGGACGGGCGCGGTGGTCGGGGCGGGCGCGGCACCCGCTTCGGTGACGGCTACCGATTCGAGGACCGCCTCGGTCGGCGTGCCCTCCGGCGTGACCGGACCGGTCGCGGCCGCGGCCACCGTCGCCGGGGCCTCCGGCGCGGAGGCCGGCTCGGTCGCGGCCGTTTCCGTCGTGGCCGTCTCGGCCGTGGCGGCCGTCTCCGCCTTCTCGGCCGCCTCGGTCGCCTCGACCAGGCGGGCGTTCTCGCGCCGGAACGTCTCGTAGATCTGGGTAAGCGACTGCTTCTGGGCCATGGTCAGCTCGGGGTCGACGGCGATCGCCGCGAGCACGCCCTGGCCCTCCTTGTCGTCCAGCAGCCCGGCACGCAGGTACATCGCCGGAGTGGAGACACGAAGTGCGCTGGCGAGCTGCTGGAGCACCTCGGCGCTCGGCTTGCGCAGCCCACGCTCGATCTGGCTCAGGTAGGGATTGCTGACGCCCGCCTGCTCGGCGAGCTGGCGCAGTGAGATCTTCGCGTTGCGCCGCAGGTCGCGAATGAACCCGCCGACATCGGGAAGGTCCTTGCTGGTGGCCATGACTCAACGCTAGCTCGGGCCGCTAACTCCTGCAAGCAAAACGCTAGCCAGAGTTAGCAGGGTCACCGAAGGTGGGTTGCGGAGGCCATGTCCGGTCCGTACCGTTCTCCCCCGTGACCAAGATCGATATCAACGGTGCCCAGCTCGCGTACGACGAGAGCGGCACCGGAACCGCCGTGGTGCTGCTGCACGCCGGCATCGCCGACCGGCGGATGTGGCGCGGGCAGGTCCCGGCGCTCGCGCAGCGCCACCGGGTGATCGCGCTGGACCTGCGCGGCTACGGCGAGTCGGAGCTGCCGACCACGCCGTTCGCCCACCACGACGACGTGGTCGGGCTGCTCGACGCACTGGGCGTCGAGCGCGCCGCGCTCGTCGGCTGCTCGTTCGGCGGCCGGGTCGCGGTGGACACCGCGCTCGCCCACCCGGAGCGGGTCTCGGCGCTGGCGCTCTTCGGCGCTCCGGTCTCCGGCAACGAGTGGTCGGAGGAAACCGAGCAGCTCTGGGAGGAGCTGGTCGGCGACGTGGACCCGGAGGACTTCGCCGCCACCGCCGCCGGCGAGGTGCGTTTCTGGGTGGTCGGCCCGACCCGCCGCCCCGAGGACGTCGACCCGGAGCTGATCCGATTCGCCGAGGAGATGGACCGCCGGGCACTCGCCGCCGAGCAGGCGCTGAGCGCGATCGAGGTGGGCGAGCTGGACCCGCCGGCCATCGACCGGCTGGGCGAGCTGCGCGTACCGGTACTGGTCGGCACCGGCGCGGACGACCTGGCCGACATCCGCCGCCTGGCCGACCGCATCGCCGACGAGGCCCCCCAGGGCGTGCGCATGCCGGACGTCCCCGACGCGGCCCACCTGCTCCCCCTGGAGCGCCCCACCGAGACCAACGCCGCCCTCCTGCCGTTCCTCCCCTGACCGCCCCGGGCTCTCTCCCCTCGCCGCGTTGATCTTGCACTTGCAGCCCTCAGTACGCCTGGAATGCGCATTTCGCCGGGGCAGTAAGTGCAAGATCGCCGGAGGTAGAGGGCGGGGAAGGGTTACCAGGTGGGGCGGATGGCTCCCACCGGGAGGCCGCCGCCCAGCAGGGGCGGTTCGGCGTACTCGGTGAGGATGGGGGCGCGCACGTCCAGGCGCGCCAGGGCCGACACCAGGACGGGTGTGCGGGCCCTCGCGGCACCGTCGTCGATCTTCAGAGCGACGGCGCCGACCTCCGGGATCGCCGCCGCGATCACACCCTCCGCGCCGATCTTGGCGAGCAGGCCGGGTACGCCGCGCATCAGCCGGGTGTCCTCCGCCTGGGTGCCGCCGACGAGTTCCGGGTACGCCCGCATCGCGTCCGCCACCGTCCGCTCGACGGTGCCCGGCTCGGCCTCGACCAGCCGCAGGAACGCCCGCGCCAGCCCGGTCAGCGAGACGGCGAGCACCGGTGCGCCGCAGCCGTCCACCCCGACCGCCGCCGCCCGCTCGCCGGTGAACTCCTCGATCGTGGCGGTCAGGCACTGCTGGAGCGGGTGCTCGGGCCGCCAGTAGCCGTCCAGCGGCCAGCCCGCGGCCAGGCAGGTGCGCACCATGCCGGCGTGCTTGCCGGAACAGTTCATCAGCACCCGGGCCGGGCCGCCGCCGGCCCGCAGCACCGCCTCCCGGGCGGCCTCGCCGAACGGCAGGTCCGGCGGGCAGTGCAACGCGTCCTCGGTCAGGCCGGCGTCGCGCAGCAGCGCTGTCACCCGCTCGACGTGGAACTCCTCGCCCGCGTGGCTGGCCGCGACGAGCGCGATGTCGGCCGGGTCGGTGAGCGGCAGGCCGGCCCGGAGCATGCCGATCGCCTGCATCGGCTTGCTCGACGAGCGGGGGAAGATCGGCGAGGTGACGTCACCGGCCCCGGCGACCGGCTCACCGGCGGCGTCGAGCACCACCACGGAACCCCGGTGGACGCCCTCCACGAAGCCGGACCGGACCACCTCGGCGAGCGGCACGCCGCCCTCGTACGTTTTTCCCACGGTATGGACGGTACCGAGGAGACGGACCCGGTCGGCGGCGGGGTGACCTGCGACGTCGACCGGGGCGGTACGGGGTCGGAGCGGGGTGCGCCGCTTACCGGACGGTAGCCGGGACGCCGAGCAGCGTACGGGCCTCGGCGGTGGTCAGCGGGGGCCGCTGGGCGAGCTGGGCGAAGCCGACCGCCCGCGCGACGAGCTGCATGTTGGACTCCACCGGACGCCCCTTGGCGTACGTGACCGTGTCCTCCATGCCGACCCGCAGGTGACCACCGGCCGACAGCGAGGCCAGCATCACCGGGATGGTGCTGCGCCCGATGCCGGTGGCCGCGAACGTGGTGCCCTCGGGCAGGTCGCGCAGCATCTGCTGGGCCGCGACAAGGGTCGCCGTGGTGCCGGGCATGCCACCCGGCACTCCCATCACGAAGTCGACGTGCACGTGCCCGCCGTGCGGCAGGCCGTACTTGCCGAGCAGCCGCTGCAGGGCGGTGAGGTGGCCCAGGTCGAAGATCTCGTACTCGGGGACGACGCCCCGCTCCTGCATCCGGGTGTGCAGGTCGACGATGAACTCCCACCGGTTGAGGAACACGTCGTCGCCGAAGTTGACGGTG
Organism: Micromonospora sp. CNZ297; assembly: GCF_007827625.1. NCBI lineage: Bacteria > Bacillati > Actinomycetota > Actinomycetes > Micromonosporales > Micromonosporaceae > Micromonospora > Micromonospora sp. CNZ297. The sequence goes on along the minus strand of NZ_VISU01000006.1, from coordinate 109,628 downwards.
CCCATGGTGCAGGAGGCCATGTCGGGTGCGGCGTCGAGCACCGCCAGCCGGGCCGACTCCGGGTCGGTCACCGCGCCGCCGGAGGAGAGCTGCACGATCAGGTCGGTGCTCTCCCGCAGCGCCGCCACCGTGTCGCGCAGCCGCCCCTGGTCGAGCGTGGGCCGCGCGTCGTCGTCACGGATGTGGACGTGGATCACGGCAGCGCCGAGCGCCTCGCACTCCTTGGCGGTCAGCAGCAGCTCGTCGAGCGTCACCGGCAGCGCCGGCACCTCCGCCTTCGCCGACTCCGCGCCGGTGGGGGCAACCGTGATCAACGTCCCTGTCGTCATGCCCCGGATCCTAGACCGGTGCCCGGCGCCGGGTCGACCGGAGGATTTCCGGTGAAGGCGGCGTTAAGAAGGGACCTTTCCTCTACCGGAGGCGTTAATAGGGGGCCCTTCCTTACACGTCGATGGCGGCGGCGCTCTCGCCCACGAGCAGTCGGGCGTCGTCGGGCGTGTTGCGCTTCAGGACTGCCAGCGCCACCTGACCCAACTCGTAGTGCTGCACGGCGGTGCCCACGAAGCCGACCGTCCGGCCGTCGAGCGTCACCGGCGTACCGGCGACGGGCGGCTGGTCGCTCGCCACGCCGTCCAGGTGCAGCAGGACGAGCCGGCGGGGCGGCTTGCCCAGGTTGTGCACCCGGGCGACCGTCTCCTGCCCCCGGTAGCAGCCCTTGTCCAGGTGCACGGCCGGGGCGATCAGGTCCACCTCGGCCGGGATCGTCCGGTGGTCGGTGTCCACGCCGGCCCGGGCCTGCTTGGCGGCCACCCGGATCGCCTCGTACGCCCACAGCCCGGCCACCGGCACCCCGGCGCCGCGCAGCTCCGCCACCACCTCGTCCATGGCCGCCCGCGGCACGAGCAGGTCGACGCCGAGCGCCACCCGCCGGGCCCAGCCGCCGACCGGCAGCGGCTTGACGTCGTACACCGCTGACGGCCGCGCGGGCAGCTCGCCGGAACGGAACTTCGGACCCGGCACCGCTGCCACGTCGGGAGCGGCCAGCCCGGTGACGCCGAGCGTGTCGAGCGCGCCGGGCGCCTCCGGCCCGACGAGCGACAGCAGCGCGTGGTCGGCGGTGGCGTCGCGCGGGTCGACCTTGCTGAAGAACCGCATCTTCTCCAGGTATGCCAGGAGGCCCTCGGTCATCCCCGGCTCGGTGTCGAGCCAGGTGGTCTCGCCGTCGTCGGCGACCATCGCGTGCTGCTCGACGTGCCCGTGCGGGGAGAGCACCAGCAGCTCGGTGCCCTGCCACGGCGCCAGCGCGGCCAGGTGCTGGCTGGTGAGCGTGTGCAGCCAGCCGATCCGCTCCTCGCCGGGCACCGCGACCACGCCCCGGTGCGAGCGGTCGACCAGGCCCACGCCGGTGGCCAGGAGCCGCTGCTCGCGCATCGGGTCGCCGTAGTGGGCGGCCACCGGGCCGACGCCCGCCGCCCGGTGGGCCGGTTCCGGCTGGTCCCGGGTCTGGTCGTCGATGGCGTCGGTGGTCACCGCGCCCGCGATGTCGATCATGTGCGTTCCCCGTTCTGTGCGCAGCGGCCGCAGACCCCGAAGAGCGCGACATGCCCGATGTCGACCTTGAACCCGCGCTGCTCGTCCAGCTGGTCGGCGAGCGGGCGGAGCATCTCCGGGGAGATCTCGTCGATCGCCCCGCACTCCCGGCACACCAGGTGCACGTGCTGGTGCTCACCCGCCGCGTGGTAGGTCGGCGAACCGTGCGACAGGTGCGTGTGCGTCACCAGGCCGAGCCGTTCCAGCAGCTCCAGCGTGCGGTAGATGGTGGTGATGTTGACTCCGGCCGCGACCTCGCGGACCGCTGTGTGCACCTGCTCCGGGGTGGCGTGCCCCAGATCCAGGACGGCCTGGAGCACCAGCTGCCGCTGCGCCGTCAGCCGCAGCCCGCGCGAGCGGAGCATTTCCGCGAGGGAGGATTCGGACACCCTTCGATCATAGTTCGGCCGCCGCGCCGGCCGGTCCGCCGCCGGGGGTACGCCACTACGCTGCGCCAGTGGGTACGACACGGGTGGCGGTGCTCGGCCGGGGGCTCGTACCGGCGGGTGAGCCGGTGCTGCGCGGCGACGACCGGGGCGTCCTGCACGGCGACGGCCTGTTCGAGACGCTGCACCTGCGCGACGGCCGCCCCTGGCTGCTGGAGCCGCACCTGGCCCGGCTGCGGGCCGGCGCGGCGGCGATCGACCTGCCGCTGCCCCCTGATGCCGCGCTCGTCGAGCTGCTGGACGCGGTGTGCGCCGGCTGGCCCGCCCGGACCGAGGGCGCGTTGCGGCTGGTCTGCACGCGGGGACCGGAGGGCGGTGGGCCGCCCACGGTGTACGCGACGCTCGGCGAGGTGCCTGCGTCCGCCCGACTGGCCCGGCGGGACGGGGTGACTGTGGCCACGCTGCCGCTCGGGGTGGCCGCCCGGTCCCGCCCGGAACTGGGGTGGCTGCCGAGCGGCGTGAAGTCCACCTCGTACGCGCTCAGCACCGCCGCCCGGCGGTGGGCGCAGCGGACGGGCGTGGACGACGTGCTCTGGGTCTCGACCGACGGCTACGTGTTGGAGGGGCCCACCGCGAACGTGGTGTGGCTGAGTGGCGGCCGTCTCCTCACGGTGCCGGCGGCACCGACCGGAATCCTGCCCGGCGTGACCGCCGGCCATCTGCTGGAACGCGCCGGAGAGCTGGGCCTGACCGCAGGCGAGCACCTGCCCACCGTGGCCGACCTGCACGAGGCCGAGGCGATCTGGCTGACCAGCTCGCTGCGCGGCCCGGCAGAGGTCACGGCCTTGAACGGAACCCCCCGCCCGAGTTCCCCCCTGACCCAGCGCATCCAGACCCTCCTGGACCTCCCCCCACCCCCACCCCCACCCCCACCCCCACCCCGTTGATCATGAAGTTGGCGGCGACAAATCGGGCAAGGATCGCCGCCAACTTCATGATCGCCGGAGCGAGAAGGGAACGTCAGCCGGCCACCCGGGTCAGGCGGGCGGAGAGGTGCGGGCTCAGAGGGTGGCCCACGGCGGCCATCTCCTGCGCGTAGAGCAGGGCGCCCTCGACGATGCCGAACAGCCGGGCACCGGCGGTGACCTCCTTCGCCGTGGCGGTACGCACGACCGCGTCGGTGGCGAACTCGATCCGGGTGCCCTTGCGCTTGCCGATGTGCAGCTCCATCACGCCGGTCGGCGTGGTCATCAGCGCCTCCAGCTCGTCGGTCACCCGCTCACCGTCGAGCACCGGACGCCACCAGCCCACCTCACGGCCGGCGGGACGGACCGGGCGGCTCTGCTCGTCCAGGATCCACGCCCGGGACTCGTAGAACAGGAACGGCCGGCCGTCGTGGCTGATCCGGATCTCCTGCGCGTAGTCGAAGTCCTCGATCGTCGGGAACCCACCCCGGCCCCGGCCGCGCCAGACCCCGATGTACGGCAGCAGGCCGTCCAGGCTCGGGTGCAGCTTCGGGCCGACGCGCAGGTCGTGGCTCTCCTCGTACGGGTACGGGTCGACCGGCGGCGCGTTCAACCACGGCGGCTGAAGCGGACTCTCACTCACAGATTCACCACTTACCTCTAGCGATTCGCACTGCGACATAGACCAGGCCACCCGCGAGCGCGCCCAGGCCGGCGACCAGCAGGCTGACGAACCCGATCTCGGTAACCATCCGGGCCATCCTATGCTGGCGTCATGGCGCGCACTCTCGTCGTCAAGGCCACCGCCGGCGCGGACTCCCCGGAACGCTGTGCACAGGCGTTCACAGTCGCCTCCACCGCAGCCGCGGCCGGGGTGGACGTGTCGCTCTGGCTCACCGGCGAGTCCACCTGGTTCGCACTCCCCGGGCGGGCGGAGACGTTCGAGCTGCCGCACTCCGCGCCGCTCGGCGAACTGCTGCACGTGGTCCTGACCACGGGCCGGGTGACCGCCTGCACCCAGTGCGCGGCCCGGCGGGACATCGGCCCGGGCGACGTCATCCCCGGCGTACGCATCGCGGGCGCCGCGGTGTTCGTCGAGGAGGCGATGACCGAGGGCGCGCAGGCGCTCGTCTACTGAGCGACCCGCCCGGGTCGTCCACTCTGACCGGTGAGCCGATCCTGACCCGACATGTCCGGATTACGCCTACCATGTGAACGTGAGTGAGGCGATCCAACAGTTCTTCGCGTCGCTACCGGCGCGCGCCGCGTCGGTGCTGAACAGCCCGATCGGCGGCACGCTTCAGATCGACCTGGCCGACGGCAACCGGACCGAGCACTGGTACGTGACGCTGGCCCCCGGATCGGCCCAGGTGAGCCGGGAGGAGCAACGGCAGGCGGACGGCGTGCTGACCCTCTCCACCGAACTGTTCGAGAAGCTGGTCACCGGCCGCGAGGCCGGCATGGCCGCGGTGCTGCGCAACGAGGCCACGTTCAGCGGGCACGTCGTGCTGTTCCTGGCGTTCCGCCGGTTCCTGCCGACCCGGCCCGACGTACGGGATCCGCGGGACGCCGCCCGCGACCACGTCCGGCGGGTGGCGTGAAGGAGCGGGTCAGCATCCTCGACGGCAACACGTTCCTGGTCAGCGACGATCGCGGCAACATCCAGCCGTCGTACGACTTCCCCACCGGGCTGTTCTCCTTCGACACCCGGTTCCTCTCCACCTGGATCCTCACCCTCGACGGGGAAACCCTGCACGCACTCTCCATCGACGACTCGCTGTCGTACAAGACGCGGTACTTCCTGGTCCCCGGTGAGCCGACGCACTATCTGGACGCGAACGTCTCGGTGATCCGCAGCCGCGCGATCGGCGGCAGCCTGGACGAGGAACTGACAGTGCTCAACCACTCCGCGCAGGCGAAGGAGTTCCGGCTCCGGCTGGAGATCGGCTCCGACTTCGCCGACCTGTTCGAGATCAAGCACAAGCGGGACAAGAAGGGCACCACCACGCCCAGCGTGGAGACGAACGCGCTGCGGCTGACCTACCGCCGGCAGGCGTTCCACCGCGAGACGATGGTGACCAGCAGCGCGCCGGCCGAGGTCGACGAGAGCGGGATGACGTTCCGGATCCGGGTCGGCCCGCACGGCGAGTGGACCACCCGGCTGCACATCGACACAGTCATCTACGGCGCCCGGGGCGAGGACATCCGGGCCATCCTGCCGCTGGGCGGCCAGCGGACGGCGGCCGACATCGAGGCGGAACAGAGCGCCCTGATCAGCCGGGCGCCGAAGCTCGGCTGCGACTGCGAGCCGCTGGCCGGGGCGTACCGGCGCAGCCTCAACGACCTGGCCGCGCTCCGGTACGAGTCGATCACGCTCGGCGTCCGGTTGCTCGCCGCCGGCCTGCCCTGGTTCATGACGCTGTTCGGCCGGGACAGCATCTTCACCTCGCTGCAGGTGCTGCCGTTCCTGCCCGAGATGGTCAAGCCCACGATCGTCATGCTCGCCGGACTCCAGGGCAGCCGGGTCGACGACTTCCGGGACGAGGAGCCCGGCAAGATCCTGCACGAGCTGCGCTACGGCGAGACCGCCGGCTTCGAGGAGCAGCCGCACTCGCCGTACTACGGCGCCGCCGACACCACGGCGCTGTTCGTGATCCTGCTCGACGAGTACGAGCGGTGGACCGGCGACGCCGACCTGGTGCGCAAGCTGGAGCACGAGACGCGGGCGGCGCTGACCTGGCTGGACACGTACGGCGACCTGCTCGGCACCGGTTACGTCTGGTACATGTCGCGGAACCCGGAGACCGGCCTGCCGAACCAGTGCTGGAAGGACTCGCCGGACGCCATCTCCTACGCCGACGGGCGGATGCCCGAGTTCCCCCGGGCCACGTGCGAACTCCAGGGGTACGCGTACGACGCGAAGCTGCGCGGCGCCCGCCTGGCCCGCACGTACTGGAACGACCCGACGTACGCCGACCGGCTGGAACACGAGGCGGCGGCGCTGAAGGAACGGTTCAACCGCGACTTCTGGATCGCGGACCGCGAGTACTACGCGCTGGCGCTCGACCCGCTGGGCCGCCAGGTGGACGCGCTCACCTCCAACATCGGTCACCTGCTGTGGAGCGGCATCGTCGACGAGGCCCGCGCCCCCGCCGTCGCCGCCCATCTGCTCGGCCCACGCCTGTTCTCCGGGTGGGGTGTGCGGACGCTCGCCGACGACCAGGGCCGGTACAACCCGGTCGGCTACCACGTGGGCACGGTGTGGCCGTTCGACAACTCGATCATCGCCTGGGGCCTGTGGCGGTACGGCTTCCGCCAGCAGGCCGGCCGGATCTGCGACGCTCTGCTCAGCGCGTCGCACTACTTCGACGGGCGGCTGCCCGAGGTGTTCGCCGGCTACGAGCGCGGCCTCACCGACTACCCGGTGGAGTACCCCACGGCGTGCAGCCCGCAGGCGTGGTCCGCCGGCACGCCGCTGCTGCTGCTACGGGTGATCCTGGGACTGGAACCGCAGGGCGATCACCTGATCATCGACCCGGCCGTGCCGCCCGGGATGGGCCGGGTGGAACTGCTCGACATCCCGGGCCGCTGGGGCCGGGTGGACGCGCTGGGCCGCAGCCGGGAGCCGCACGAGGAACAGCCGTCGCCACCGGCGCTGACCCTGCCCGGCGGCTGACGTCAGGCCCGGCAGGGCGTGGTGACCGCCACCCGGACCCGCTCACCGGCCCGCAGCGCCAGCACCGCCGGGTCGCCCGGGCGTGCGTACGCGTCGGCCGAGTCCACCACCGGCGCGGCGCCGACGCCGAACGCGGCGGCCAGCGACTGGTCGGCCGGCACTGCGGCCTCGGACCGGGCCGTGCGGGCGGTCCCGCCACCCGGGCAGGGCGCGGTCAGCACCTGGACCGGCCCGGTCGCGCCGCCCCACCGGCCCAGCGCCGACGCCAGCACGGCCGACTCGGCGGCGGCGTCGGCGGACGGAACCCGGTAGCCGGAGCCCGCCGGGCGGCAACCGGTGTCGGCGGTGAGCAGCACCCGGCCCGGGCCACCGGCCCGGCCCTCGACCGCGACGAACTCGCCCGCGTCGGCGCGCAGCAGCGGTTCGCCGTCGAGCGTCGACACGCCGGCCCGCCAGCCCGACGGCAGCCGGTCGGCGATGCCGCGCAGCACCTCGCGTACGTCGTCGCCGCCGATCGCCACCTCGACGCCGCGCTCCAGCGTCGCGCCGTCGTCCATCGGCGTGATCCGGCAGCCGCGCTCCAGCCGGTCCGGCAGGAGCGCCGGTACGCCCGCGGCGCCGACCGCGGCGGTCAGCTCGCCGATCGCCCGGTCCACCACCGGGCCGGCCTGGTCCAGCGACCGCTGCTCCTTCACCGTCGGCGCGTCCGTGCGCACCGACCACCAGGTCAGACTCGCGAGCAGCACGGCCCACACCACGGTGGCGACCGTCAGCCAGCGCAGCCGGCGTCGGCCGCCGGGGCCGGGCCGGCCGGGCGGGGTGGGCGGGGCGTAGCCCGTCTCGACGGCAGTCACCCGGCCATGGTGTCACGGACGGGCGAGACGCCCGGCCGCGCCTCGGCACCTCGCTCAGACCGGCTCCGACCGGCGGGACAGCAGCCACAGCAGGTAGAAGGGGCGCTGTCGCAGCTCGCCGCGACGGTCGGCGTACTGGTCGGCGGCGAGCACGGCGGAGAAGAACCCGCCCGCGCCCAGCATGCCGAGCACCGGCGCCAGATGGGTGCCCTCGACCGCCACCAGCGTCGCCGCGACAGTCGCCACCGCCGCCCCTGCGGCCTGCACGGCCGAGCGCCGGGCCACCCGGGCCACCTCGGCCCGGGCCGCCCGCACCCCCTCCTGGATCTCCGCGTCGAGCTTCACGAGTTGTACCAGCGCGCGGTCCGGGTCGGTGTCGACCTCCAGCATCCGGCCTCGCAGGTACGCCTGGGTCGCGGCGAGCGCGTCGCCCTCCTGGGTCAGGATGGCGCAGTAGTCCCGCAGCGACGTGCCCTCCAGCATCGGCAGTTCGAGCTGGAGCAGCGGGGTGACCAGCCGCGCCTTCACCGGATCCCCGCTCGGCACGTCGACGACCCGATGCCCCTTGACGATCAGGTCGAGCGTGCGGTCCGGGTTGTCGCCCAGCTCGATCCGGCCTGATGTGTCGAACAGCGACGAGGTGGACTGTGCGTCCGGCGCGCGCGACTCCAGGTGGCTGCGGCGGAAGGTCTGCGGGAAGTAGACGAGCTGGCCCAGCTCGAGCAGCGGCGCGCAGTCCCGCAGGTACGCGCCGAGGCGGCCCAGGTCGTCGCACTCGGCGAAGAGCTGGTCGATCCGGATGTCCTCGTACCGGCAGCGCGGCCCGCAGTGGTCCGGGTCCTCGCCGCACCTCTTGCAGATCTCCCGGTTGACCAGATAGCGGTGCTCGCCGCCCGGCTGGGACAGGACCAGCTTGGCCGTGACGAGCGTGGCCCGCTTGGTGAGGAACGACAGATCGGTGTCGAGGCTGGCCACCGAGACGTCGAACGGGCGCCGCCGGCCGGACGCGTCGGTGCGCTGGAGTTCGCGGACGACCTCCTCGCCCCGGTTGCCGTCGATGAAGTCGATCAGATAGCGGCGGGCGTGGGCAGCGGCGTCGTCGAGCACCTGATCCCCCTCCGGCGCGTCCGGGGCGCACCGCCGTCCAGCCTGCCAGCCACGGGCGAGCCGCACAGTCGCCGGAACGGCTCGTGGCCCGCCACCCGGGTGGGCGGCGGGCCACGATCAGAGCGTGGGTCAGGCGGCGACCGAGACGGTCACCTCGTTGATCCCGCGGGCCGCGGACACGGCGGTGTCGCCGTTGCCGTGGCGGGACAGCGCGCGCAGCGTCCAGGAGCCCGGCGCGGCGAAGAACCGGAACTGCCCGGCCGCCGACGTCACCACCTCGGCGGTGAACTCGCCCGTCGAGTCGAGCAGGCGCACGTACGCGCCCGGCACGACCTCACCGGACTCGGCCAGCACGCGGCCGGTGATGACGGTCTCCTTCTCCAGGTCCAGGCTCGCCGGGAGGGGGGCGGACTGGTCCGGCGCGGCGCAGCCGGCGGCAGCCGTCGAGGCGGCGGAGGCGGCGGTCATCAGGCCTCCCCGGGCTCGTCGCCGAGCGCCACCGGCACGCCGACGAGCGAGCCGTACTCGGTCCAGGAACCGTCGTAGTTCTTCACGTTGCGGTGCCCGAGCAGCTCCTGGAGCACGAACCAGCTGTGCGAGGAGCGCTCGCCGATCCGGCAGTACGCGATCGTCTCCTTGCCGTCGTCCAGCCCGGCGTCGGCGTAGATCTTGCGCAGCTCGTCGTCGGACTTGAACGTGCCGTCCTCGTTGGCCGCCTTGGACCACGGGACGCTGATCGCGGTCGGGATGTGGCCGGCCCGCTGCGCCTGCTCCTGCGGCAGGTGGGCGGGGGCGAGCAGCCGGCCGGCGAACTCGTCGGGGCTGCGCACGTCGACCAGGTTCTTGGTGCCGATCGCGGCGACCACCTCGTCGCGGAACGCGCGGATCGAGGTGTCCGGCTCCTGCGCGACGTACTGCGTCTTCGGCCGCTCCACCACGTCGGTGACGAGCGGACGGGCGTCCAGCTCCCACTTCTTGCGGCCGCCGTCGAGCAGCTTCACGTCGCCGTGGCCGTAGAGCTTGAAGTACCAGTACGCGTACGCGGCGAACCAGTTGTTGTTGCCGCCGTACAGGATCACGGTGTCGTCGTTGGCGATGCCCCGGTCGGACAGCAGCGCCTCGAACTGACTCTTGTTGACGAAGTCCCGGCGGACCTGGTCCTGCAGGTCGGTGCGCCAGTCGAGCTTGACGGCGCCGGCGATGTGCCCGGTGTCGTAGGCCGAGGTGTCCTCGTCGACCTCGACGAAGACGACGCCCGGGGCGCCGAGGTTCTTCTCGGCCCACTCGGCCGAGACGAGTGCGGTGTCGCGACTCATCAGATCACTCCCTGGTGAGGATGGTTTGGTGAGCCTGCGCGTGGAGATCGATGTCGATGGTTGTCGCACCACACGCGGACCCTGAGCTAGGAACGGATCACGGGTACGTGCGACGGCGCCGCTGCCGGGCGTTGAGGAGGGGGAACCGGGAAAGGTTCGTGGACCCTGGGTGGCCGCCGTTCAGGCGGCCGGAGACAGCCCCGCCGTCAGATGACGGGGCGACACAGGCAGGTGGCCACGCGGCACAGGTCGACCGCGCGCCGTTTGGTGAGGAGGGTCCCCATGGGCAGGGAGATTACCAGCCGAGGCGACAGCTGCCACCAGGCCGACCAGCATCCGGGACGGCAGGCCCGTTCCCCGGACCGGCCGTGTGCGGCTTTCAGCCGGCTGAATTGATGGGCACGTTCGCCGCGTCCGCCGTGACCACCAGGCCCTCCGGCTTCGGCTCCACCTTGCGCAGGTTGAGCTGGAACGGCAGCTCCGGCAGCGGCACGTCGATCGAGATGCCCTGCGCGTACCGGGTCAGCGCGGCCCGCGCCAGCGGCACGTTCGGCAGGCCCTCGGCGGTGAGGTCGTTGAAGCGCAGCGCCACCTTGTTGCCGGCCACCGTGACGTCGGCGGTGCCGTTGACGGTGAGCTTGATGCCGAGGACGTCCACCGGGGCGGTGACGGCGAGCTTGCCGTTGCGCTCGCCCAGCGTCAGCCCGGGCCGGTCCAGCAGCTTGGCCAGGCTCTCGTAGGTGACGGTGCCCCGCCCGTCGACGCTCTCGGCCACCACGTCGCCCCGGCCGGAGCGCAGCGTGTCCAGCGAGGCGGTCACGTTGCGCGCGTCCACGTCGAGCTTCGGCACCTCGACCGCGTCGCCCTGCACGTCGCCGCGCACGTCGGTGAGCTGGATCGAGATGCGCTCGTACCGGCCGTCGAGCACCTGGGTGAGGAACGGGAAGCCACCCACCTCGACCTGCGGCGCGGCGGACTGCGCGTCCTGCTTGGCGATCTCCTGCCGGACCTGGTCGGCGATGGCGCGCTCGGCCACGCCGGCGGCCACCCGGTCGGCGACCACGAGCAGCCCGGCCAGCACAAGCAGCAGGACGAGGAAGCCGATCAGCACCTTCCGGCCCCGTCGCCGGGGTCGGCCCTCCGCCGGATACGCCTCTGCCACGCCGCCTCCAGTCCTCGCCGCCGTCACCGCGCCTCGCGGCGCAACCGTACTTACCCGAGGCGAATCCTCCCCAACCGCGTCAGAGGAACAGCACGCACATGGCGTACGCGGCGGGCGCGGCCAGCGCGAACCCGCCCAGCGGTCCCTGCATGTGCCGGGCCACCCACATCGTCGGCGGTTCACCGGCCATCAGGCGGCCCGCCTCGGCGTACCCCACCGCTAGGTCGGCCAGGACGGCGGTGGCCGCGCTGACCACCCCGACCAGGGCGGCGCTGGTCGGGGTGAAACCGACCAGGTAGCTGCCGAGCACGGCACTGGTGAGGGTGCCGATCATGGCGCCGGCGACCACGCCCGTCGCGCCACGCGGCACCTGCGGGGCGAGCCGTGGCCACGGCGCGACCGCGTCGGTGAGCCGGGCGACGAGCAGCGCCACCCCGGCGGCGGTGAGGCAGACAGTGATCGCCTGGGTGCCCTTGGGGATCCGGCTGAGCACGATGAGCGTGGCGAAGGCGACCACGCCCACGACGATCAGCAGAGTGCCGCCGAGCGAGTCGGTCACCCGGACCCGGTCCACCCGCCGCACGAGCTGCCCCAGCACGGCCAGCAGGAGCCCGGCTGCGGCGGCGTAGCCGAGCGGGGCCAGGCCGGCGATGTCCGACTGCACGGCGGCGACGTCGGCGATCACCGCCGTCGCGGCGCTGACGAGCGCGACGACGAGCAGTGCGGGCGGTCGCATGGCCATCGTCCAGGCCAGCACGAACAGGAGCTGGACGCCGAAGATGATCGCCGCGAACGGAAGCCGGTGCCCGGGGCCCGAGGTCTGCGCGCCGAGCACCAGGCCGACGCCGAGCAGCGCGGCGAAGCCGGCGACGGTGAGCGCCAGGGGGCGGCGGACCGGGACCGGAGGCACCTCCTCCTCGGGCTCCTCGTCGGATTCGTCGTCGGGACGCCGGCCGGGACCGCCCTTGCGCAACCGGCGCGGGCCCTTGCGCTCCGGCCGCTCGCCCTCCTCGTCGGCGGGGCCGGTACGCGGGGCGGGCGGGTAGCCACGGGCGGGGCCGGACGGCCCGGCGGACGGGTCGTCGGCCCACGGTTCACGACCGGTGTCGCGCGAGGTGGAGGGAAACACGCCCCGATCGTGCCAGACCCGGGCGGCTCGGCGGAGGTCCCGGTTTCGACGACGTTAAAACCTGCGCCGCGATCGAGGGCAGAAAGGGCAAACGGTAAATCGCGCGAAGGTGACGGCCGGTCCATCGGTTACGCTCAGGCCGTTACCCGCCCGTCGACGACGCCGGGACCCACGCAAGTTCACAGTGCCGCCCGCACCCGGGCGTGTCGCTGGTCGCGCGCGGCCGGAAGGCCGCCGGGACGGAGGTGATCGTGGAGCTCCTGCTGCTCGTGACCGCGCGGGCCGGTGAGCCGTCGGCGGTGTTGCCGGCACTCGACCTGCTGCCGCACTCGGTTCGCACCGCACCCCGCGACGTCCGCACGCTGGTCTCCGGCCCGACCCCGGACGCCGTCCTGGTGGACGCCCGCTCCGAGCTGAGCGAGGCGCGTGCCACCTGCCGGATGCTGCACGCCACCGGGCTCGGCGTACCGCTCGTCGCGGTCGTCACCGACGCCGGACTGATCGCGCTCAACGCGGACTGGGGCGTCGACGACGTGATCCTGGCCGGCGCCGGGCCGGCCGAGGTGGAGGCCCGGCTGCGGCTCGCGGTCGGCCGGCTCAGCAACGCCACCGCCGGCGCCGGCGGCTCGATCCGGGCCGGCGAGCTGAACATCGACCCGGACACGTACGCCGCCAAGCTGAAGGGCCGGCCGCTCGACCTCACGTACAAGGAGTTCGAGCTGTTGAAGTTCCTGGCCCAGCACCCGGGGCGGGTGTTCACCCGGGACCAGTTGCTGCGCGAGGTCTGGGGCTACGACTACTTCGGCGGCACCCGGACGGTGGACGTGCACGTGCGGCGGCTACGCGCCAAGCTCGGCTCGGAGTACGAGTCGATGATCGGAACCGTCCGCCAGGTGGGCTACAAGTTCGTCGTCCCGCCGTCGCGCTCGCTGCCGGAGCCGGAGCCCGCCCCGCTGCCGGTCTGACCGCCCACGCCCCACCCCGCTAGAGGGCACTTTTCTTATATGCCCTTTTTGCCCGATCAGTCAGCCATATCCTGGCTGCCGGAATTGTCGGGCTAAGGGGGCGACGGTGCGTGCGGTGACCACGGGGGCGACGAACGGCCGGTGCCGCTGATGCGGGGCTCTACGCTGCGCGCCGCCGGGCTCGTGACAGTCGTACTGGCCGGCCTGCTCGGATCCGCGTTCGCGCTGGGCCGCAGCCTGGTGCCCGACCCGCATCCGTCGGCCGCCGGAGTCGCCACCACGCTCAACGGGCCGCGCTACGGCGAGCAGCCACCCAGCACCGACTTCCCGGGCGGCACGGCCAGCCCCCGGCCGAGCCCCGACGCCGCGCCGGACGCCGCACCGGTCGAGCCCGGCGGCGACGGCCCGTACGGCGCCCTGGTCGCCACCGGCTCCTCCCAGGTCGCGCTCACCTTCGACGACGGCCCCGACCCCCGCTGGACACCGCAGGTACTCGCACTGCTGGCCCAGTACGGCGTACGGGCGACCTTCTGCGTCGTCGGCGAGAACGTCGAGGCCCACCCGGACCTGGTCCGGTCGATCGTGGCCGAGGGCCACACGCTGTGCAACCACTCCTGGAACCACGACGTCAACCTGGGCAAGCGAGCCCCGGCGACGATCCGGGCCGACCTGCTGCGCACGAACGACGCGATCCTGGCCGCCGCGCCCGACGCGCGGATCGCGTACTACCGCCAGCCCGGCGGGGCCTGGACGCCGTCCGTCATGTCGGCCTGCGCCGACCTGAGTCTCACCCCGCTGCACTGGAGTGTGGACCCGTCGGACTGGAAGGCGCCGGGCGCCACCACCATCGAGGCGATGGTCCGCTCGCAGATGGGGCCCGGCGCGATCGTGCTCATGCACGACGCGGGCGGGGACCGGTCCGGCACCGTCAGCGCGTTGCAGCAACTCCTGCCCGAACTGCTGGCCCGGTTCGAGCTGGAGGCGCTGCCCGTCGGCAGCCCGTGACGAGCGCCACCGATCGCCGTCGTCGTCCGACGGGAACCGCGGCCCGCCTGCCGCTACCGTGACTTAGATGAGCAGCACCGAGCCGACGAGTGGTGCCGGGGCCGACGGGATCGACCGGGCGGACCGGCTGACGCCGGACGAGGTCGCCGAGGTGCTGGCGCTGGCCCGCGCCGCCGGTGACGCCGACGGCGCCGACCCGCTCGACGAGCACGTGCTGCTGCGGCTGCGCGACCCCGAGGCACCCGCCGTGCACCTCACCGCCCGGACCACCGAGGGCACCCTCACCGGGTACGCGCACCTCGACACCACCGCCCCGGCCGAGGGAGTCGGCGTGGAGATGGTCGTGCACCCGGCGTACCGGCGGCGTGGCTCCGGCCGGGCGCTGGCCCGTGGCGTGGTGGCCGCCGCGTCCGGACCGCTGCGCGCCTGGGCGCACGGCGACCACCCGTCGGCCGCCGCACTGGCCGTCGACCTGGGCTTCTCCCGGGCGCGGGTGCTCTGGCAGATGCGCCGTCCGCTCACCGCCGAGCTGCCGGCACCGGTCGTACCGGAGGGCGTGACGCTGCGCGCGTTCCGCCCCGGCGAGGACGACGAGGCCTGGCTGGCGGTGAACAACGCCGCCTTCGCCCAGCACCCGGAGCAGGGCAAGTGGACGCTCGACGACCTGCGCGTCCGCATCGCCGAGCCGTGGTTCGACAGGGCCGGATTCCTGCTCGCCGTCGACTCCGCCACCGGGCGGCTGCTCGGCTTCCACTGGACCAAGGTGCACGAGCAGCAGGGCTCGGCCCGCATCGGCGAGGTCTACGTGCTCGGCGTCGACCCGTCCGCGCACCGGGGCGGGCTGGGCCGGGTGCTCACCGCCGCGGGCCTGACCCACCTGCGCGACGAGCGCGGGCTGGACCGGGTGATGCTCTACGTGGACGAGAGCAACACCGCCGCTGTGGCGCTCTACGAGCGGCTGGGCTTCGCGCACTGGTCCGCGCACGTCAACTACCAGCTCGGCTGAGCGCTCGCCGGCCCCGGAAATTCGCCACAAAGGCGATAGCGGGCTGCTAGTTCACGAAATGGACAACCCCTCCTCAGCGTACGGCCACCTCGTCGGCTGAACGTGTTCACCGCGCGTTCACTTACGTCCGGCGAACCGTCCACCTGGCCCTCCTACCTTTCGTGTCAGCCGGTCAGCGCCGGCCCCCGGCACTCCGGGCGACCTGACCAAAGACGTGAAGGGAAACCCCTCAAGTGAAGCTCCAGCGGCACGGCGCCATCGCCTGTCTCGCTCTTACCGCGGTTCTCGGTCTCAGCGCCTGCGGCTCGGACAACAACGAGCCGGCCGGTGCCTCCGCCTCCGGTTCCGCCGCCGCGGTGGACTGCGCGACGGGCACGCTGAACGCGCAGGGCTCCTCCGCCCAGAAGAACGCCATGGCCGAGTGGATCAAGGCTTACCAGCAGAAGTGCGCCGGCACCACGATCAACTACGAGCCGAGCGGCTCGGGCGCCGGCATCCAGGCCTTCATCGCCGGCACCGCCGACTTCGCCGGCTCGGACTCCGCCCTCAAGCCGGAAGAGCAGCCGCAGGCCGACGCCAAGTGCACCGGCGGCCAGGCGCTCAACCTGCCGATGGTCATCGGCCCGGTCGCCGTCGTCTACAACGTCAGTGGCGCGGACAACCTCCAGTTCAGCCCGGCCACCCTGGCGAAGATCTTCGCCGGCAAGGTGACCAAGTGGGACGACGCGGCGATCAAGGCCGACAACCCGGACGCCAAGCTGCCGTCGACCGCGATCCAGGCGGTGCACCGCTCGGACGAGTCGGGCACCACCGACAACTTCACCAAGTACCTCTCCAAGACCGCCGAGGCGGACTGGACGCTCGGCAACTCCAAGGCGTGGAAGGCCCCGGGCGGCGTCGGCGCGGCCAAGTCCGACGGTGTGGCCAGCAAGGTCAAGAGCACCGACGGCACCATCAGCTACGTCGAGTGGTCGTACGCCGAGAACTCCGACCTGAAGATGGCGAAGATCAAGAACGGCAACGGCGAGTTCGTCGAGCTGACCGGCGACTCGGCCGGCAAGACCATCGCGGGCGCCAAGTTCGAGGGTCAGGGCAACGACCTGAAGATGTCGATCGACTACAACACCAAGGAGGCCGGGGCGTACCCGATCGTCCTGGCGACCTACGAGATCGTCTGCAGCAAGGGCCTCGCCGCCGACAAGCTGCCGCTGGTCAAGGGCCTGCTCGGCCACGCCGCCAGCGCCGAGGGGCAGAAGGAGCTCGTCGAGCTGGGCTACGCGCCGCTGCCCGAGACCGTCCGCACCAAGGTCGAGGCCGCGGTCAAGAGCCTCTCCTGACGCTCTGACCGACACCTCCTCAACACGAAGCGAGCGAGCAGATGGGTGACACCCCTCACCGCTCGGCCCACGCCGGCACCGGCGGGAACCCCGTGACCACGAGTCACGAGCGACCCGCCGGTGCCTCGGCGCGTGTGGCCGAGCGCCCCGGTAACCCGGGCCGCCCCGACGGTGGCCTCGGCGGCGGCGGCGCCCTCCCTCGGGCCCGCGCCTTCGGCGCGGAACGGGCGTTCCGCGGCCTGACCCTGGCCGCCGGCACCACGGTCCTGGTGGTCATCGCGGCCATCGCGATCTTCCTGATCGCCAAGGCCGTCCCGGCGCTGCGGGCCAACACCGAGTCGTTCTGGACGTTCGAGGGCTGGTTCCCGAACGACGACCCGCCGCAGTTCGGCATCGGCGCGCTCGCCTTCGGCACGGTCCTGAGCTCGCTGCTGGCGCTGCTCATGGCGGTGCCGGTCGCGCTGGGCATCGCCCTGTACCTGTCGCACTACGCGCCCCGGCGGCTCGGCAACGCCCTGGGCTTCCTGATCGACCTGCTGGCCGCCGTGCCGAGCGTCGTGTTCGGCCTCTGGGGCCGGGACTACTTCGCCCAGCCGGTCGCCGACCTGTCCGCGTGGCTGAACAGGTACTTCGGCTGGATCCCGATCTTCGGCGACGGCCCGTACGGCAACTCGATCCTGCTCGGCTCGGTGGTGCTCGCCATCATGGTGCTGCCGATCGTCACCTCGCTGTCCCGCGAGGTGTTCCGGCAGACCCCGACCGCCAACGAGGAGGCCGCGCTCGCGCTCGGCGCCACCCGCTGGGAGATGATCCGCACCGCGGTCCTCCCGTACGGGCGGCCCGGCGTCATCGCCGCGGTGATGCTCGGCCTGGGCCGGGCGCTCGGCGAGACCATCGCGCTGGCGCTCACGCTCGGCTCCACGTACGCCATCTCGTTCAACATCCTGCAGAGCGGCGGCAACTCGATCGCCGCGAACATCGCCAACCGGTTCGCCGAGGCGAACGACACCGGCCGGGGCGCACTCATCGCCTCCGGCCTGGTGCTGTTCGCGATCACGCTGATCGTCAACATCACCGCGCGGGCGATCATCCACCGGCGGCGCGAGTTCACGGAGTCGGCCGCATGACCACTACCCTCACCCCCCGCCGCCCGCGCCCGCCGGCCCAGCCGGCCACGCTGCGGGCGAGGCGGCTTCCCGCGTACGCCGCTCCGGCCATCGCCGTCGCGGCACTGCTGCTCGCGGCGGCCCTGGTGTACGGCGCCGGCATCGGCGGCCCGGTCCTGGTCGTGGTGGTCGGCGCGCTGTTCTACCTGGCCGGTCTGTTCGCCGCGGCCAACGCGGTGGAGGGCCGCCGGTCGGCCCGCAACCGCACCTGGAGCGCGCTGATCCACTCCGCGTTCGTGCTGGCGGTGCTGCCGCTGGCCTCGGTGGTCTGGACGCTTGTCAGCAAGGGCTCCGAGCGGCTGGACGCCAACTTCTTCGGCACCTCGATGAACAACATCGGCTCGCGGGACGCCAACGGCGGCGCGTACCACGCGATCGTCGGCACGTTGCAGCAGGTAGGCATCGCCACCCTGATCACGGTGCCGCTCGGCGTGCTCTGCGCGATCTACATCGTCGAGTACGGCCGGGGCCGGTTCGCGTTCACCATCCGCTTCTTCGTGGACGTGATGACCGGCATCCCGTCGATCGTCACCGGCCTGTTCGTGCTGGCCTTCTGGGTGCTGGTCGTCTCGCCGTGGTTCAACGACGGCCGGCCGGGCTTCTCCGGCTTCGCCGCCGCGCTGGCGCTGAGCGTGCTGATGCTGCCCACAGTGGTCCGCTCCACCGAGGAGATGCTCCGGCTGGTGCCGGCGCCGTTGCGCGAGGGCGCGTACGCCCTGGGCGTACCGAAGTGGAAGACCATCCTGCGGGTCGTGCTGCCGACCGCGCTGCCCGGCATCGTCACCGGCATCATGCTCGCCATCGCGCGGGCCGCCGGTGAGACCGCCCCGGTGCTGCTCGTCGCCGGCGGCGGCGCGGCGATCAACTTCAACCCGTTCGAGAACAACCAGTCGTCGCTGGCCCTCTTCGTCTACCAGCAGGCAGGCGAGGCGTCGAAGTACTCGCCGGCACGGGCGTGGACCGCGGCGCTGACCCTGGTCGCCCTCGTCCTCGTCCTCACCGTCGCGGCGAAGTTGCTGGCCCGTCGTAACCGGCTCGGCCGATGAACCCTGGAGGTACCGCCACCATGGCCAAGCGCATCGAAGCCACGAACGTGACCGCCTACTACGGCGGGTTCAAGGCGATCGAGAACATCAACCTGACCGTCGAGCCGAAGACCGTCACCGCCCTGATCGGGCCGTCCGGCTGCGGCAAGTCCACGTTCCTGCGGTCGATCAACCGGATGCACGAGGTGCTGCCCGGCGCCCGGGTCGAGGGCAGCCTCACCATCGACGACCAGGACATCTACGACCGCGACGTGGACGTCACGGCGGTCCGCCGGATGATCGGCATGGTCTTCCAGCGGCCGAACCCGTTCCCCACCATGAGCATCTTCGAGAACGTGGTGGCGGGCCTGCGGCTCAACGGCGTGCGGCGTAAGTCGATCCTGGAGGAGGCGGCCGAGCGGGCGCTCCGCTCGGCGAACCTGTGGGACGAGGTGAAGGACCGCCTCGCCAAGCCCGGCGCGGGCCTGTCCGGCGGTCAGCAGCAGCGGCTCTGCATCGCCCGCACCATCGCTGTCGAGCCGCAGGTGGTGCTGATGGACGAGCCCTGCTCGGCGCTGGACCCGATCTCCACGCTGGCCATCGAGGACCTGATGTTCCAGCTCAAGGACAAGTTCACCATCATCATCGTCACGCACAACATGCAGCAGGCCGCGCGGGTGTCGGACCGAACCGCCTTCTTCTCGATCGAGAAGACCGGCGACCCGGGGCGCCTGATCGAGTACGACAACACCCAGAAGATCTTCAGCAACCCGAGCCAGAAGAAGACCGAGGACTACATCACCGGCCGCTTCGGCTGAGGTGTAAGGAGGGGCCCCTGTTAACGCCTCCGGTAGAGGAAGGGGCCCCTCTTAACACCGCCGGCCGAGGTCAGCTCAGGCGGAAGCGGGGCTCGGCACCGTCCAGGCCGTCGATGTGGGGCAGGATCGGCGTACCCGGCTCTCGCTCTGCCGCAGCGCGGGCCACGCCGGCGAGGTCGCCCGCGGCGGCGACCTCGGCGAGCGTGACCATTGTGGGCGGCAGCATGGTCAGCTCGCCGGCCTCGGTCCGGGCCAGGGCGTCCGCCGGGCGCAGCCACAGCGTGTGGTCGGCCTCGCCGGAGACGTCCCGGGTCCGCTGCCCCTCGGGCAGCAGGGCCACGAAGAAGTACGTGTCGAAGCGGCGCGGCTCGAACTCCGGGGTGATCCACCGGCTCCACGGCAGCAGCAGGTCGGACCGGAGCGTCAGGCCCCGACCGGCCAGCAGGTCCGCGAAGCCGACCCGCCGTCCCTCCAGATCCTGCCGGGCCGTCTCCCAGTCGTCTCCGCTCACGTCGCCGACCACGGTGTCCGGGTCCGGCCCGGCGAGCAGCACGCCCGCCTCCTCGAAGACCTCGCGGGCGGCGGCGCACACCACTGCCTGCGCGGCGGCCGGGTCGAGCCGGAGGCGCTCACCCCACGCCGCCGGGTCCGGGCCGGCCCAGCCGAGGTGCGCCTCCGAGTCGGAGCGGTCCACCCCGCCGCCGGGGAAGGCGTACATGCCGCCGAACGTCATCGCCGCCACCCGGCGGATCATGTAGACCTCGAAGCCGTCGCCGGCCGGGCGGAGCAGCAGCACGGTGGCGGCGACCCGGGGTACGGCTGGTACGGCGCCCTCGGCCTGGAACCGGCGGGCGTGCTCCACCAGGGCGGGGGGTGCGGCGAAGCCGTCGATCGTCATGCGCCGAGCCTAGTTCGCGACGGGCGGCCCGGCCCGGCGGCGGCCGGGCGGAGACGCACGCCGCCTCACCCACACTCCCCGACCGCGCCGTCTGGTCACGATGCGTAGTTTTCGGCCCCGGAGCAACAGACACCCCTCTGCCGCCTTTGCTCTGCAGCCAGATCCGCATCGGCAACCGTCCGTGATCGGTGCGCATGAGGCTGCAGAGCAAAGTCGGCGAGAGGTAGTCAGTCCAGCTCGCGCCAGCGCCGACTTATGTCCGGTTGATCGCTTTTCGGTGCCTAGCTTCGACGAGGAGGAGGGCGGCAGCCGTCACTCTGCGCAGTCTTCACGCTACGTGTTCACCGCGAAGCGGCACGACGTCAAGCTGTTCAACGTCATGGTCCACGTGCTGACCGAGACCAGCCGACGCTGACGGTGCGTCGGGCGATGATCGAACGGGCCGCCCGGGCCGCCGCCGACACCCACGGCACCGCCTGACGTCCCGACGGGTGGATCACCCTGCCGGCCCCGGAGCGGGAAGGGATAGCGTGCCCGGCATGACGCGTTGGGGAATCCTGGCCACCGGAAACATCGCCGCCCGCTTCGCCGAGGATCTGCGGCTGGTGCCGGACGCCGAGCTGGTCGCGGTCGGCTCGCGTACCCGGGAGAGCGCCGAACTGTTCGCGCGCCGGCACGACGTGCCGCGGGCGTACGCCTCGTGGGCGGAACTGGCCGCGGACCCGGACCTGGACGCGATCTACGTGGCAACGCCGCACGCCGCGCACCACGAGGCGGCGCTCGCCTGCCTGGCCGGCGGCAAGGCCGTGCTGGTGGAGAAGCCGTGCACGCTGGACCTGCCGACCACCACCGAGCTGGTGGAGACGGCCCGCGCCCGAGGGCTGTTCCTCATGGAGGCCATGTGGATGCGGACGAACCCGCTGATCCTGCGGGTGCTGGAGCTGATCCGGGACGGCGCGATCGGTGAGGTGACGCACGTACGGGCGGACTTCGGCGTGGCCGGCCCGTTCCCGCCGGAGCACCGGATGCGGGCCCGCACGCTCGGCGGCGGCGCGCTGCTGGACCTCGGCGTCTACCCGCTGAGCCTGGCCCACCTGGTGCTCGGCGTGCCGCAGCACGTGCAGGCGTGGGCCAAGCTGACCCCGGAGGCGGTGGACGAGAACACCGGCATGGTGCTCGGCTGGGACTCCGGCGCGGTGGCGACGCTCAGCTGCGGCATGGTCGGCGCGACCGAGATCTCCGCGTCGATCACCGGTACGACCGGCCGGATCGACCTGCCCGAGCTGTTCTTCCGGCCCGCGCACGTGGTGCTGCACCGGGCCGGCGCCGAGCCGGAGACGATCCCGGCGGACCTGACCGGCGGCGGTTACCAGTACGAGGCGATCGAGGTGCAGCGCTGCCTGGCGGCCGGGCTGACCGAGAGCCCGCTGGTCCCGCACTCCGCCACGCTCGAGGTGATGGGCCTGATCGACGACATCAAGGCCCGGATCGGCGTCTCCTACGCGTGAGGGGTCCCCCGCCACGGCGGGGAACCCCTCGGCGTCAGGTCACTCAGAACAAGGGCCGGACCAGCAGGTACGCGAGGCAGGCGATCGCGGCGGCGGCCGGGAACGTGATAATCCAGGCGATCACGATGTTGCCGGCCACGTTCCAGCGCACCGCGGAGAGCCGTTTCGTCGCGCCCACACCCATGATCGCCGAGGTGATCGTGTGCGTGGTGGAGATCGGGGCCTTCAGCACCAGCGCGTTGAAGTAGAGCACCGCGCTGGCCACGGTCTCGGCTGCGAAGCCCTCGGCCGGGCCGAGGTCGATGATCTTCCGGCCGAGCGTCCGGATGATCCGCCAGCCGCCCGCGTACGTGCCGGCGGCCAGCATCGCGGCGGAGGTCCAGAAGACCCAGCCCGGGATGTGCGTCTTGCTCTCCTGGAAACCGCCGGTGTAGAGCGCGAGCACGATGATGCCCATGGTCTTGGCGGCGTCCTGCATGCCGTGGCCGACCGACATGGCGGCGGCGGACGCGGTCTGCGCCCACCGGAAGCCACGGCTGAGCTTGCCGGGCTGGCCCTTCCGGAACAGCCACATGATCGCCAGCATCATCAGGAAGCCGAGGATCAGGCCGACCACCGGCGAGAGCACCATCGGGATGAGGACCTTCTCGATGATGGTGCCCCACTGGACGATGCCGTCGGCGGCGAACAGGGTGGCGCCGACCAGGCCGCCGAAGAGGGCGTGCGAGGACGAGGACGGCAGGCCGAAGTACCAGGTGATCAGGTTCCAGATGATCGCGCCGAGTACGCCGGCGAAGACCACGCCGAGGCTCTCCACCCCGGTCGGCAACGTCACCAGCCCGTCGCCGACCGTCTTGGCCACCCCGGCGCCGAAGTGCGCGCCGACGAAGTTGCCGACGGCGGCCAGCGCGAGCGCGATCCGGGGGGTCAGCGCCCGGGTCGAGATACTGGTGGCGATCGCGTTGGCCGCGTCATGGAAGCCGTTCGTGTAGTCGAACGCCATGGCGACCGCGATCACCGCCAGCACGGCGATGAGTTCGGGTGTCACTGGATCAGGACTCCTTGACCGCGATGGTCTCGACGGTGTTGGCGACGTGCTCGAAGGCGTCGCAGGCGGCCTCCAGCTCGTCGGCCACCTCCTTCATCTTCAGCACCGTGAGCGCGTCGTACTCACCGGAGAAGAGGCGGACCAGCAGCATCCGGTACGCCTGGTCGCCGTCGTTCTCGAGCCGGTTGCACTCGATCCAGTAGTCCTCGAGATCCTTCATCGACTTCAGCCGGGGCATCGCCTCGGCGGTGAGCTTGGCCTGCAGGTCGAGCACGTTGACCAGCTCGTGCAGCTCGCGCGGGAGCGACGGGAGCTTGGTCAGGCCGTACAGGTAGAGCAGGTTGCCGACCGCCTCCAGGTGGTCCATCACGTCGTCGAGCAGCGAGCCCAGCCGGTAGATGTCCTCCCGGTCGAACGGCGTGATGAACGTGGAGTTGATCTTCTTGTACAGCTCGTGCGTGATCTGGTCGCTGTCGTGCTCGATGTCGGTCAGCCGCTCGCTGATCGACTGCACGTCGGCACCGGGCAGACCCAGCTCGTTGAGCAGTTCGGTCCCCTTCACCAGGTTCTGCGCGGCCCTGGTGAAGAGCTCGTAGAAGGCGCCCTCGGTGGGACGGAAGGAAAACTTCACAGCACGGACCTCGTCGTGTCGGTGGAAGGGTGGCCGTCGCCCCCCCGGGCGTCTGCTCTGCGCATGCTAGGGACCGCGCCGAACCCACTTTCGATCGGCCCACCCCTGGTCAGGCCCGATTCACCGCTCGTTCACCTTCCGTTCACCTGATCACGGACGGCGCTGGCTCCGTAACCGGTCACGCTCCCGTTCGACGTCGAAATCGGCAGGCGGATACCCCAGATCCAACCCGCCGAACGTCTCCCGCAGCAGGTGGGCGACCGCCCAGTCCCGATACCACTTGCGGTCCGCCGGCACCACGAACCAGGGCGCGGCGTCCGTGCCGCAACGCTCCAGAGCCTCGGCGTACGCGTCCTGGTAGTCGCCCCAGCGTGCCCGGGTGTCCAGGTCGCTGGGGTTGAACTTCCAGAACTTCGTCGGGTCGGTGAGCCGCTCCATCAGTCGCTCGCCCTGCTCGGCGTACGAGATGTGCAGCATGACCTTCACCACTGTGACCGCCTGCTCGGTCAGTTCCCGCTCGAAATCGTTGATGATCGCGTACCGGGACCGCCAGGTCGCCTCGTCGACCAGCCCTTCGACCCGGGCGATGAGCACGTCCTCGTAGTGGGAGCGGTTGAACACGCCCACGTACCCGGGTGGCGGCAGCGCCCGGCGTACCCGCCACAGGAAGTCGTGCCGCAACTCCTCCTCGGTCGGCGGCCCGAACGAGCGGATGTGCAACCCGAGCGGGTTCATCGCGCCCGCCACCCGCTTGACCGTGCCGTCCTTGCCACCGCAGTCCATCGCCTGGAGCACCAGCAGCACCCGGCGCGGCCGGTCGCCGTCCAGCCCGGCGTCCGCCTGCGCCGGCGCGCTGGTGGCGCTGCCCGGCCCGGCGGCGCCCTGCGCGGAGGCGTACAGCATCTCCTGCTGCCGCCCCAGTTCCGCGCCGATCAGCTCGACCTGGGCCCGCGCCCACTCCTTGCGCGCCGGCCCGTGCCCGGCCGCCACCGGAAGCCCCGGCGTCGACCGGGGATCGACAGCCGCCAGATCGACAGTGCCCGGCCCCACCCGAAGCAGTTCCCGCATAGGCCCGCCGTCGGGCCCCACCACCTCACTCATCCCCCGATCCTCACCCCCGGAGCCGTTCCCCGCCCGCCCCGCCCCGTCGATCTTGCAGTTGCGGCCCCTGGTACGCCCGGAAAGCACCGTTTGCCGGGGCGGCAAGTGCAAGATCGGCGAGGGTGGGCGGGGTGCCGGCGAGGGTGGGCGGGTGCCGTGACGGGCGGTGGGGCGGGAGAATGAGGGGGTGGACGAGCTTGCGGGGGAGTTCGAGGCGGAACGAGGGCGTCTCCTGGCGGTCGCGCAACGGATGCTGGGCAGCCGCAGCGAGGCCGAGGACGCGGTGCAGGAGACCTGGCTTCGCTTCTCCGGCGCGCTGAGCGACCCGGGGGAGCGCGCCCGCGTACGCGATCTGCGGGGCTGGCTCATCACCACCTGTTCCCGGATCTGCCTGGACGTGCTCCGCTCCGCCCGGGTGCGCCGGGAGGCGTACCCCGGTCAGTGGCTCCCCGAGCCGGTGGTGACAGCGGCGCCGGCGGCGGACGGGTTCGCGCCCGACCCGGCCGAGCGGGCGGTACGGGCCGACCAGCTCGGCACCGCGCTGCTGGTGGTGCTGGAACGGCTGACGCCGGAGCAGCGGGTGGCGTTCGTGCTGCACGACGTGTTCGCGGTGCCGTTCTCCGACGTGGCGGACGTGCTCGCGGTGACGCCGGAGGCGGCCCGTCAGCTGGCGTCGCGCGCCCGCCGGGCGGTGCACGGGCCGGACGCGCCCCGGCACAGCGCCGACCTGGCCGAGCAGCGGCGGGTGCTCGCCGCGTTCGCCGCCGCGGTGGAGTCGGGTGAGCTGGAGCAGCTGGTCCGCGTGCTCGCCCCGGACGTGGTGTCGATCGGCGACGCCGGCGGCCACTTCCCGGCCGGTCGCCGGCCGGTGGTCGGTGTGGAGTCGGTCGGCCGCCTGCTGCTCGGCCTCTACGGCCAGGCCCGGCAGCGGGGTGGCCTGCGCGGACGCCCGGTGCTGGTGGACGGCACGCTGGGATGGCAGACGGAGTTCTTCCACCGGGACGGGCGAACCATTCGGATGGTCACCTCGTTCGCGATCCACGAGGGGCGGGTCACCGGCGTGTTCAACCAGCTCAACCCGGCCAAGGTCGGCGAGCTGCCGCCGCTGGGGCCGGACGCCGTCTGGCCGCCGCGCTGGTGAACCGGCTCAGACCACCAGTGCGAGCCACTTCCGGTACGACGTGGCGAACGGCTCGGTGCCGTCACCGAGCGCGCCGAGCAGCCAGCGGGACGCGGCCTCGGCCTCGGTGACCACGTCGTCCGGGTAGCCCCAGCGGGCCCGGTGCACGGCGAACTCGTCCTCGTCGCGCAGCTCGACCAGGCCGGTCTCACGGCGGCGCACCACGTCCAGGTCGAGGTCGATCAGGTGGACCGTCTCCTCACCCTCCCAGCGGGCCGGGGTGGCGATGTCGCAGTAGACCTCGCTGGTGCGCGGCGGCGGGTTGAACATGCCGGTCCACCACCCGTGGTGCGGCACCAGCAGGACGAACGGGATCTGCTCGACCGACGGGCGGCCGTGGTAGACGGACTCGGTGCCGGCGGGCACGCCGAGCCAGACGCCGAGATCGTCCTCGGCGAGCCGGCGGGCCGGGTAGTCGCGGTGTGCGCTGCCGTCGTACTTGCGGTAGATCACGCGGACCACATCGCTCGGCATGCCTGGCACCCTAACCGATTCCGGCCACGCCACGCGATCGGGAGGTAACCGGACGCGACCCGCCGTCCCGCCACGCCGTCGGAGCGGCCGGACCCCCGTCGGTGCCGGCGGGTACGGTCGCACGGTGACCCCGTCCCGCACCGCCACCGGCCCGGCCGTCCCGAAGAAGCGCCGCAAGGGCCGCGCCGGTGCCGGGGAGTTGCTGACCGCCGCGGTGGGCGCGGTTCCGGGTGGCGCGGCCCGGCCGGGTCAGCAGCAGATGGCCGAGGCGATCGAGCGCAGCATCGCCTCCGGCGAGCATCTCCTGGTGCAGGCGGGCACGGGCACCGGCAAGTCCCTGGCGTACCTCGCTCCGGCGCTCACAGTGGACGGGCCGGTGGTGGTCTCCACCGCCACACTGGCGTTGCAGTCCCAGCTCGTCGAGCACGACCTGCCGAGGCTGGCCGACGCGGTCGAGCCGGTGCTGGGCCGCCGCCCGACCTTCGCCGTGCTGAAGGGCCGTCACCACTACCTGTGCCTGGCCCGGCTGGACAGCTCGGTCGAGGACGAGCCGGACGACGCGCTGTTCGACGCGCCGCACTCCGGCAACGGCGGCACCAAGTGGCTCGGTGAGGCGGGCCGGCTGGGCAAGCAGGTGCAGCGGCTGCGCGACTGGGCCGAGGAGACCGCCACCGGCGACCGCGACGAGCTGGATCCGGGCGTGGACGACCAGGTGTGGCGCAGCGTCTCCATGCCGGCCCGGGAGTGCGTGGGCGCCAGCCGCTGCCCGTTCGGGCAGGAGTGCTTCGCGGAGGCGTCCCGGGCGCGAGCCCGCGAGGCCGACATCGTGGTCACCAACCACAGCCTGCTCGCCGTCGACATGCTCGCCGGGCGGCACATCGTGCCGCCGCACAGGCTGCTCGTGGTGGACGAGGCGCACGAACTGGCCGACCGGGTCTCGTCGGCCGCCCAGGCCGAGCTGGTGCCGGAGCTGATCGACAGGTCCACCCGGCGGGCGCGGCCCCTGCTGCGCCCGGACGTGGCCGAACGGCTCACCGAGGCCGGTGACGCGCTCGCCGTGGGGCTGGCCGAGGCGCCGGCCGGGCGGCTCACCGCCGGTCTGCCGCCCGCGCTGCGCGAGGCGTGCACCTTGCTGGACTCGGCGACCCGGGCCGCGCTGGAGGGGATCGGCGACGTGAAGGCCGACGACCCCGATCCGGTACGCAAGCAGCAGGCCAAGGCCGTGCTGGACGAGCTGTCCACCACCGCCCAGCGGCTGCTGGAGGAGGCCGACCACGACGTCGCCTGGGTCGAGAAGCCGGACAACGGCAGCCGCCGGGCGCTCGTCGTCGCGCCGCTGTCGGTGGCGGGCACGCTCGCCACCCACCTGTACGACGAGCGCACAGTGGTCGCCACCTCGGCGACACTGGCGCTGGGCGGCCGCTTCGACACCGTGGCCCGGGCGCTGGGGCTGGACGCGCCTCCGCCCGCCCCGCCGTCACCGGCCGCCGCCGCGATCGCCACCGCTGCCGCCGCGGGCCGTTCCCCGGTCACGCCGGTGGCCGCCGCCGAGGGCAGCCGCGCGTCGGTCGGCACCGTCCCGGCGACCGAAGGGCCGGGCTGGAGTTCGCTCGACGTCGGCTCGCCGTTCGACTACGCCCGGCAGGGCATCCTGTACGTCGCCGCGCATCTCCCCCGCCCCAGCGTCTCCGGGTTGCCCGGACCGGCAGGTGAGGAGCTGCTGGCGCTGGTCGAGGCGCTCGGTGGTCGTACCCTCGGGCTCTTCTCGTCGCGACGGGCCGCGCAGCAGGCGGCGGAGCTGGTCCGCGCGCGGACCGACCTGCCGGTGCTGCTCCAGGGCGAGGAGGCGCTGCCGCTGCTGGTGCGCCGGTTCCGCGAGGTGCGGGAGAGCTGCCTGTTCGGGGTGATGTCGCTCTGGCAGGGGGTGGACGTGCCGGGCGACGCCTGCCAGCTCGTGGTGATCGACAGGTTGCCGTTCCCCCGTCCGGACGAGCCGCTCGCGGCGGCGCGGGCGGCGGCTGTGGACGCCGGTGGCGGCTCGGGTTTCGCGGCGGTGAGCGTGCCGATCGCGGCGGTCCGGCTGGCCCAGGGTGTCGGCCGGCTGATCCGGGCCACCGGCGACCGGGGCGTGGTGGCGGTGCTCGACTCGCGGCTGGAGACGGCACGCGGGTACGGCCCCTTCCTGCGCCGGTCGCTGCCGCCGTTCTGGTACACCACCCGGCCGGAGGTGGCCCGGGGCGCGTTGGAACGGCTCGCCAAGAGCTGACGCCCGCGCCTCCCCGGACGGGGTGACGCGGGCGTCGGCGGATCGTGCCTGGTCAGGGCGCCTGAGAGGCGACCACCACCGCGTCCGGCGGGGTGTCCGGCACGGTACGCGCGGCGAGCCGGCGCACCGCGGTGTTGAGGACGGCGATCAGCGGCACCGCGACCAGCGCACCGGCGATGCCGGCGAGCACCACACCGGCGGCGATGCCGATGATCACGGCGAGCGGGTGGATGGCCACCGCGCGGCCCATGATCAGCGGCTGGAGCACGTGGCCCTCGACCTGCTGCACGCCGATCACCGCGCCCAGGATGATCAGGGCGGTCACCGGGCCGCTGTCGACGAGCGCCACCAGCACGGCCACCACGCCGGACAGGAACGCGCCGACGATCGGGATGAACGCGCCCAGGAAGACCAGCGCGGCCAGCGGGAACGCGAACGGGATGTCGAACAGCACCAGGAAGATGCCGATGCCGACCGCATCGATGAACGCCACGAGGACGGTGGCCCGCACGTACGCGCCGAGCGTCGCCCAGGACGCGCGACCGGCGTCGTCGACCTTCCAGCGGGCGGCTACCGGCAGCAGCCGGACCAGGAACCGCCAGATGTTGTTGCCGTCGCGCAGGAAGAAGAACGTGGCGAACAGGACCAGGACGGTGCCGGTGAGCACCTCGGCGAGCGTGGCGGCGGTGCTTATCGCACCGCTGGTGAACCGCTCGGTGTTGCCGTTGATCCAGTTCTGCGCCTCGTCGATGTAGCGGTTGAGCTGGCTGTCGGACAGGTGCAGCGGGCCGGTCTTGAACCAGTCCTGGATCTGGCGTACGCCCTCGGAGGACTTCTGGCTCAGCTCCGGTACGCCCTTGATGAACTCGTTGACCACGAGCGTGAGCGTGCCGACGACGGCGGCCAGGCCGCCGACCAGCACCACGGCTGTCGCCAGCGAGCGGGGCAGCCGGGCCCGGAGCAGCCAGCCGACCGCCGGGGCGAGCAGCGCGGAGAGCAGCAGCGCGACGGTCAACGGGATGATCACGATGCTGATGGTGCCGACGATCCTGAGCAGGGCCCAGGTCACGATGCCGATCACGATCAGGCGCCAGCACCACGCGGCGGCGATGCGCAGCGCGTGCGGCACCTCCGTGTCGTCCCGGCTCACAGTCGAGGAGTGCAACGCCGCCGGCGACGCGGCGCCCACGACCACCGCCTCCGGCGCGGCGGGTGGCCCCGGCGCGGCGGGCGAGGCCACTCCGGCGTCCCCGGTGTCCGCGGCGGCCCGCCGGGTCCGGGCCGCCTCCCGGCCCGACTCGTACGCGCGGCGGAGCCGTCCGCGCATCCGCTCGAAGCGGCTCAAGCGCACCTCCGGCAAAATCAGCCCCACCAGGTCGCAGGGGGCACAGGATACGTCCGTACGCCCCACCCTAGGGCGACTCGGCCACACATTGCCCGCCCGGCGCTCTCGCCAACCACGCCGGGATCGACCGACGGGCACGCGGTAGCGTCTTCGCGTGACCGCCGACCAGAGTCTCGACGCCGGGCTGCCGATCCGCCTGCTGCACGACCGCGTGCTGGTGCGTACCGAGGGTGCGGAGGGGGAACGCCGCTCCACCGCCGGCATCGTGATCCCCGCGACGGCAGCCGTGGGCAAGCGGCTGGCCTGGGCCACGGCGGTCGGCGTGGGGCCGAACGTCCGCGCGATAGTGGCCGGTGACCGGGTGCTGTTCGACCCGGACGACCGCTCCGAGGTCGAGTTGCACGGGCGGGCGTACGTGCTGCTGCGCGAGCGGGACGTGCACGCCGTGGCGGCCGAGCGGGTGGAGAGCACCGCCGCCGGCTCCACCGGTCTCTACCTGTAGGTCCTTACCTGTTGCGGCGCTCCGGTGCCGGTCGCTCTGCGGCGGTGCTGTTTGCGGCGCTGCCCGGCGGGAAGCCCAGGCACCTCAGCGCGCCCTGGGGAGGGACACCATGCCGGTAGTGATCAAAAAGATCCTCGCCTGGGGATTCCTCGCGTTCCTGATCTACTTCATGGCGTTCCGGCCGGACGGCGCGGCGCAGGTGTTCAAGGGCATCGGCGGCGCGCTGATGGCCATCGCCCAGGGGCTCGGCGACTTCCTGACCGGCCTGATGAGCTGACCGGCGCCCCCGACGAGCCGCCCGGCCTCAGCGCCCGGGATACCAGGGCGCGCCCGGGTCGTGCCAGCCGCCCGGTCCGTAGCCGCCCTGCGGGAAGGCGGGCGGCTGGGCCAGCACCACCGGGATCGGCACCACCGGGTCGTCCGGCGCCTCGACCGGGCGCTGCGAACCGTCCGGGAACCGCAGGTGGTAGCGCTGACCGTCCCAGACCCCGACCGGCGCCTGCGGGTCGCGACCGACGAAGAACGACCGGTACGCGGTGATCGCGTCCAGCAGCTCCCGTTCCTCCCGTGCCGTCCGCTCCCGCTCCTCCGGCTTGCGGTCCAGTCCCCGGCGCATCCCGTCGCGCAGCAGCGCCAGGCGGGTCGCGGCGAACTGGTAGCCGCGCATCGCGCGTACCCCGCCGTCACCGGCGACCCGCCGTGCCCAGGTGCGCGCCGCGTGCCGCCGGCCCAGGCTGCCCAGCGCCGCCACCTCGGGCGGTGTGAGCCAGCCCGCGCGAACGTAGTCGGGCAGCGTGCGCTCGGTCAGCCGGCCCTCCCAGGCGCGCAGCCAGACCGCCAGCCCGACCATCGCGAAGAAGATCGGCACCATCACGCCGATGTAGCCGTAGAGCACGATCACCACCTCCCCGGTGGCCTGGGCCAGCGAGGGCAGCAGGTTCCAGGTGCCGTGCAGGATCATCGCCAGCAGCAGCCCGGCGAGCGGCGCGAGCACCCGCACGCGCCGGTCGGCGGTACGCGCGGCGACGCCCAGCCCGACGCCGGTCATCGACGTGAACAGCGGGTGGGCGAAACCGAACAGCAGGATCCGGACGATGAAGATCGCGATCACCTGTTGCGCGCCGGTGGCCGGGCCGTACTCGTCGGCGCCGGCGCGGTAGCCGTGCCCGCCCAGGTAGAGGATGTTCTCCACCATGGCGAAGCCGACCGCGGAGAGCCCGCAGTAGACCAGGCCGTCGGTGATCCCGGAGAACTCCCGCCGCCGGAAGATCAGCACCAGGAGCGGACCGGCCGCCTTGGTCAGCTCCTCGATGAACGGCGCGACCAGCACCGCGGTCAGCGCGACCGGCAGCCCTCGGTCCTCGAACAGCCCCGCGCTGGCCGTGTTCACCAGCAGCGAGATCGCGGTGGAGACGAAGGCGCCCCAGGCGAAGCAGAAGCTCAGGTACTTCAGCGGCTCCGGCTCGTAACGGTCGAGCCAGAGGAAGCAGAAGACCAGCACCGGCACCGGCAGGATCGCCGCGATCACGCCGATCAGCAGCGCCTCGGCGCCCAGGCTCTCGCCGAGCGTGAACACCATGAACAGCGCACCGGCCGCGATCAGCAGCACCACACCGGCCAGCACCAGGAAGCGCCGCCAGCCGAGCCGGCGCAGCGGCATCCGGGGCGTCGGCGCCCCCGGCGGGGCGGCGGGCGCATGCGGTGGCGGCGGGGCTGCGCCGGGCGGGGTGTCGGCCATGCGGTCAGCGTAGTCACCTGCGACCCACTGGTCCGGTCGCATCGTGAGGGCTATGCTCCCGGACAGGTCACGAGCGCCAGCGTCAAGCCCCGGCTTGCTGGCCGGCAACCCTCGTCGAGGTTCGCGGTGGGGTGCCCCGGGTGATGACCGGGCCCGGTGCCGCTCCGCGCGCCGGGCAAGCGCGGACCCCGTCCCGGCACCACCTGGGGTCCTGTGACCCGGGAGGCTCCGGCATGACCGTCACCCTCGTACCCTCGCTGCCCGTGCTGCCCGTGCTGCCCGTGCTGCCCGTGCTGCCCGTGCTGCCCGCGCCGGTCCGGCCCGACCCGCTCGGCGTGCTCGGCGTACCGGGGGAGATCAACCTGGACCACGCCGCCAGCGCGCCGTGCGCGCGGGCCGCTGCCGACGCGGTGGCCGGGCTTCTTCCCTGGTACGCGAGCGTGCACCGCGGCGCGGGCGCGCTGTCGCGACGCTGCACAC
The DNA here is from genome assembly GCF_007827625.1 of Micromonospora sp. CNZ297. Classification (NCBI taxonomy): domain Bacteria; kingdom Bacillati; phylum Actinomycetota; class Actinomycetes; order Micromonosporales; family Micromonosporaceae; genus Micromonospora; species Micromonospora sp. CNZ297. Next base: position 76,950 of record NZ_VISU01000006.1, on the reverse strand, counting down.
TGGCGTACGAGCGGGCCCGGCAGACGGTCGGCGACTTCCTCGGCGCCCGCCCCGACGACCACGTGATCTTCACCCGGAACACCACCGACGCGCTGAACCTGCTGGCCCGGGCGCTGCCCGCCGGCACCACCGTGATCACGTTCGGCGCCGAGCACCACGCCAACCTGCTGCCCTGGCCGCGCGGCTCGGTACGGCTGCCGGTCCCGGACAGCCCGGCCGGAGCGGTCCGGTCCCTCGCGGCGGCGCTCGGCGAACTCGCCCGCGACGCCCGGCCCGGCCTGCCCGTGCTGGTCGCGGTCACCGGCGCCGGCAACGTCACCGGCGAGTGCTGGCCGGTCGCCGAGCTGGCTCGGGTGGCCCACCGGCACGGCGCCCGCATCCTGGTCGACGCCGCGCAGCTCGCCCCGCACGCCCCGGTCGATCTGACCGCGCTGGACGTGGACTATGTGGCCCTGTCCGGGCACAAGCTGTACGCCCCGTTCGGCGCGGGCGTGCTGGCCGGGCGCGCGGACTGGCTGGACGCGGCCCCGCCGTACCTGGCCGGAGGCGGCGCCACCAGCCACGTCGGCGCCGCTACGCACGAGGTGCGCTGGACGACCGGCCCGGCCCGGCACGAGGCCGGCACCCCGAACCTGCTCGGTGCGGTGGCGCTCGCCGCTGTCTGCGAGGCGCTCGGCGCGGCCGACCGGGACGCGCTGCACGCCCGGGAACAGGCGCTGCTGGCCCGGCTGCGTACCGGCCTGGCCGCGCTGCCGGACGTGGTGGAGCTGCGCATGTTCTCCCCCGAAGCGCCCCGGGTGGGCATCGTCAGCTTCGTGGTCGCCGGACGGGACTCCGCCGACGTGGCCGCCCACCTGGCGAGCCGGCACCGGATCGGGGTACGCGACGGCCTGTTCTGCGCGCACCCGCTGACCCGGCGTCTGCTGGCCGAGGCCGCCGCCCGTACCGGCCGCACCGACCTGCCCCCGACCGCCCTGCGCGCCAGCCTCGGCCTGGGCACCACAGAGCCGGAGGTAGACACCCTCCTGACGGCCCTGACCCACCTCCCCTAGCCCTCTCCCCACCGCACCTCGAGCGGTGATCAAGGAGTTTGTGCACTGGTTGATCTCCTCGGAGTCCGGTAACTCCTTGATCAACGCGCCAGGGCGGGAGCGCGGGAGCGCGGGAGCCGGGGCGGGAGCGCGACCGGGCGGGGGTCAGCCGACGGGTGGGGCTGTGGGGGGATGAGCGGCGGGGTTCCGGGCTGCGGGTTCGCCCTGGCGGTTCTCGCCGAACGCCTGCCGGACCAGCCGGTTCGCCTCCTCCTGGTCGATCCCGGAGGCCACCATCAGGTCGCTCGCCGTGGTACGCACCTGGGCGATCACCACGCTGCCGGAGAAGCCGACCCCCTCGGCGTACGCCCGCCCGGCCTCGCTCACCGCGCGCAGCGACCGCTCGCGGGCCTCCTGCGGCTCCTGCCCGGCGGCGAACTCCTGGCGGAGCAGGCGCACCGACTCGGCCAGGTGACCGATCGCGTCCGGCATCGGCTCGGGGACCGGTTCGGAGTCCTCGATCATGGTGACCGCGCGGCGGATCAGCGTGCCGGTGTTGCGCATGGCCCGGTCGATCGGGTCGGCCGCCTCGGCGTAGTGGGTCAGCTCGCTGCGCCGGTGCCAGCGGGCCGGGGACAGCGTGCTGGTCTCCTTCGCGCCCTCGATCGCCTCGGAGAGGGCGGCCAGTTCCTCCTTGTTCTCCCGCAGCCGGAACAGCGCCTGCTGGGCCGCGTCCCGGTCCCGGCTGCGCACCGCGTCGGCGCAGGCGTCGAGCTGGCCGGCGAGCAGGTCCAGCGCGGGCCGGGCGGCCCGGTTGATCACCCGTAGCGGGTTGAGCGGCAGCAGGATGGCGGTGACCAGCAGCGCGATGCCGCCACCGAGCAACGCGTCGATGAAGCGGGGGAACTCCAGGTTCTCGGTGGACGGGCTGAGCGTCACGATCAGCACCGCGGTGGCCGCGGCCTGGATCACGATGGCCACGCTCGCCCCGGCGAAGATGCTCAGCAGGATCGCCGAGGTCACCACGAGCGCGAGCTGCCAGGCGCCGGTACCGACGAAGTAGATGAGCGCGTCGCCGACGAGCACGCCCACCGCGACCCCGACGATCAGCTCGACGGTGCGCCGGAACCGCTGCCCCACCGAGGCGGCGAGCGTTCCGACAGCGGAGATCGGGGCGAAGACCGGCTGCGGGTTCTTCAGCAGCCGGTGCGAGATCAGGTACGCCAGGCCGGCGGCGAGCCCGGCCTGCACGGCGAGGCCGAACGCGGTACGGACCCGGTGCAGCCGGTCGTGCAGCGTCGCCTTGCCCCGGTGCCGCAGTTCCTCCATCGCGGAGGCGATCCGCTGCCCGTCACGGTCCGCCAGCCCTTCACGCAGGTTGCCACGACGCAGGAACCGCAGTCGTCCTTCCCGGGCCATGGCCGGTACTACCCGTACCGCCCCGGCTGAATCCCTCCGACCGGGCCGGACTGGGGCAGACTGCACCCGATGGACGAACTGACGGCACGGTGGCGGGCGACGGTACTGGCGGCGGGCGCGACCGATCCGGCGGGAGCCGACCGGGCCGGTGCCCGGCTGCTGGCGGGCTGGCGGGAGCCGCACCGGCGCTACCACGACGAGGAGCACCTGCGGGCGGTGCTCGACGTGGTCGACGCGTACGCCGATCTGGCCCGCGACCCCGACCTGGTCCGGCTGGCGGCGTGGTGCCACGACGCCGTCTACGACCCGCGCGCGGCGGGCGACGCCAACGAGCGGGCCAGCGCCGACCTGGCCGGCGAGCTGCTGGCCGCCGCCGGGCTCCCGGCCGCGACGGTGACCGGGGTACGCCGCCTGGTGCTGCTCACCGTCGGCCACGCGGTCGGGCCGGACGACCCGGACGGCGCGCTGCTGTGCGACGCGGACCTGGCGGTGCTCGCCGCCCCTCCGGCGCGCTACGACAGGTATGCCGCGGCGATCCGCGCCGAGTACGCGCACGTGCCCGATCCGGACTTCCGCACCGGCCGGGCCGCGGTGCTGCGGCACCTGCTCGCCCTGCCGGCGCTCTACCGCCTACCCGAGCCGCACACCCGCTGGGAGGCCCCGGCCCGGGCCAACCTGTCCCGGGAGCTGGCCGCGCTCACCTGAGACGCGGTGCTTCGGGCGGCGCAGACCGGAGTCCCGCAGCAGGCGGACGATCTCCCGCGACGGCACGACCGTGGCACCCAGCCAGACCGCCGCCCGGAACCGCTCGGCCGGCACGTCGTAGTGGTCGCGGTCGAAGCCGCGCCGGGGCGCGCCGAGCATCTCGGCGAACGCGTGCAGTTCGGCGTACGAGACGTCGCTGATCAGGTGCGACCAGAGCCGGCCGCGCCAGGGCACGGCGGGCGGGTCCAGGTAGAGCACGGCAACAGACGGTACGCCGGTAGCCTTCCCGGCATGGCCGCCCATCCCCTCCTCGACGACCTGCGGGCCGCGCTCGGCGACGCCGCCGTGCTGACCGACCCGGATCTGCTGGCCGGGCACGAGCGCGACGAGGCCGACCTGTGCGACTCGGGTACCCCGCTGGCGGTGGTGCGCCCCCGCGGCACGGATGAGGTGGTGGCTGTGGTCCGGGCGGCCGGGCGGCACGGCGTACCGGTGGTGCCGCAGGGTGCGCGGACCGGGCTGGCCGGCGCGGCGAACGCGGTCGCCGGCGCGGTGGTGGTGAGCACCGTGGCGATGGACGCGGTGCGGGAGATCGACCCGGTCGGCCGGATCGCCGTGGTGCAGCCGGGCGTGGTGAACGCGGCGCTCGCCCGTGCGGTACGGGAGCACGGCCTCTGGTATCCGCCGGACCCCGGCTCGTGGGAGTCGTCCACCATCGGCGGCAACGTGGCCACGAACGCCGGTGGCATGTGCTGCGTGAAGTACGGCGTGACCAGCGAGTACGTGCTGGGCCTGGAGGTGGTCCTCGCCTCCGGCGAGGTGCTGCGGACCGGGCGGCGTACCGCCAAGGGGGTCGCCGGGTACGACCTGACCCGCCTCTTCGTCGGCTCGGAGGGCACGCTCGGCGTGATCACCGAGGTGACTGTGGCGTTGCGCCCGGCCCCGGAGGAGTCACTGACCCTGGTCGCGGTCTTTCCCACTGTGACGACGGCAGGTGGCGCGGTCGCCGGGATCGCCGAGCGGGGACTCACCCCGAGCCTGCTGGAACTGCTGGACCGGACGCATCTGCGGGCGATCGAGGCGTACCGGCCGATGGGTCTGCGCACCGACGCCGAGGCGCTGCTGCTCGCAGCGGCGGACACCGGCCCGCGTGCCGCCGACGACCTGGCCCGGCTGGCCGAGGTGTGCACGATGGCGGGTGCCGACGAGGTCTACGCGGCCACCGACGCGACCGAGGCGGCGGCCCTGCTCCAGGCGCGGCGGCTGGCCCATCCGGCGATGGAGCGGTTCGCGGCGGAGACGTTCCCGGGCGGCAACGGCGGCCTGGTCATCGACGACGTGGCGGTGCCGCGCGGCCGGCTCGCGGAGCTGCTCGACGGGGTGGCCCGGATCGCCGAGGCGTGCCGGGTGCCGATCGGGGTGGTCGGTCACGCGGGCGACGGCAACATGCACCCGAACATCGTGGTCGACCGGGCCGATCCGGCGAGCCTGGCCCGGGGACGGCGGGCCTTCGACGAGATCATGCGGCTGGGGCTGGAACTGGGTGGCACCTGCACCGGGGAACACGGCGTCGGGCTGCTCAAGCGGGACTGGCTGGCCCGCGAGATCGGGCCGGTGGGCGTACGCGTGCACCAGGCGATCAAGGCGGCGCTGGACCCGGCCGGCCTGCTCAACCCCGGCAAGGTCTTCTAGCCCTTGTCCTCGGCCGGCGTGGCCTGGGTGACGAGCAGCAGCACGTCGTAGGCCACCTTCGGCTTCGGCTCGCCCGGGCAGTCCTGGATGGTGACTGTCAGGTCCGGCGGCACGAGCAGCGTCGACGTCAGCACGCCGATGCAGCCCTGCTTGTAGCTGCGGGCCTGGTCGGTCTCCTTCGCGATCGCCGGGTCCGCGAGCATCCGCTGGAGCCGCGTGGTCTGCTCCGGGCTCAGCGTGCCGGTGGCGTCCACGCCGTCACCGGCGCAGTCGCGGCACTGCCAGCGGCCGGACGGGTCCACGTCGAGGTTGCGGACCGGGCCGTCGCCGAGCCGCTGCACCAGGGAGACGCGTCTGCCGTCCGGTGTCGGGCCGGCCGTGCCCGCCGCCCCGGGTGCGGTGGCGCCCTCGGCCCGTCCGAAGGAGCAGCCGGTCAGAGCGGCCGCCAGCAGGACGACGGCGGACAGAGCGGGGACGCGCGACCAGGATGGGCGAACCACGCGGGGAAACCTACACTTCCGTAGGTAGCGCGCACTACCGGCCGAGCGGCCCGGGTCGGGGATCCCCTACCTGGGGGAGGCCGGAAGTTCAACGCCCGGACCGTCGGTCCCCCGGTCGGCCGCGAATCCGCGGACGTCGGGCGCGCCGAGGCGGGCCGCGTCGGCAGCGATGTCGTCCGGCATGAGCTGCGACTCCCGCTCGGCCAGCACCCGCGCCCGGTAGTGGGCGACCTCCCGGTCCCGGGTCGCCGCGTCCCAGCCGAGCACCGCACCCATCAGCTCCGCGGCGTGCTCCGCCGACTCCAGGCCGCGGTGGCTGGTCTCGATCGAGATCCGGGTACGCCGGGTGAGCACGTCCTCCAGGTGCAGCGCGCCCTCGGCACGGGCGGCGTACGTCACCTCGGCGGCCAGGTATTCCGGCGCGCCCGCGAGCGGCGAGCCGAGCAGCGGATCGGCGTCGACCAGGGCGAGCAGTTCCAGCGTGAGGCTGCCGTAGCGCTCCAGCAGGTGCTCGACCACGCCGACCGCCACCCCGTGCCGGCGGGCCAGGTCGGCCCGGTCCCGCCACATGGCGGCGTACCCGTCGGCGCCGAGCAGCGGCAGGTCGGCGGTACGCGAGGAGCGGGTCCGGCCGAGCCGGTGCATCGCGCGGTCGACCACGTCGGAGGCCATCACCCGGTAGGTGGTGTATTTCCCGCCCGCGACCAGCAGCAGGCCGAGCATCGGCTCCACCACGGCGTGCTCGCGGGACAGCTTGGAGGTGGAGTCCGCCTCGCCGGCCAGCAGCGGGCGCAGCCCGGCGTAGACGCCCTCGATGTCGGCGGTGGTCAGCGGCCGGTCCAGCACCATGTTGACCTGCGACAGCAGGTAGTCGATGTCGCTGGCGGTCGCGGCCGGGTGGGACCTGTCGAGTTGCCAGTCCGTGTCGGTGGTGCCGATGATCCAGTGCCCGCCCCAGGGGATGACGAACAGCACGCTCGTCGCGGTACGCAGGATCAGGCCGGTCTCGCCGACGATCGCCGAGCGGGGCACCACGAGGTGCACCCCCTTGGAGGCGCGGACCCGCAGCTTCGGGCGCAGCCCGACGTCGTTGAGCATCCGCGACATGTCGTCGCTCCACACGCCGGTGGCGGCGATCACGGTGCGGGCGCGTACCTCGAACTCGGCGTCCGGCGAACCGGCGGGCGCCTCCAGGTCGCGGACCCGCACGCCGGTGACCTCCCGGGCCTGCCGGGTCAGGCCGACCGCGCGGGCACTCGTCACCACAGTCGCGCCGAGGCTCGCCGCGGTACGCGCCAGCGTCACCACCAGGCGGGCGTCGTCGACCTGGCCGTCGTAGTAGCGGATCGCGCCGGCCAGCTTGTCCGGCCGGAGGCTGGGGAAGATCCGGCGGGTGCCCTCGCGGGTGAGGTGCCGGTGCAGCGGCATGCCGCGACCGCCGCCGAAGATCCCGGCGAACGCGTCGTACGCGGCCACGCCGAGGCCGTAGTAGGAGCGGCGGAAGAACCGCCGGGGCAGGTCGCCCGCGCCGCCCTCGGCGGGCAGCGGCACCAGGATCGGCACCGGCCGGACCAGGTGCGGCGCGAGCCGGGTGGCGAGCAGACCGCGCTCGGTCAGCGCCTCGTGGACCAGGTGGAACTCCAGCTGCTCCAGGTAGCGCAGGCCGCCGTGGATCAGCTTGCTGGACCGGCTGGACGTGCCGGCGGCGTAGTCGCGCGCCTCCACCAGGGCGACCTTCAGCCCTCGGGAGGCGGCGTCGAGCGCGGCGCCCGCTCCGGTGACGCCACCGCCGATGACCAGCACGTCGAACCGCTCGGCCCGGAGGCGGCGCAGGTCGTCGGCGCGGCGCTCGGCGGACAGCCGGCCGGCCGTGGATCGGGACACACTCGGGTCACGCACCAGTCAACGGTAACCGTCCCGGGCGCGCGGCGACACGGCCCGGCCGTACCGTGATGACCATGCTGACCGGTCCGCCGCTCGCCCCCGTACCGCCGCCACCGCGCGAGACCGGTCCGTGGCCGGTCGTGGCGGCGGTGGCGACCGGGGTGTGGATCGTGCTGGTCACCGTGCCGGGCCAGATCACCGGCTGGCTGGTCGACCAGGTGGCGCTGGTCATCGGCGCGGACCGGCCGGTGGCGGCCTGGCCGGTGGTCGCGGTGGCCACGGTGCTGCTGGCCGGCGCCCCGGCGCTGGCGCTCGCGCTCGCGCCCCGCTCCCCCGCGCTGCGGGCGACCGGCCGGGCCTGGACCGCCGCCGTGGTCGCGCTCGGCGCGACCACGCTGCTGCGGACGGTGCCGCCGGTGCACCACGAGGCGTACCTGGCCGCGCTCGCGGTGACCGCCGCGGCGCTCGCGCTCGTCGCCGTCCGTCTCGGCCGCGTCCGGCCACCGGTCGTCGTGGACGCGGCCCCGGAGGGCCGGTTCGGGTCGGTGTCGCTGCTGGCGATCGCGGGCGGCCTGGCCGTACTCCTGCCGTGGGCCTGGGTGGGCGCGCTCGGCGGAGCGCTGGAGACGTTGCTCGCCGGCCTGGCCGCCGCCGCGCTGGGCGCGCTCGCCGGGGCACTGCTCGGCGCCGGTTTCTGGGCCGCGTTCGGGCCGGGTCCGGCCCGGCTGGTGCTCGTCGGCGGCCTGGTCGCGGGGGTCGCGCTGACGCCGCTCGCGGCCGGCGCCGGGCAGTCGGGCGTGCAGCTGCCGGCGCTGGTGCTGCTGCCGCCGCTCGGTTTCGTGCTGGCCGCGCTGGAGGCGGCGGCCCGCCACGCGGGCCGTCCGGCCGGGCCCGCGCCGGTGCGCCGGCTGGTCGGGCTCGCCCTGCTGGGGCCGCTCGCGTTCACCGACCCGGAGGAGATCAGCCTCCTGCTGTCCGCCACCCGCGACGCGCCGTTCTGGGTCGCGGTGGGCACCGGCGTGGCGCTCGCCGTCGCGGTCCTGCTCGCAGTCGGGTACGGCGTGCTGCTCGCCCGGTCCCGCACCCGCGCGCCCCGGCGCGGTCCGGCCGCGCTGGTCGCCGCCGCGCTGCTCGCCGCCGTCGCCGTGGTGTACGTGGTCCCCGGCCGGCCCGGACTCTACGGCGAGCGGCTGCTGGTGGTGTTGCGCGAGCAGGCCGATCTGACCGGTCTGCCGGCCGGGACGCCGGGCCGGGCCGGACGGGACGTCCGGGCGACCGAGGTCTACCGGCGGCTGGTGGCGACAGCCGACCGCACGCAGGGCGACCTGCGCCGCACGCTGGCCGGGATGCGGCTGAACCCGACGCCGTACTACCTGGTGAACGCGATCGAGACGGACGGCGGGCCGGCGGTGCGGGCCTGGCTGTCGAGTCGTCCCGAGGTGGCCCGGGTGCTGGTGAGCCAGCGCCTGCGCCCGCTGCCCGCGCTCGCCCCGCAGGCGCGCGGCGACGCCCCGGCGCCGGCCGGCCCGGCCTGGAACATCTCGCTGATCGGCGCGGACCGGGTCTGGTCGGACCTGGGCGTCACCGGGTCCGGCGTGGTGGTCGGCAGCTCCGACTCCGGGGTGGACGGCCGGCACCCGGCGCTCGCGGGCGGCTTCCGGGGCGGCAACGACTCGTGGTACGACCCGTGGGAGGGCCGCCGCGCCCCGGCCGACCGGGGTGGCCACGGGACGCACACGCTCGGCAGCGCGGTGGGCCGGGACGGGATCGGCGTGGCGCCGGGTGCGAGCTGGGTCGGCTGCGTCAACCTGGAGCGCAACATGGGCAGCCCGGCCCGCTACCTCGACTGCCTCCAGTTCATGCTGGCGCCGTTCCCCGAGGGCGGGAACCCGCTCACCGACGGCCGTCCCTCACGCGCCCCGGACGTGCTCACCAACTCGTGGGGCTGCCCGCCGGTGGAGGGGTGCGACCCGGGAGCGCTGCGACCGGCGACCGCCGCGCTGACCGCGGCCGGCATCCTGGTGGTGGCCGCGGCCGGGAACACCGGCCCGTCGTGCGGCTCGATCAACGATGCGCCCGCGCCGTACCCGGACGTGCTGACCGTCGGGGCGGTGGACCGGCAGCGGCGCGTCACCGAGTTCTCCAGCCGCGGCCCGGCGCCGGACGGTCGGGCCAAGCCGGACCTGGTCGCCCCGGGCGCCGCGGTGCTGTCCGCGATGCCGGGCGGCGGGTACGCCACCCTGGACGGCACCTCGATGGCCACGCCACAGGTCGCGGGCGTGGTGGCACTGATGTGGTCGGCGAACCCGGCGCTGGTCGGAGACCTGGAGCGGACCCGGGCGATCCTGCGCGACACCGCCCAGCCGGTCACCCAGCCCGCCGGGGCGGACACCTGCGGTGGACCGCAGGACGTCTCCGGCGCCGGGCTCGTGGACGCGTACGCGGCGGTCCGCGCGGCCCGGTCGGTGGCGACCGGTTAACAACCCTGTCCATTGGTCTGCCGATGCCCTAGGGTCGGCGTCCATGGACGTGGAGATCATCGAGCTGGGCCGGGACCGGCTGCCCGAGGTGGTCGAGCTGTGCCGGCTGTCGTTCGATCTGCCGGAGGACGCGGCCGAGGCGTCAGCCGTGGTGGTCACCGTGGCGGAGCGGGCCGCAGCCGACCGTCCGGTGCTGCGCCTCGGTGCGGTACGCGACGGCGCGCTGGTCGGCGTACTCGTCGGGTCGCTGTCGGCGGCCGATCCGCGCCTCGGCCACGTCGACCTGGTCGCTGTCGCGCCCACTGAGCGCCGCCAGGGCGTGGGCGGGGCGCTGCTGACCGAGGCGGAGAGCCGGCTCGGCGCGCTCGGCGCGGCCGAGGTGCTGCTCGCCGGCAACCCGCCGCACTACGCCTGGCCGGGCGTCGACGTGCGCTACACCCCGGCGGTCTGCGCCGCGCAGCGGCTCGGCTACCGGCAGGACCGTACCGCCTGGAACATGACCGCCGAGCTGTCCGAAGGGTCGGCGGCGCTGCGCCCCACCGAGGCCGCCGAGCAGCGGCTGGCCGGGCGGGGCGTGACGGTACGCCGTGCCGCCTCCGACGACCTGCCGGCGCTCGCCGCGTTCGCCAGGTCCACGTTCGGCGGCGCCTGGGACGGTGAGCTGGCCGGTTCGGTGGGGCGGCCGGACGCGGGTGTGCACCTGGCCGAGCGGGACGGCGAGATCCTCGGGTTCGCCGCGTACGGTTCGGCGCGGCCGAGCTGGTTCGGGCCGATGGGCACCGCACCGGCGGCGGAGGGCTCCGGGATCGGCGGCGTGCTGCTGCGCCGATGCCTGCGCGACCAGGCGGCGGCCGGGATCACCGCGGCGCAGATCGGCTGGGTGGGGCCGGTGCCGTTCTACTCGAACGCGGCGGGCGCCCGGATCGAGCGGGTGTTCTTCCTCTACCGGAAAGCCATCAAAGGGGCATAGACGTCAATAGTGCCATTCAGCCTCCTTCGCCATCGACCGGGCTCTACGGTCGGAGCAGAGGAGGCGGTGCATGACCACGAATGACGAACGGGCCGAGGATCCGGCGGCGGCCCGGCGCCCGGCCGACGAGCTTCCCGGCCAGCTCCCGTTCGACCGGCTCGACGTCGGCGACGCTGAGCAGCTCGCCGAGCTGACCGGCGCAGACGCACCACCGGTGGAGGAGCCACGGCAGCCGGTGGACGAGCCGAGGCGGCCGCCACCGCCGTACGACAGGGCGCACAAGCGGCGCAACCAGCGCCCGCTGCCCACCTGAGCCGGATACGCGGAAAGGGGGCGGACCGCTGACGCGGCCCGCCCCCTTTCGGCGTACTGGGTGGAGCTGGACTCAGAAGTCCATCTCCCCGCCACCCGGGCCCGCCGGGGCGGCCGGGGTCTTCTCCGGCTTGTCCGCCACGACGGCCTCGGTGGTGAGGAACAGCGCGGCGATCGAGGCGGCGTTCTGCAGCGCGGAACGCGTCACCTTGGCCGGGTCGATGATGCCCGCGGCCAGCAGGTCCACGTACTCGCCGGTCGCGGCGTTGAGGCCGTGACCCGGGTCGAGGTTGCGGACCCGCTCGACGACGACGCCACCCTCCATGCCGGCGTTGACGGCGATCTGCCGCAGCGGGGCGTCCAGCGCGATCTTGACGATCTGCGCGCCGGTCGCCTCGTCGCCGGCCAGGTCCAGCTTGTCGAAGGCGGTCTTGCCGGCCTGCACCAGCGCGACGCCACCACCCGGGACGATGCCCTCCTCGACGGCGGCCTTCGCGTTGCGGACGGCGTCCTCGATGCGGTGCTTGCGCTCCTTCAGCTCGACCTCGGTGGCCGCGCCGACCTTGATCACCGCAACACCGCCGGCCAGCTTGGCCAGACGCTCCTGCAGCTTCTCCCGGTCGTAGTCGGAGTCGCTCTTGTCGATCTCGGCCCGGATCTGGTTCACCCGGCCCTGGATCTGCTCGGCGTCGCCGGCACCGTCGACGATGGTGGTCTCGTCCTTGGTCACCACGACCTTGCGGGCGCGGCCCAGCATCTCGAGGCCGGTCGCGTCCAGCTTGAGGCCGACCTCCTCGCTGATGACCTGGCCACCGGTGAGGATGGCGATGTCGGTCAGCATGGCCTTGCGGCGGTCACCGAAGCCCGGCGCCTTGACGGCGACCGACTTGAAGGTGCCACGGACCTTGTTGACCACCAGGGTGGCGAGGGCCTCGCCCTCCAGGTCCTCGGCGATGATCAGCAGCGGCTTGCCCGACTGCATGACCTTCTCCAGGATCGGGAGCAGGTCCTTCACCGACGAGATCTTGCTGTTGACGATCAGGATGTACGGGTCGTCGAAGACGGCCTCCATACGCTCCGGGTCGGTCATGAAGTAGGCGGAGATGTAGCCCTTGTCGAAGCGCATGCCCTCGGTGAGCTCGAGCTCCAGGCCGAAGGTGTTGCTCTCCTCGACGGTGATGACACCTTCCTTGCCCACCTTGTCCATCGCCTCGGCGATGATCTCGCCGACGCTGGGGTCGGCGGCGGAGATGGAGGCGGTGGAGGCGATCTGCTCCTTGGTCTCCACGTCCTTGGCGAGCTTGAGCAGCTCCTCCGAGACGCTGGCCACGGCGGCCTCGATGCCCCGCTTCAGGGCCATCGGGTTGGCGCCGGCGGCCACGTTGCGCAGACCCTCACGGACCAGGGCCTGGGCCAGGACGGTCGCCGTCGTCGTGCCGTCACCGGCGACGTCGTCGGTCTTCTTCGCGACCTCCTTGACCAGCTCGGCGCCGATCTTCTCGTACGGGTCCTCGAGCTCGATCTCCTTGGCGATGCTCACACCATCGTTGGTGATGGTGGGGGCACCCCACTTCTTCTCGAGCACGACGTTGCGGCCCTTGGGGCCGAGGGTCACCTTCACGGCGTCGGCGAGCTGGTTCATGCCCCGCTCGAGGCCGCGGCGCGCCTCTTCGTCGAACGCGATCATCTTGGCCATACGGCGTTGTCCTCCTGGACACTCACGGGCCACCCGGATGCCCGGATGGGCCGTCTGGTGTACGCACCTTGGGGACGTCGCCACCTGGCGACGACGACGTCTCCTCGGTCGGGCCGGACAGCCCGCGACGACCGGCCTCGTACCGCTCCGGCGTCCCTTCGGACACCGGCGCGGCCGTGGCCCTACCGCCCCGACCTTCTGGCACTCACCGTACGCGAGTGCCAATGACTTGTTTAGCACTCTCCCTAGCCGAGTGCAAGCACGACAGCCCCGCTCAGCCGAGTTCCGCCGCCAGCCGGGCCGCGTTCACCGGGCCTTCCTGAGCCCGCTGTTCGGCGTACGTGACGACCAGCCCGACCTGCTGCGCCAGGTAGGCCGGGGCAGCCAGCAGGGCGCCGAACACGGCGAGCGCCACGGCGCCGATCGCGGTGCCGACGGCCTTCATCGGCTCGACGCCGAACACCGCCCCGCTGATCCCGCCCACGACCGCGTCCAGCACCGTCGCCGCGAGGAGGACAGCCATCACCAGCGCGACCCGGCCCAGCACCATGCCGAACCGGCTGTGGAACATCCGCCACGCCCGCCCGATCGGCTCCCGCCGCTCGAACAGGTAGACCGGACCGAACAGGGCCAGCGCGAACGCGGCGTAGAGGCCGGGCAGCAGGCAGAAGCAACTGCCGATCATGACCAGCAGCGAGACCAGGAGCGTCCAGCCCCACAGGCCGAGGGCACGGCGCAGCCCGTACCGGAAGGCGGCGCCGAGTCCGGTCGGTTCGCCGGCCGCCTGGCGGGCGACCACCCAGGTGCCGGCGGCCCAGCCCGCCGCCTGGAGCAGGCCGAACACCAGCCCGGCGGACAGGAGCACGCCGTAGAAGGCGAACATCTGCCCCCAGAAGCCGGCCGGCAGCACCGGCGCACCGTCCGGGGCGGTCGCCATCTCGCCCTCGGGGCTGAAGACGAGCGTGAGGACGCCGATCACCGCCGCCGGGACGACCTGGGTGAGCAGCACGATGGGCAGCAGTTGGCGCCAGCCGCGCCGCAGCGCGGCGGTACAGCGGGCGAACCAGGGACCGATGCCCGCGTGCGGCGGGTTGACGAGCGGATCCTGCGGGTCGATGCCCGGGAACCAGCCGGCGTACGCCCCGGGACCGGCCGGCACCGGGTACGCCGCACCGGGGACCGGGTAGGCCGCACCGGGCATCGGATAGCCCGGGTACGCCGGACCACCCAAGCCCGGCGGCGGGGTGCCCGGCGGCGCGTTCCAACCGTGCGGAGGAGTGCCCGGCGCGTTCCAACCGTGCGGAGGAGTGCCCGGCGGCGCGGTCCAGCCCTGCGAGGTGTGGCCGGGTGAGGTGTCATCCGGCGCGGTCCATCCGGGCGGGTTGGCCGGGACCGGGCCGCCGGGCTGCGGGGTGTCGTACCCCGGCTCGGCCGGGACGATCGGCACGGGGCCGGTGTGACCGGCCCACGGGTCGGCGCCGGACGCGCCGGAGGCGGGCGTGGCCCCTCCGGTGGTCCCCGGCGGTCCCGGTGCCGGCTCGGCGGCGGGCGGCGGGGGCGCGGTCGGGTCGGCCGGAGGGCCGGACGCCGCCGGCTCGGTGGAACCCGACGGGGGCAGATCGGACATGGGCCCTCCTCAGCGACTACGGCTGGAACGGCTCATGATCTTCCATGGTGGTCGGCCGCAACGCAGCCCCCGGGCCGGGGTCCGGTCGCGGGAGCACCGCCCGCCGCAGGTCAGGCGATGACGCGGACCCGCTCGGCCTGCGGACCCTTCTGCCCCTGCGCGATCTCGAACTCGACGCGCTGGCCGTCGTCGAGCGCCTTGTAGCCGTCCATCTCGATCGCGGAGAAGTGGACGAAGACGTCCTGCCCGCCGTCGACGGCGATGAAGCCGTAGCCCTTTTCGGCGTTGAACCACTTCACGGTGCCCTGTGCCACGGTGCACTTCCTCACTCTGCGCGGCGTTCCAACACCCGGAAACCGGCGGACCGGCACCGGTGGCGCACCGGTCCAGCGATCGGCGACGCTGAATTCGGTGACCGAAATCGCACGCTACACGAGGCGTGACGACGGCGCACGACCACAAATCGGGCATATTCCGGGGCGTACCCGGGCCTGTCGCACACCCGCCGCGGACCGTCCGGTATGCATGCGGCATGACCAGCGTGAGCACCACGACCACCGTCCGCCGGGTCCGGCCGGAGGACGCCGGCCGGATGCGGGCGCTCCGGCTGGAGATGCTGGCCGACTCCCCGCTGGCCTTCCTGGAGACGGTGGCCGAGGCCGCCGCCCGGCCGCACGCGGAGTTCGCGGCCCGGGTCGCGGCCGTCTCCCGGGGCGACCACACCGCGCAGTTCGTGGCCGACCCGGGCGGCCGTCTGGTCGGCCACGCCGGCGGCATCGCCGCGCCGGACGAGCCGGGCCTGACGCTCGTCTACGCGGTCTACGTGACGCCGGCCCGGCGGGGCAGCGGCCTGCTGGCGGCGCTCGTCGACGAGGTGGCGGCCTGGTCGCGCGCCTGCGGACGGCCCGAGCTGATGATGGAGGTGGTGGTCGGCAACGACCGCGCCTACCGGGCCTATCAGAAGCTGGGCTTCGTGGACACCGGCGTACGCGTGCCGCACCCCCGGATCGCCGGTCTGCACGAGCTGCAGATGCGCCGCCCGGCCTGAGCCGGCGCGGCGTTAATAAGGGGCCCCTCCTCTACCGGAGGCGTTAAGAAGGGGCCCCTCCTTTCAGACGTGCCGGCGGCTCTGCACGATGCGGAACCGGTTGGCCACGTACGCGCCGTCGGTCAGCGCCGAGTTGGCCGCCGCGTTCGCGCCCGAACCGTGGAAGTCGGAGAACGCCGCCGACTGGTTGACGAACACCCCGCCGGTCAGGTTGCAGGACAGGTGCACCCCGGCGTCGATCGCCGCCGCCTCGGCCGCGTCCAGCACCGCCTCGTTCGTGGAGTAGACGCCCGCGGTCAGCGCGCCCTTCTCCCCCACCGTCTCGCGCAGGATGCGCAGGCTGTGCTCGGTGGAGTCGGTGGCGATGGCGAACGAGATCGGCCCGAACCACTCCCGCGAGTAGGTGGCGGTGTCGGACGCGTCGAGCTTCACCACAGTCGGCGTACGCACCACCGCGCCGGGGAAGGACGGGTGCTCGACGGTGCGCGACTCCAGCACCGGCTCGCCGACCTTGGTGACCTCCTCCAGCCGCTCCAGCACGCCGTCGTTGACGATCGCGCCGGTCAGCTCGACGCCCCGGGCCGGGTCGGCGGTCAGCTTGGCGACCGCGCCGGCGATCCCGGCCGCCACCTCGTCGAAGCTCTTGTGACCCTGGTCGGTCTCGATACCGTCGCGCGGGATCAGCAGGTTCTGCGAGGTGGTGCACATCTGGCCGCTGTACAGCGTCAGCGTGAAGCCGAGGTTGCGGCAGAGCCCGGCGAAGTCGTCGGTGGAGTCGATCACCACCGTGTTCAGGCCGGCCTTCTCGGTGTAGACGGCGGCCTGCCGGGCGTTCGCCTCCAGCCAGTCGCCGTACTCGGTGGAGCCGGTGAAGTCGACGATCTTCACGGCCGGGTGCAGGGCCAGCGTGGTGGCGAGCTTCTCGCCGTCGGTCTCGGGGGCGAGCTGCACCAGGTTCGGGTCGAAGCCGGCCTCGGCGAGCACCTGCCGGGCGTACTTGACGGTGATCGCCAGCGGCAGCACCGCGCGCGGGTGCGGCTTCACCACGACCGGGTTGCCGGTGGCGAGCGAGGCGAACAGACCGGGGTACGAGTTCCAGGTCGGGAACGTGTTGCAGCCGATGACCAGCGCGACACCGCGCGGCACCACGTGGAACGTCTTGGTCATCCGCAGCGGGTCGCCCTTGCCCGCGGCCTTCTCCCAGCCGGCGGTGCCCGGGTGGCGGGTCATCTCGGCGTACGCGTAGGCGACCGCCTCCAGCGCGCGGTCCAGCGCGTGCGCGCCACCGGCCTGGAACGCCATCACGAACGCCTGGCCGCTGGTGAACTGCACCGCGTTGGCCAGCTCGAACACGTTGCGGTGCAGCCGGTCCAGGATCTCCAGGCAGACACCGGCCCGGGCCTGCGGGCCCGCGTCGCGCCAGGCGGGCAGCGCGGCGCTCGCGGCGGACACCAGCTGGTCGGCGCCCGCGTGCGGGTAGCGCACGTCCAGCGCCACCCCGAACGGGCTGGCCTCGGTGGCCACCGTGGTGCCGTCACCGGCCTGGTCGAGCGGGAAGTCCCCGCCCAGGTACGCCTCGAAGGCGGCCTTGCCGTCGGCGGCGGCGGTCTCGCCGTACACCCGGGGGCTGGGCGACTCGGGGTAGGCCGACCAGTACCCGCGCTCCGCGATGGCGGTCAGCGCCCGGTCGAGGGTCTCGCGGTGCCTGTCGTACAGGGGGTGCGGGGTCTCCGTCATGCCCGCCATCATGCAACAGAAAGGCACCAGATCAGTAGGGGCGTGTCACAACTCAGATCGTCAACTGCCAGTCGACCGAACCGGCGGCGGGGCGGAACCCGAGTTGCTCGTTGATCGCGATCATGTGGCGGTTCACGGCCGCGTTCCAGGTGTCGACGGCCCGCAACGCCGGTTCGTGCGCCAGCGCGTACGCCAGGTTCCCGGCCTTGCAGAGCAGGCCCAGCCGGTGGCCGCGGTGGCCGGGGTCGACGAGGGTGATCTGCTGCCAGGCGTGGTCGGTGCTGCTCGCGTCCAGGCTGAGCTGGGTCCACCCGACCAGGCGGCCGGTCGCCTCGTGCACCGCGCCGGTGTTGTACCGGCGTACGCCCCGGGCGTCCAGTGCCCGCTCCGCGTCCCGCACCCGCGCGGCGTCCATCTGCTCCGGCTCCCAGTCCAGCTCGCCCATCGGCGCGTCGAGCAGTAGCCGGCCCTCCAGGTAGGCGACGTCCGCGACGTACTCCTCGGGGGTGTGGTCGCGCCACCGCACCGGCCGGTAGCCGGTCGCCGCGGCGCGCGCGTCGGCCAGCAGCGCGGCGAGCCGGTCACGGTCGAGCCCGGCCACGTCGAGGCGGCGGCGGACGTCGGCCAGCGCCGGCTTGGCGCCCACGGCGGCGGCGAACGCGGCACCGGGGAAGACCCGCCCCTCCTCGCCGGGCAGCGCGGCGACGGTAGCGCCGACCAGTCGTTTGCCGCCGTGCTCCCGCAGCAGCCGGACGCCGTGGTCGTGCAGCGTGCGCCCGATGCCCTGCCGCCGGTACGCCGGGTCCACGGTCAGCTCGACGCTCGCGTTCTCGGTGTTGTCGATCGTGTGCAGGTAGAGCCGGAGCCAGCCGACGGGCTGCCCGTCCAACCGGGCCACCAGCCAGCGCGTGTCGATGCCGGGCATCGGGTGCCGCAGCGGCGCCTCGAACCGCCGCCGGCAGAGGTCGGGCAGGTCCGGCTCGTCGACGGCCTGCGCGCCGCAGGCGATCCGGTAGACCGCGTCGAGCGTCTGCCGGTCGGTCGGATCCAGCGGCGTCACCGTGAGCGTCATGCCACCGAGGGTGCGCCGGACACAGCGAAGAGGCCAGCGGTTTTCCGCTGGCCTCTTCGGACGTTGGTCGGGAGGGACGTCCGCACAACGCCTCCGGCGTTGGGTCGCAAGAACTTGAAAAGTCTCCGGCGGATGCCCTCCCGCACGAAGCATCTTGCGCCGTCCGGTTCCTGCCGTCAAGTCCTTGAGGGCGGTTTTCTGGCACTCACCGCACATCACCGGTTACCCACCGGTCTCACCCGATCCCCCACCCGGGCGAGCCCCACCTCCCCCACCCGGCCACCCCCGCCGGTGGCGGAGGACCGGAGGGGTCAGGCCAGGAGGCCGGCGTCGCGGGCGGCGCGGAGGCTGGGCTTGATGCGGTGGGTGGGGCCGACCTGGGTGGCCACCGCGTCGAGCGTCTTCAGGCCCTCGCCGGTGTTGAACACCACCGTCTCGGCGGCCGGGTCGAGCCGGCCCGACTCGACCAGCTTGCGCAGCACCGCGACCGTCACGCCGCCGGCCGTCTCGGCGAACACCCCTGTGGTACGGGCGAGCAGCCGGATGCCCGCGCGGATCTCGTCGTCGTCGGCGTAGTCCATCCAGCCGCCGGTACGCCGCACCGCCTCCAGCGCGTACAGCCCGGCCGCCGGGTCGCCGATGTTCAGCGACTTGGCGATGCCGGCCGGCTTGACCGGCACGATCGTGTCGGTGTCGCCGTGCAGCGCGGTGGCGATCGGGTTGCAGCCGGCCGACTGCGCGCCGAACACCTTCCAGCCGCCGGCCGGCGCCTCGACCAGCCCGATCTCGACCAGCTCGGCGAACGCCTTGTCGATCTTGGTGAGAAGTTCGCCGCTGGCCATCGGGATGACCACCTGGGCCGGGATCCGCCAGCCGAGCTGCTCGGCCACCTCGTAGCCGAGCGTCTTGGAGCCCTCCGCGTAGTAGGGCCGGACGTTCACGTTGACGAACGCGGTGTCCTCGAACTCGTCGGTCTCCACCAGCTCGCCGCAGAGCCGGTTCACGTCGTCGTACGAGCCGTCGATGGCGACCAGGTCGCCGCCGTACACAGCGGTGGTGACGACCTTGCCCTGCTCCAGGTCGCCGGGGATGAAGACGATCGACGGCACGCCGGCCCGGGCCGCGTGCGCGGCGACGGAGTTGGCGAGGTTGCCGGTGGAGGCGCAGGCGTAGCGGGCGAAGCCGAGCGCGCGGGCCGCGGTGAGCGCCACCGAGACGACCCGGTCCTTGAACGAGTGGGTGGGGTTCGCGCTGTCGTCCTTGACCCAGAGCGGCGCGGTGAGCCCCAGTTCGGCCGCGAGGTGCGGGGCGGCGACGAGCGGGGTCAGCCCCGGGTCGAGCGTGACCCGGGTGGCCGGGTCCTGACCGGCCGGCAGCAGCGCCGCGTACCGCCAGATGTTGTCCGGACCGGCCTCGATCTGCTCACGGGTGACGGTGGCGAGCGCGGCGGTGTCGTAGTCGACCTCCAGCGGCCCGAAACACTCGTAGCAGGCGTGCTGCGCGGCGAGCGGGTACCGCGCCGAACAGGCACGGCAGACCAGGGCGCGGGCCGGGCTGAGGGTGGTGTCGATACCGGTGGCGACGGGAAGCGTCGACGTCATGTCGAGGAGTTCCTCTCATCTTTCCCCGCATCGCCGGGTGCGGCGGGGACGGAATTGGCACCTGCCCGCTGTCGCTCGTCGTCGAGCGTGCGGGTGGTTGCCGGGGCGTCGTCGGGCCGTATCCCTCAGCCCCTCTGGATGAGGTATTCAGTTGTGCCGCCGAGTCTAGGCGCTGCTCACGGCCGCGCCACCTCGGGATCCCACGCTGTGGGCCGGCTCGGCGTCCGACCACCGCGACCGGCTCCACCACAGCGGGCTACCCGGGCCTGCTCGATGCGGTCCTCGCCGAGCGCGGCCGAGTGGCATGATCACCCGATGCGGAGATCGGCGCGCCTGATCGGCGCCCTCACCGGCGTGACGCTGATGGCAGCCTGCGCCCCGGCGCAGGGGCCCGCGGAAGGACTGTCCGATCCGATGCCCACGGCGCCGCCCCGGCCGGGTGCCCCCACGGCCGAGCCGACGCCCGCCGCCACCTGCTCCCCGGAGGGCGTCGCGATCACCGAGCTGGGGGTGAGCGCCGCGATGGGGCTGCGGGCGATGGGCCTGGACCTGCTCAACTGCGGCGACCGGCCGTACGAGCTGCGCGGCTATCCGGCGGTCGCGCTCCGGGACGCCGACGGCGACCCGATCGAGGTGCGGATCATCCCGGGCGCCAAGCCGATCACCTCCGGCTTCGACCACCCGCCCACCCGGATCGTGCTGGCCCCCGGCGAGCGGGCCGGCGCGGCGCTGATCTGGCGGAACCTGGTCACCGACGCGACGGTGCCGGCGACGAACGGCACCGGACTCGACGTCGCGCCGGTGGCCGGCCGGCCGGCGCACCCGGTCGCCCTGGACGGGCCGATCGACCTCGGCAACACCGGCCGGCTGGGCGTCAGTGCGTGGGAGCGCCGCAAGCCCGGCCCGGCCGACACGCCCACGCCGGCCGCCCCGCCCCCGCCCACGACTCCGCCGGTCAATCCGCTGTAGGAACCAGAGCCCGGCACGGGAGCACTCCGACCGGGATCTGGTTCGGCGCGAACGCTCAGACCGGGACCGAGGCCGGCGCGGCGGCGGGCTCGGTCGCGGTGGACCGGCGGCGGGCCAGCAGCGCGTCGAGCGCCCAGTTTCCCGGGCCGAGCACCGCGACCAGCAGGAACGACCAGCAGAAGAGCGCGGCCAGCTCGCCGCCGTTCTGCATCGGCATCAGGTGGTGCGGCTGGTGCACCACGAAGTACGCGTACGCCATCGAGCCGGAGGCGAGCAGCGCGGCCGGCCGGGTGAACAGGCCGACGAGGACCAGCGCGCCGCACACGAGCTGGATCAGCGCCGCCCACCAGCTGGGCCAGGTGGCGAACGGGACGGCACCGCCGGTGGCCGGGTTGCCGCCGAACAGGCCGAAGATCGAGGCGGCGCCGTGGCAGAGGAAGAGCAGGCCGGTGACGATGCGGAACAGGGACAGCACGGGGTCTTTCAGCTGCGCCGGGATCATAGGGAACCTCCTGGTACGGGTGCCGGACGCCGTCCAGGATGGCGGGAGTATTGATTGATGTTAATCGATATCTTTGCAGGCGGGACAATCACATGGGAACGCTCCCATGATATGGGCCGAGGCGCTCCCGTGGTGACCCCGTCCGGGTCACCTCAGCTCGTGACGTCCTTGCGGGTGAAGCGCCAGAAGGCCAGGCCCCAGAACAGCGTGGCGTAGACGACCGCCGAGAACGCGCCCTTGACCACGTCGTCGGTCTGCATCGGCGTCGACAGCAACCCCAGCCAGGCGCTGCTGTAGTGGGTCGGCAGCAGGTTCCGCAGCCCGCCCAGCGCGGTGATCTGGTCCAGGATGCTGGACAGGATCCACAGCAGCACCGCGCCGCCGACCGCGCCGAGCGCGGCATCGGTGGTCACCGACAGCAGGAACGCCAGTCCGGCCACCACCAGCAGCACGACCGCGAGATAGCCGAGCACGCCGAGCAGCCGCAGCAACCCGTCCGCCGGCGCCAGCTCGGCCGAGACCTGGCTGCTCAGCGGCTTCCAGCCGTACCGGAGCGTGCCGGCGAGCAGCGCGGTGCCGGCCAGCAACAGCAGGGCCAGCCCGGAGTACGCGAGCGCGACGACCAGCTTCACCGCGAGCAGCCGGGCCCGGGGCACCGGCACCGCCAGCAGGTAGCGCAGGCTGCCCCAGCTCGCCTCGCTCGCCACCGTGTCGCCGCAGAACAGCGCCACCACCACGACCAGCAGGAACGACGCGGACACCAGGATCGAGAACAGGGTGAAGTTGAGCCCGCCCGACGTGGCCAGGTCGGCCAGGCTGGAGAACTCGCCCCGCCCGCCGCCGTCGTCGTCCCCGGCGTCGAACTGGAACGCCACCAGGATGATCAGCGGCAGCAGCACCATGAACCCCAGCGCGAGCTGGGTACGCCGGCGCGACGCCTGCCGCCGGAACTCCGCGCCGAACGGGAGCGTGGCCGAGGGCCGGTAACCGGCCGCCGCCCCGCCCGCGCCCGGCGCCGCCGTACCGGACGTGCCGCCACCAGGCGACGATGCCACAGACGAACCCGCCATCACCGGTCCCCGCTTCCCCGAGAGTTCTCGCCCACCAGGGCGAGGAACGCGTCCTCCAGGCGGCGCCGGGGCACCACCCGGTCCACCCCGATGCCGGCGCGGACCAGTTCGGCCACCACCTCGCTGCGGGCGGTGCCGTTGGTGTCGACCACCAGCCCGCCCTCGGCGTCGGGCAGCACCCGTACGCCGTCGAGCCGGTCGAGCACCGTACGCGCCGCGTCCGGGTCGCTCACCTCGAACAGCACGCTCGGCGACTCGCCGACGATCTCCTCCACCGGGCCGGACGCCACGATCCGCCCCTTGTTCACCACCACCGCGTGCGTACAGGTCTGCTCCACCTCGGCCAGCAGGTGGCTGGAGACCAGCACCGCCCGGCCGTCGGTGGCGTAACGCTGGAGCACCCGGCGCATCTCGGCGATCTGCGGCGGGTCCAGCCCATCCGTCGGCTCGTCCAGCACCAGCAACTCGGGCAGGCCGAGCATGGCCTGGGCGATGGCCAGCCGCTGCCGCATGCCGTGGCTGTACTTCTTCGTCCGCCGGTGCACCGAGTCGCCCAGGCCGGCGATCTCCAGCGCCTCGTCGAAGTGCGCGTCCTCCCACGGCCGCCCGGTCGCCCGCCAGTACGCCTTGAGGTTGTCCAGGCCGGACAGGTGGGGCAGGAAGCCCGGCCCCTCGACCAGCGCGCCGATCCGGGACAGCACCGGTGAACCCGGCACCAGCCGGTGACCGAAGACGTAGATCTCCCCGGCGGTGGGCTGGGTCAGCCCCATCAGCACCCGCAGCGTGGTCGTCTTGCCCGCGCCGTTGGGTCCGAGCAGGCCGACCACCTGGCCGGGGTGCACCTCGAAGTCCACGTCGGAGACCGCGACGAAGCCGTCCGCGTACTCCTTGCGCAGGTTGCGCACGGCGAGCGGGACGCCCGCGTACTCCGGGTGCACGGAGTCGTCCTGGCGACGGTGCCGGCGGCGGGTGAGCAGCACGACCACGACGAGCCCGGCCACGATCGCGACGAGCAGGCCGGCCAGCGCCCAGCGCCAGATCGCGGCGGTGGTGGGGATCGGCGTGGCGTCGACGGTGGGCAGCGTCAGCGGCCCGTCGGCGAGCGCCACCGTGTGCACGGCCGGTTCGGCGGGCGAGGCGTACGCCTGGTCCGACGTCGCCACCACGAGCCGCAGCCGGTGCCCGGCCTCGACCCGCCGGACGATCCCCGGCAGCGTCACGGTGACCGGCGTGGCCGCGTCGACGGTGGCCGGCAGGCCGGTCAGGCGCACCGGCGCGACCAGGCCGGACGGCAGCGTGGCCGCGCCCTGCGGGTCGACGTCGTAGAGCTTCACGAACAGCACCGCCTCGCCGGTCGGTGAGGCGGCCCTGATCCGCACGGTGGGCGCGCCCACCACGTCGACCGGCTCGTCCAGCGGCGCCGACTCGAAACGGGCGTGCTGGCCGGGGATGTCACCGGCGACGCCGTCCAGCAGCGAGCCGAGCGCGCCTGCGAACGGCACCGAGGAGATCGCCGCCGGGTTGCCGTTCGGCGGTACGGCGACCGGCTGGGGCGGACCGGCGAGCGTCACCTCGCGGCGGTCCTGCCCGGCCAGCCCCGGGTAGTCGGCGGTACGGAAGCCGGTCGCCACCAGGCCCCGGTCGAGCGCGTCGAACCCGGCGATCCGGGAGAACGTGAACGTGTCGCCGGGCGCCGCCCCGTCGCCCTTGACGTAGTGGTCGAGCCACTGCGCGGTCAGGAACTTCACCCGGTCGGAGTCGGAGGTGGGTCCGGAGCCGCCGTCGTGGCCGCCGGTGAACCAGGCGACCCGTACCGGGGTGCCGGCGGCGGCGATGCCCCGGGCGTTGGCGTCCGCCTCGGCCAGCGGGAACAGCGTGTCCGCCTCGCCCTGCACCAGCAACGTCGGCGACTTGATCCGGTCCAGCACGCCGGCCGGCGACGACCGGCGCAGCAGTTCGACCGCCGCCGCGTCGGCCCGGCCGGTGGTGGCGATGCGCAGGTACGCGGCACAGACGTCGGCCGCGAAGCGCCCGCAGGACGGGTCGGCGGCGCCGGCCGGCGCGCGACCGGCACCGGTGCCCGGCCCGGCGCCCGGCTGCGGGCTCGGCGGGCCGGCCGACTCGGGTGCGCCCTCCGGTGCGGCGGCGGTGGCCCCGGAGAGCCCGGCCGGGCCGGATCCGGCGTTCCCGCCGCCGCCGAAGAAGATGCCCGCCCAGCCCTTCTTGAACACGCCGTCGGTGGGCTGCCGGCCGCTGCTCTCCGGCAGGAATGCGCGGGACAGGTCGTTCCAGGTGATCATCGGGACGATCGCGTCGATCCGCTGGTCCTGCGCGGCGAGCAGCAGGGCCAGGCCGCCGCCGTACGAGCCGCCGACCACACCGACCCGGGGGTCGCCGGCCGCGTCGAGGCGGATGTCCGGCCGCTGCGCGAGCCGGTCGAGCAGCCGCTGCGCGTCCCGCACCTCGTAGTCGGGGTTGTCCAGGTGGATCTGGCCGCCGCTGCGCCCGAACCCGCGGGCGGTCCAGGTGAGCACCGCGTACCCGCGGGCGACCAGGTCCTCGGCGTCGGAGCGGACCGAGTCCTTGGTCCCGCCGAAGCCGTGCGCCAGCAGCACCGCCGGCACCCGGTTCGACGACGAGGCGTCCTCCGGCAGGTAGAGCGTGGTGTCCAGGTCGACCGGCTCGTCGCCGGAGGGCCCGGAACGCACTGTCACCAGGGCCGGCTCGGTCCGGAAGTCCGCGCCCTGCGGCCGGGCCACCCAGACCAGCGCGGCGGCGACGAGGACGACCACCACCACTGCGGCGACGATGCGGCGCGGATGGCCGGCCAGGGCGCGCCGGAGCCGCGCGGCGGTTGATCTCATGCGCCACACGGTACGGGCCGACGGCTGAGCATTCGCTGAGATCCGCCGTACGTCTGTCCGGTTGCACCGATCGTCGCGTAGCGTCCGTCATCCGCCAAAGGTCCAGAGCATCCCAGCGGGACGTATTCGGATCATGTGAATTCACATCTACAGGCGCAAACCATCGTCGATGTCATTTCTCGGCGACACGATCACACGCTACGTACCTTTCGCCCTGACGCAGGGTCACCCAAAATGGACTGACGTGAAGCCGACTCATCGGCCGAGGTCTGACGCGCGTCCGGTTCGGCTACTTTTCCGGTCCGGTGCACGGGACTGCGTACGGCGACCTCCCGGGGCACCGATCGCCCCGCCGTCGCCGGAGGAGACACACCATGACAGTCCCCGCGTCGCGGGTTCGCCGGCGGCCCGCCGTACCGGGCCGCACGCTCGCCCTGGTGCTGGTGCTGGCGCTGCTGGCCCCGCTCGGGCTGATCTTCGTCCAGGCCGAACGCGACTTCGCCGACGACCACGACCTGGTGAGCCGGGAGCGGCTCGGCGTCCGCTACCTGCGCGCCCTCGGGCCGGTCACCGACACGCTGGTGGAGGCCCAGGCCATCGCCGTCGCCGAAGGGGCCGTCTCCCGGGCCTCGCTCGCCGCCGCCATCGAGGGCGTCGCGGAGGTGGACAACGCCGTCGGCGACGAGCTGCGCACCCACGAACGCTGGGCCGGGCTGCGGGCCAAGCTGGAGGCGCTGCCGGACCGCGGGATCGGTGACCCCGAGGCCGCGTACCGGGCCTACGGCGAGGCGTCCGACCTGCTCCTGGCCCTCTACCGGAAGGTACGGGAGAGCTCCGGCCTGATCCGCGACCCGCGCTCCGACTCGTTCTTCCTCCAGGACGGCATCGGCGGGGACCTGCCCACCGCGACGGTGCTGGCCGGGCGGCTCGTCGACCTGGCCCGGCTGTCCGCCAAGCGCCCAGCCGCCGAACGCGCGCGGGTCGGCGCGGAGCTGGCCGAGCTGCGCGTCTCCGCGCTCGGTCCCGCCACCGACCTGGTCGCCGACCTGCGCTCGGCGGTCGACAGCTCGGAGAGCACCGACCTGGGCGCCAACGTGCTCACGCCGCTGGACACCTACCAGCGCTCACTGGAGACGTTCGCTGTCTACTCGGCGCCCGGCGCCGGCCGCTCCGCGCCGAGCACCGACCAGCTCACCCGCGCCGGGATCAGCGCGCAGAACGCCGCCAAGCAGCTCCGCACGGTCATCCTCGACCAGCTCGACGCGCTGCTGCGGGAACGACTCGACGCCCTGGAGCGGGACCGGCTGCTGGGCCGGATCGCCGCCGGGGCGGCGGTGGTGCTGATCGCCGGGATCGTCGCGCTGCACGTGGCCGCGCTGCGCCGGGACCGGTCCCGGGCCACCCCGGCACGCCGGGAACCGGCCGAGGCCGGGCCGGCGCCGACTGTCCACCCGGAGCCACCGCTCTCCGCGCCCGGGGCCGACCGCCAGCCGGTCGCGGTGGGGCACGGTGGCGACGCCGACCGGTGGAGGCCGTTCGATGCTGCTCGGTAGGTTACGCATCCGGGGCAAGCTCGCCCTGCTGGTCATCATTCCGCTGCTCAGCATGGTCGGACTCGCCGTACCGGTCGTCATCGACCGGGTCACCGCCGCCCGGGAGGCAGCCGACACCGCCGAGACCGTCCGCGTCGCCAGCCGGGTCGGCAGCCTGGTCCAGGACCTCCAGCAGGAACGCCTGCTGTCGGTCGGGCTGCTGCTCGGGCGGGTGAGCCGGACCGAGCTGATCCAGAAGTCGGCCACCGTCGACGACCGGGTCGCGGACCTGCGCGCCGAGACGCTGCCGACGGCGGTCCGCAAGAGCCTCGACGGGGTACGCCGGCTGGAGGACGTCCGCAACGCCACGCTCGGCGGCCGGGCCACACCGCAGCAGATCCTGACCGTGTTCGGCGAGGTCGACACCGCCCTGATCGACGCGCTACGGCTGCCCTTCCAGGTGGACACCGACACCGCGGCCGGACGGCAGGTGCTCGCCCTGGACGCGCTGCTGCGCGTCGACGAGGCACTGAGCTCGTGCACCACGCAGATCGTGCTGGTGAAGGCGACGGGCGATCCGCAGGTGGCCCGGTCGTTCGTGGCCTGCATGGCGGGGCTCAACGTCGACAACCGGCGGTTCCGCAAGCTGATCACGCCGGAGCAGCTGAAGGTGGCCGAGCTGGACGACGCGGCGGTGGCCGCCCGGACCAGCCCGACGTTCCTGGTGGACAGCCTCCGGGATCCGGACAAGGCGATCGCGCCGGTGCCGCTGGACGTGCTGTTCCCGTCGGCCCGGTCGATGATCACGCTGGGCCAGTTCGTGGAGAAGAAGGTCGTCGCGGACGTCATCGCGGAGACCCGCGCCCGGGAACGGGAGGCCCTGACCGCGGCCTGGCTGGTCAGCCTGGCGGCGGCGGCGATCCTGCTCGTCGTGGTGCTGCTGAGCATGACGGTGGCGCGTACGGTGGCCCGGCCGCTGAGCCGGCTCACCCGCTCCGCCGAGCGCGTCGCCCGGGTCACCGAGGCCGAGCTGACCCGGGTCGCCGACGACGAGTCCGAGACGGTCCCCCCGGTACGCCTCGACCCGGTGGAGGTCAGCGCCCGGGACGAGATCGGCGACCTGGCCCGCGCGTTCGACCGGGTGCAGCACACCGCCGCCCGGCTGGTCGAGCGGCAGGTCGCCGGGCGGCGCAACGTGGCGCAGATGTTCGGCCACGTCGGCCGGCGTACGCAGAACCTCGTCGGCCGCCAGATCGCGCTCATCGACCGGCTGGAACGCCAGGAGACCGACCCGGGCCGCCTGGAGCACCTCTATCGACTGGACCACATCTCCAGCCGGCTGCGCCGCAACGCGGGCAGCCTGGTGGTGCTCTCCGGCGCCACCGGCTCGGACGGTCACGTGGCGCCGGTCCCGCTGGCCGACGTGGTCCGGCTCGCGCTCGGCGAGATCGAGGACTACACCCGCGTCGACGTGGAGGTACCGCCCGGCGTGGCGGCGGCCCCCGCCATCGCGGGCGACCTGGTGCTGACGCTCGCCGAGCTGATGGAGAACGCCACCTCGTTCTCGCCGCCGCACACCCGTGTGGTGGTGACCGGTGAGCTGACCGAGGGCGGCGCACGACTTGTCGTGGTCGACCACGGTATCGGCCTGACCGAGGACCGGATGACCGAGGAGAACGCCCGGTTCACCCGGCGGGAACGCCTCGACCTCGCCCCGACCGAGGTGCTCGGCCTGTTCGTGGTCGGCCGGCTGGCCCGCCGGCACGGCTGGAGCGTCCGGCTGAGCCACACCCCCGGTAGCGGCGTCACCGCCGCCCTGGAGATCCCGGGCGCCTCGCTCGTGATCCGCCGCCCCGAGCCGGTCGGCGCCGGCGCCGGCCGGGCCGCCGTGCCCGGCACCCGCGAGCCGGAGCCACCGGCCGTCGAGGCGCCGTCCGGCTTCGACGCCGAGCTGCTGACCCGGGCCACGCGCAGCATGTCCAGCGGCGACCCGTGGAACGCCTTCGGCCACCAGGCCGACACCGCGGAGCCGATCGAGGACCAGGGCCAGGCCACCGGCGGTCCGCCGCCGGCCTGGCCGCCGTCGGGCACCCGGCCGGCCGGACCGGCGGCGCGTCCCGGGCACGTCTCCCCGCCGACACCGGTCGTCGGCCCGGCCCCGGCCGCTCCCCCGGCCGCCGGGCCGGCGACCGGCCCGACCCTGACGCCGCCGGCCACCCGCCCGGCCCCGGCGCCCGCCGGGTCATCCCCGGTCATGCCGGCGCCGACCGGGCCGAACCCGGTCGGGCCGCCCGCCGGGCGGCCCGGTACCCGCTCGCCGATCCGGCAGCGGGTGCCCGGCGCGAACCTGCCGGCCACCCCGCCCGCCGGTCCGGCCGGACCGGCCACCGGCGGACCGCTGATCGGCGTACCGGCGGACCCGTCGAGCGTCCGGGCCCTGGTCGAGGCGTTCCAGGACGGGGTACGGCGGGCCGAGGGCGACGTCGACCACGCGCCCCCGGCTGCGGAACGGCCCCGGCTCAGCCGCCGGGTGCCCGGCGCGAACCTGTCCGTCTCCCCGGCGCAGTCCGTGCCCCCCACCAGCTCCGACCCCGGCGACCCCGTCGAGGTACGCAACCGGATCAGCGAGTTCGAGGCGGGCGTCGCCCGTGCTCTGCGCGAAGTCAGTACCGACCGCCGCTACGAAGAGGACCCATCACGGTGACCAGCCCCTTCCTCCACGAGAACGTCGAACAGAGCACCACCGGCGACCTCAGCCCCGAGGCACGCACCTTCAACTGGCTGCTCGACTCGTTCACCTCCAGCACCGCCGGGGTGATGGAGGCGATCGCGGTCTCCTCGGACGGGCTGCTGATGGCCATGTCCGCGATCAAGGACCGGTCCAACGCGGAACGGCTCGCCGCGGTGGTCTCCGGCATGACCAGTCTCGCCGGGGGCGCGGCGAGCTGGTACGCGCTCGGCGCGCTCAACCGGGTGATCGTCGACATGGCCGAGGGATACCTGCTGATCAGCGCGATCAGCAGCGGCTCGGTGCTCGGCGTCGTCGCCGACCGCACGGCGAACCTGGGCACCGTGGCGTACGAGATGACGCTGTTCGCCGGCCGCGCCGGCGGCGCCCTGAGTCCGCGCCTGATCGCCGAGCTGAAGAACGCCGTACAGCAATGATCCCAGGGGCCGCCGGCGCGGACCCGGAGCCGGAACCCGGCGTCCGGATCCGCCCCTTCCTGCACGCGTCCGCTCCGGTGCCGGAGCCGGACGCGGGCGACGGGGAGCCGACCGGCCCACGCCCCTTCGTGCTGACCTCCGGACGGGTGGACGGCGACCCGGCGATCGGCCTGGAGACCCAGGTCACCGCTCGTCCGGGCAGCACCTCGTGGGCGGTGACCGCCCGGTTGGCCCCGGAGCTGGCGGCGATCGTCGCGATCTGCGCCGAGCCCGTCTCGGTGGCCGAGATCTCCGCCCGGACCCGGATGCACTTCGGGGTGACCCGGGTGCTGGTCGGCGACCTTCGCGCCGCCGGCCATCTCGACGTGCACGTCGCGGACGTCGACGACGCCCTCGATCCCGACATCATCCTGCGAGTGATTGATGGACTTCGTGCGATCTCCTGAATGGCCGGCGGCCGCCACGGGTGGGCCGGCCGCCAACAGCGCCCCGAGCCGCTACGGCGGCCCGGCGCCGCTGATCGGCCGGGCCACGCCACCCCCGCCCACGCCGCCACTGCCGTACCTGCCGCCGGGTGTGCCGCCGGCCGAACCTGCCCCGATCGTCAGCCGGGTACCGGCGCCCCGGCCGCCGATCCCGGTCAAGATCCTCATAGCCGGCGGGTTCGGGGTCGGCAAGACCACCACTGTCGGCGCGATCTCCGAGATCGCGCCGCTGACCACCGAGGCGGAGATGACCACCGCCGGCATCGGCATCGACGACCCGGGCGGGGTCGCCGGCAAGACCACCACCACCGTCGCCATGGACTTCGGCTGCGTGACCATCGACCGCAGCCTGAAGCTCTACCTCTTCGGTACGCCCGGCCAGGCGCGCTTCGGGTTCATGTGGGACGACCTGGCCCGGGGCGCGCTCGGCGCGCTCGTGGTGGTGGACAGCGCCCGGCTCGACGACTGCTACCCGGCGATCGACTTCTTCGAGCGGTCCGGCCTGCCGTTCGCGGTGGGCGTCAACGCCTTCGACGGCCGGCTGGCCCTGGACCTGCCGTCGATCCGCTGGGCGCTGGCGATCGGCGAGCACGTGCCGCTGGTGCAGTTCGACGCCCGGGACCGCCTCTCGGTACGGGACGCCCTGCTCGTCGTCCTGGACCGTGCGCTGGACCGGGCCACCCGATCCCGGGCAGGCTGAACTCGCAGTCGTTTCGATCCGTTGTCTGGCGAAGGGGTGGACGCCATGAGAGGTGATCTGGACGAGACACTGGCCCGGATGGCACGGCGCGAGGAGGCGCTGCGCCGCCGGGCGCCGATGCCCGGCGAACCGGCCGGGACGCCCGAGCGGGACGTGCCCGTGGAGGCGGCGGACGAGCCGGGCGACGAGCGGGCGGGGCGCGGCGCGTACCGGCTGCGCGGTGGCGAGGCGCCGGTTCGGCGTGACCCGGTCGAGGAGGTCGCCGAGGCGGTCCGGAGGGTGGTGGCGGAGCACCCCGGGCTGGCCGTGACGCTGCGCGTGGAACTGGGCGAGCAGGCGTACCCGCTGCGGGTCTCCTGGTCCGGCGCGGCGGTGACGGTGGGCCCGGCGGCGCCGCCCGCGCCGCCGCCGGCGTGGCCCATGTCGGTGAAGACGGTGCCCGCGCCCGGCCACGACCCGCTGGAATCCGACCCGGCGGCCCGGCTGGCCGAGATGATCCGGCGCGACCCCTCGCTGCTGGACGACCCGGGCCCGCGCTGACCGGCACCCGATGATCGGGGCGGCTACTGTCGGCGGGTGGCCGAACCCGACCTGACCCTGACCGCGACGCTGCGGCCGGCCGCGCTCGACGCCCGCCGCGGCGTGGTGCGCCTGCATCCCGAGGTGCTCACCGCGCTGGCGCTGCGCCCCGGCGACCCGGTACGCCTGACCGGCCGCCGGGTCACCGCCGGCATCGCGGCCGCCGCCGAGCCGAGCACCAGCGGCGCCCTCCTGCACGCCGACGACCTGCTGCTGGGCAACCTCGGCCTGCGGGCCGGCGGCCAGGTCACTGTGAGCCCGCTGCCGGCGACCCCGGCACGCCGGCTCACCCTCTCCGGCCCGGCCGCTGTGGTCGCCGCGGTCCCGCCGGAGATGCTGCGGCTCGCGCTGCTGGGCAAGGTGGTCACCGCCGGGGACGACGTCTCGCTGCTGCCGCAGGACGTGCTGCCGGACGCCGCCGTGCGCGGCCTGATCGAGGCCGCGCGGCGCAGTCTGGCCAGTTCCGTCGGGTACGCCTGGACGAGCACGTTACTCACAGTCGTGTCGGCCGAACCGGCGGTCGGCGCGCTCGTCACCATGGACACGGTGGTGGGCTGGGAGCACGGCGCCGCCACCCGCGGCTCCGGCCCGGCGTCCTCGGCCTCCCCCGCGCGGTTCTCCGCCCCCGCCACGCCGCCCGGGACGGAACCCGACGGGGACCTGCTCGGTCCGGAGGACGCGCCCGACGTGGACGAACTGCCCGGCCTGCGCGCCCAGGCCGAGGAGCTGACCGAACTGCTGGATCTGGGCTTCCACCACCGTGAGGTGCTGGGCCGGCTCGGCACCACCGTCTCGCTCGGTGTGCTGGTGGAGGGCCCGGCGGGCTCGGGCAAGTCCGCGCTGGTGCGTGCCGTCGCCGCCCGGGTCGGCGCGGGCGTACGGCCGCTCTGGGCGCCCGAGCTGGCCGCGCTCAGCAATGACGCGGCGGCACGCCGGCTGCGCGAGGCCGCCTCGGCGGTACGCGCCGGTGGTCCCGCCGTGCTGCTGGTCACCGACGTGGAGTCGATCGCCCCGGCCGACGAGCCGGGCCCCCTGGCCACGGTGTTCCGCCAGGTGGTGGCCGAGACGCTGCGGGCCGGTGCCGCTGTGGTGTGCACCAGCGGACGCCCCGAGGCGGTGGATCCGGCGCTGCGCGGCCCGGACCTGCTCGCGCTGCGGATCACCGTGCCGCTGCCCGACGCGGCGCTGCGCCGGGAGCAGTTGACGGTGCTGACCCGTGAGGTGCCGCTCGCAGGTGACGTCCGGCTGGACGAGGTGGCCGCCCGTACCCCCGGGTTCGTCGCGGCGGACCTGGCGGCGCTGGTACGCGAGGCAGGGGTACGCGCGGCGCTGCGCCAGAAGACGGCGGAGACGCCGACGGTGGCGATGGCCGACTTCACCGCCGCGCTGGAGGTGGTCCGGCCGACCACGATGTCCGCGTCCACGCTGGAGCTGGCGTCGGTGACGCTGGACGACGTGGGCGGGTTGCACGAGGTCAAGCAGACGCTCACCGAGTCGGTGCTGTGGCCGCTCACCTATCCGGACACGTTCGCCCGGCTGGGTGTGACGCCGCCGCGCGGGGTGCTGCTCTACGGTCCGCCCGGCTGCGGCAAGACCTACCTGGTGACCGCGCTGGCCGGGTCCGGGCGGGCGAACGTGCTGTCGGTGAAGGGCGCGGAGCTGCTCTCGAAGTGGGTGGGTGAGAGCGAGCGGGCGGTCCGGGAGCTGTTCCGCCGCGCCCGCCAGGCCGCACCCACGCTCGTCTTCCTCGACGAGGTGGACGCGCTGGCCCCGGTACGCGGGCAGGCCACCGACGGCGGTACGACCGACCGGGTGGTGGCGGCGCTGCTGACCGAACTGGACGGGGTGGAGGCACTGCGCAACGTGGTGGTGGTCGGCGCGACCAACCGCCCCGAACTGGTCGACCCGGCGCTGCTGCGTCCCGGCCGGCTGGAACGGCTGGTCTACGTGCCGCCGCCGGACGGCCCGGCGCGTACGGAGATCCTCCGCGCCTCGGCCCGGGACGTCCCGCTCGCGCCGGACGTGGACCTCGACGCGCTCGGCGCGGAGCTGGACGGCTTCTCCGCCGCCGACTGCGCCGCGCTGATCCGGGAGGCGGCGCTGGCAGCCATGCGGGAGTCGCTGAGCGCGAGCACCGTGACCGCCGCGCACGTCGAGGCGGCCCGGAACCGGGTCCGCCCCTCCCTGGACCCGGTGCAGCTCGCGCACCTGGAGTCGTACGCCACGGGCCGGTCCTGACGAACCGGCCCGCCTCCGGTCAGCGCTCGTCGCGGCGGCGGGCGGCCGGGCGGCGAGGCCTCTCCGGGACACGGCGACGGCGCTCGGGTTCGCGCTGCCCGCGTGCCGTCCGGCTGCGGGCACGCTCCGGCTCGGTCAGGACCGGCTCGTCGGCGTACTCGTCGTCGTCGAAGTCGTTGCCCTCGTCGTAGGCGGCGTACTCGTCGTCGGCCGGCCCGGCGTCTCCCCGCTCCTCCCGGAGCGCGGTCTCGTGGTCCTTGACGACCTGGGAGTCCTCGATCTCGCCGCGCCAGCCCTCGACCGCGTCCGGGTCGAGCACGGTCCGGGTCATCACGTGCCGGACGAAGTGCTTCAGCTCCAGCCGGACCCGCCGGCCCTGCGCCCGCCACAGGTTGCCGGTGTGCTCGAAGAAGCCCTGCGGGTGGTACTCCAGCACGACCAGGATCCGGGTCAGCTCCGGGGCGACCTCGTGGAAGCTGACGGTGCCGTCGACCGAGCCCTTCTCGCCCTTCGACCGCCAGTGGACGAGCCGGTCCGGGATCTGCCGGACGATCGTCGACTCCCAGCTCCGGTGCGACCAGAGCACCTGCGCCTTCCAGGTCATCTTCTCGTCGGCGTCGCAGTCGGCCTGCTCGACCTTCTTCATGAAGCTCGGGAAGTCGCCGAACGTCGTCCACTGGTTGTAGGCGACCCGGACCGGCACGCCGACCTCGACGGTCTCGACGATGTTGGTGACCTTGAGCTTCTGGCCGCCGTCCCGGCCACCCTTGCGACCGAACGCCGCCATCAGCTTCTCCTTACCGCCGGCCAGGCCGGCATGGAACATCGCCCTCACCGGGGAGGCACCCTCGGCGAGCCGTTGCGCGCCGGTGGCGGCGGCGACCAGGCCAGGATCGCCGCCCTGCTTCGCGTACTCGCTCAGCCGCCCGGTGGCGTCGGTGACCCGTTCGGTGACCACCTGCACGGCCCGCTCACCGAGCGCGGAGGCGAGGTTGCGCAGCTCACCGCCGATCTGGTCGCGGGCCCGGTCGGCCAGGCTGCCCGTCGCCACGGCTCACCGCCCCCGATCGGCTCGGGCCGGCACCGGCGCGCCGGGCTGGTCGTCCAGTTCCTGCTCCTCGTCCGGCGCGGAACGCTCGGCGCCCGGCCCGGAACGGTCCTCGTCCGACGCGGAACGCCCGGCGTCCGGCCGGCCCGTACCCGCCTTGCGGCGCAACGCACCGGCGCCCTCACGCAGTCGTCCGCCGATGGCGTCGATGCCGTTGCCGGCGGCGGCGGTCGCGGCCGCGCGGCCCGCGGCCACCAGCGGCGGTGCCAGCCCGCCGAGGTTGCGCAGCTGCGGGTTCGCGGCCATCAGGTCCGCGCCGAGCTGCTTCAGGCCGCCCGGGCGCCGGCTGGCCCGCCCGGCGGCGACCGCCGCGGCGAGCGTCAGCGCGGTACGCATCTTCTTCCGGCGACCCAGCAGGTAGCCGAGACCGACGGCGAACGCCACCCGTGTTCCGCTCTTCATCCGCTCTCCTCCGCGCTCCCCGGGAAAGTCAGGTCCCGGAGACGCGGGCAGTACCCGTCACCCCCTCGGCAAAACACTTCCGTGCAAGCACGAAACCACCCACCGAGGCGACTCTGAGCAGGAGAAACGTGATCGGGGAAGGAAGCGGGTCAGCGGATCGGCAGGGCCGAATCCAGGGACATCCGGGCGTGCAGCACTCCGTCTTCCTCACGCAGTTCCGCGCCGCACTTACGCAGCACCGAGATCGCCCCCGCGTTGTCCGGCGTGGTGTTCGCGACCACCGTGTGCATCCCGGCCCCGGCGGCGATGTGCAGCAACTGCCGCAGCGCCGCGGCGCCCAGGCCCCGGCCCCGCGCGGACCGGCCGAGCCACATGCCGGTCTCCACTGTTCCCGGCTCGTCCCGGCGGGTCATCCGCACCATGCCGACGACCTCACCGCCGGAGACGATCGCGTACATGGCGGTGCCGGTCGGGCCGTTCAGCCCGCCGAGGCTGGCGCGGTGAAACTCGCGGAACGCGTCGCGGCGGGCCAGCGACCAGCCCGCGGGGGCGTCCACCGGAGGCATGACGTCCTCCGGTTCCGCCTCGGCCGCCGCTACGGAGAGCAACGGTTCCAGGTTCCGTTCGTCCACCGGCTCCAGCCGTACAGCACCCGTCACGTCGCGCAGTCTGCCGCGCGTGGTCCGGGTCGTCCACCCCTTTGGGGAGGGATTGCCGCTATGGCCGACCGCCTCGTCCGGTCGTACCCCCGGGGTGTTCCCGCCTCACGCTGCGTTGTCATCCGACCGGTCGTTCCGACGTGAGCGTGCTCACGCCGAAGGGCCGAACTCGCAGAGCACAGCCGAGGCGTCGTCGGTGCGCTTGTGCCGCCGCAGCCGGTCCGGGTGGTCCCGCTCGGCAGCGCGGACCCGGTCGATCAGCCCTTCCGGACCCTCCACGGTGAGCACCTCCAGCAACCCGGCCCAGTCGAACAGGCCGAACTGGTCGACAGCGCAGGAGGCGCCGTCGCTGAGCAGCGCGGCCCGGCGCAGCGCCCCCGGACCGCGCAGCGGAAGCGTCCCGGTGAGCGCGTGGTAGGCCGCGTCCGGGTCGCTCGCCGCCGCCCAGTAGCCGTGGGTGCGGTTCATCCGGGTCCGCTGCACGGTCGTCGCGCGCCGGAACCGGGTCACCGGGTCGGTCTCGCCGTCCGGCAGTGCGGCGACGCTGCGGCGCAGGTCCGCCACCGCGTCGGCCAGCCGGTCGTCGGTGACCACCTCGATCCCCTGGTCGGTGTCGAGCACCAGCGGGCTGTCGCAGAGCACCAGGTAGTCGACCCGGTCGCCGCCGGCCCGCAGCAGGCAGACGGTGGACGACGGGGTGCCGGGATGGTCGAGGTCGCACGTCCCGCCGTGGTCGGCCCGTACCGCGAGGATCGCCGCCGCGAGGCTGCTCATCAGCGTGGCGGCGGGGCGGGCCGCGACCGCCAGGCCGATCCGGGCGGCCAGGTGGCGGACGTACCAGGCGGGGCCGTGCGCGCAGCCGGTGTCGAAGCCCTCGGGCACCGTGGCCCCGTCGAGGACGCCGACGAGCGGGCCGAAGCGGAAGACCACGTCCTCGTTCTCCGGCCGGCCGGGGGCCGGGTCGGAGGCGGAACGCACCCGCATCACCGGCGCCTGCGCGGCCGGGCGGGCCGGGCTGCTGCCGATCGCGTACCGGCGGTCTGGTGCCCCCATCGTCGGCCTCCGTTCGTCGTCGCCGGCCGCCTACCCGGACCGCGCCGGGTCATCCGCCGCCGACCCGATCGTGGTAACCGTGCGTCATCTTCTCCGGACCTTCGGTAGCGTCGGACGCGACCGGGTCGGTCCCGGTGACAGGGGGTACGAGATGTTGGAGCGGTTGCACGAGGGCGGCGTCCGGGCGGAGCACGCCTACCTCGCCGGGTTCGTCAGCATCGGCCTCTCGGTGACCAGCTGGTTCCTCTCCAAGCACATGGAGCGCGCCGGGGTGGCGCGGGCGGACCGCTGGGGCATCTTCATCGGCGAGTGGGCCCCGACGTTCTTCGCCATCGGCAACGGGTTGCGCACGTACGAGAAATGACGCCGGTCAGCGGCGCCGGTTACGGGCACGCGACGAGCGCAGCCGACGCAGCCGGCCGATCAGCACCGGCTCGGCGGCGAGCGCGGCCGGCTGGTCGAGCAGGGCGTTGAGCAGCTGGTAGTAGCGGGTTGCGGAGAGCCCGAACGTGTCCCGGATGGCCTGTTCCTTGGCGCCGGCGTGCTTCCACCACTGCGCCTCGAACGCGAGGATCCGCTGCTCCCGCTCGGTCAGGCCGGCCGGCGTCGTGCCTACAGCGGCCGCCTCCGCCGCGTCTGGACCGGCCTGCTCGACCGGGGCGGCGGACTCGACGGGCGGCGAGGCGGGCCCGGCCGTGGCGGGCTCGGCGGGCCGGGCGGACTCCGACGGCTCCGACGGTGCGGTGGACTCGACGGGCGGAGCGGTGCGCGGTGGCGGAACGGTCCCGCCCGCGTGGCGCGTACCCGCTGCCGGGCCGGACCGGTCGACGGCGGCCCGCTGCGAGGCGTCGGCGGACATGGCGCTCCTCTCCGACGGCGGGTGACCGGCACGCGGAGCGCGCCGGCCGGGGGAGCCCCAGCGTAACCAGGGCCGCCCCCGGCCGCATCGGACGCGGGGTCCGCGCCGCCGGCACCGGCCGGCGGCGCGGACCAGGTCAGGCGATGTCCCGCCGGCGCATCGTCCAGAACGCGGCCGCCAACGCGCCCACCAGCGCCACGCCGAACACCACAGCCGACTGCTGCCAGGTGACCACGTATGTCGCAGGCTCGCAGGCGCCCTGGGAGAACTGGCAGGTGTCGTAGTCGAACAGTTCCGCCTGCTTCAGGAACCACGACTGGGCGTACGTGGACAGCACGTACCGGTCACCGAACTGGACCCCGAGCACGGCGACCGCGATCCGGATGCCGATCTCGCTCACCGCGAAGATGCCCACCGCCGCGCCGAGCGCCATCGCCGTGTGCCGGCCGAGCGAGGCCAGCGCGAACCCGACCGCCGCCACGAGCAGCGTCATCCCCAGCGCCCGCAGACCGTCCAGCCCGATCGACTGCCACACTCCGGCGGTCATCTTCGCGGTGCTGCCGCGCAGGCTGGCGATCAGCCAGAACGCCGCCGTCCAGAGCGCACCGAGCACCACGGTCAGGCCGAACACGGTGGTGAGCAGGGCGGCCAGCTTCGTGCCCAGCACGGTCAGCCGTTTCGGCCGCCAGAGCAACAGGTTCATCATTCCGCCGGTGTTCCACTCGGCGCCCACGAAGGAGGCGCCGACGATGAAGCCGAACAGCGCCACGGAGGCGGCGAACACGGCGATGAACAGGGGGAACTCGGCCCGGAAGTCGAACTGGTACGGCAGGTACCACTTCGCCTCGAACATGTCGGGCTGCGGCTGGTAGTCCTTGCCGCAGTTCGGGCCGTACCGTTCCTCGGTCTTCTCGCCGCGCGCCTGGGCCGCCTCGCACTCCGCGATGGTGCGCTTCCATTCCGTCATCGCGGACTGGTAGTCGTTGTTCGCCTTGGCCTCGGCCTCTGCGACCACGACGGGCGAGAGCTTCTCGCTGGAGAAGCTGAACGCGGTCGCGACGGTGGCCAGGCCGAGCACCAGCAGCACGAGCATCAGCCGGGTCACCCGGCGCTTGCCGAGCCGGCGCAGCTCGGTGACGAACAGGCTCATGCGCCCCAACCTCCTGCGGTGCCGGTCTGGTCGACCTTGGCGGACTGATCGACCTGACGGTGCTGGCCGGGGACCGGCGC
Organism: Micromonospora sp. CNZ297; assembly: GCF_007827625.1. Taxonomy (NCBI): domain Bacteria; kingdom Bacillati; phylum Actinomycetota; class Actinomycetes; order Micromonosporales; family Micromonosporaceae; genus Micromonospora; species Micromonospora sp. CNZ297. The sequence continues at coordinate 37,761 of NZ_VISU01000006.1, read as the reverse complement.
GGTGGCGGTCAGTTCGAGGAAGACGCTCTCCAGGTCGACAGCGACCGGGGTTAGCTCGCTGACGTACAGGCCCTGCTCGGCGAGGAGCCGGCTGACGGTGGCCGGCTTGTCCACGCCGGACAGCATCAGGTGGTCCGGCTCGGCGGCCACGTGGACCCCGGCCCGGGTGAGCGCGTCGGCGGCCTGGGGCAGGTCGCTGACCGCCTCCAGGCGTACCCGCACGGCGCCCTGGGAGTGGGCCGCGAGCACCTGGTCGACCGGACCGAACGCGACCCGGCGGCCGAGCGAGATGATGGTGACCGAGTCGCAGATGAGCTGGATCTCGCCCAGGATGTGGCTGGAGAGCACCACTGTCATCCCGGCCTCGGACAGCTCCCGCATCAGCCCGCGCATCTCCCGGATGCCGCCCGGGTCGAGGCCGTTCGCCGGCTCGTCGAGGATCAGCAGCTTGGGGTTCTTGAGCAGCGCGGAGGCGACCGCGAGGCGCTGCTTCATGCCGAGCGAGTAGGTCTTGACCCGCTCGCCGGCCCGGTCGCGCAGCCCGACCAGTTCCAGCACCTCGTCCACGCGCTGCTTGGGCAGCTCACCGGCTTGGGCGAGCAGGCCGAGCGTGTCCCGCGCGGTGAAGTGCGGGAAGAACTGCGGACTCTCCACGATGGCGCCGACCTGCCCGGCGACCGCCGGCAGCGCGTGCGGCAGCTCCTGGCCGAGGATGGCCATCCGGCCGCCGTTCGGCTTGATCAGGCCGAGCAGCGTCCGCAGCGTGGTGGTCTTGCCCGAGCCGTTCGGGCCGAGGAAGCCGTGCACCTGGCCGGCTTCCACTCGCATGTCGAAGCCGTCGAGCGCGTGGCGAACCCCGCGTTTCCGGCTTCGGTACGTCTTGCGGAGACCTTCGATCTCCAGGACAGCCGACACAGCTGACCTCCCCCGATAAGTAGGCGTCAGCGACACCATACGCGGTATGCACCGGAAGGCAATACCCGGTATGCAGTGTCGGCGCGTTAAAAGGGGGCCCCTCCTCTACCGCAGGCGTTAAGAAGGGGCCCTTCCTTGCACGTCAGGCGCAGACGACGTGGACGCCCGCCTCACGGAACGCCGCCACCACGTCCGGCGACGCGCCGGAGTCGGTCACCAGCGTCTCGACCCGGTCCACCGGGCAGATCCGGGCGAACGCGTGCCCGCCGAGCTTCGACGAGTCGGCTATCACGACGACCCGCTTGGCCCGGGCCACCATGAGGCTGTTCATGGCCGCCTCGCCCTCGTGGTGCGCGGCGGCGCCCAGCTGCGGGTCGATCGCGTCCACGCCGAGCAGCGCCACATCCAGCGTGACCTCGCGCAGCAGCGCCCCGCCGAGCGGGCCGACCAGCTCGAACGATTTCGGCCGGACCACGCCGCCGGCCACCACCACCTTCATCCGCGAGCGCACCAGCAGCTCGTTGGCGATGTTCAGCGCGTTCGTGACCACTGTGAGCTGGGCGCCCTCGGCGCTGGTGTTGAGATCGGGGCGGACGGCGAGCGCCCGCGCCACCTCGGTGCTCGTGGTGCCGCCGTTGAGACCGACGACGGTGCCCGGCGACACGAGCGCCGCGGCGGCGGTGCCGATCCGCTGCTTCTCGGCCGAGTGCTTCGCGGTCTTGTAGCGCAGCGGCAGGTCGTAGGAGACGCCGTTGGCGACCGCGCCACCCCGGGTACGGGTGATCATCTGCTGCTGGGCGAGCTGGTCGAAGTCGCGCCGGATGGTGGCCTGGGAGACGTCGAGCCGCCCGGCCGCCTCCTCGACGCTGACCCGGCCGCTGTCGGTCAGCATCTCCAGCAGCGCGTTCCAGCGCGCGTAGCGGTCCACCGCGGGGCCCTCCCCAGACTGTGCGTGAACGGTGATCGGTTGCGTGCACACTAGTGCGCGAAACTGGGTCCGCGCAAAACCCTGCGCTGCGCGAACGGAGAGACGGTTGCCACGACCACCAGGTTTCGCGCAGAATGACGCGCGAAAGGCGGCCGTATCGCGCCGTATTGCGCAAGGTCTCCCCTGGGGAGGAGTTGTCATGGCGTACGTGCACGCGGAGATCGCGAGCCAGCCCGACTGCTGGCGGGAGGCGGCGCGACTCGCCCCGACCGTCGCCGAGCACCTGCCGCGCCCCGGCGAGCGGGTCGCCGTGGTCGGTTGCGGCACGTCGTGGTTCATGGCGATGGCGTACGCCGGGCTGCGCGAGGCCGCCGGCCAGGGCGAGACCGACGCCTTCCAGGCCAGCGAGTTCCCGGCCGGCCGGAACTACGACCGGCTGATCGCGATCACCCGCTCCGGCACCACCACCGAGGTGCTCGACCTGCTCACCGCGCTGCGCGGGCGGATCCCCACCACGGTCCTGGTCGGCGACCCCGACTCGGCAGCCGTCGCGCTCGCCGACGCCACGGTCGCGCTGCCCTTCGCCGACGAGCGGTCGGTGGTGCAGACCCGCTTCGCCACCACCGCGCTCGCGCTGCTGCGCGCCCACCTCGGCGAGGACCTCGGGCGGCTGGCCGCCGACGCCGAGGTGGCCGTACGCGCCCCGCTGCCGATCGACCCGGCCGGCATCGAGCAGGTCACCTTCCTCGGTCGCGGCTGGACCGTCGGGCTGGCCCAGGAGGCCGCTCTGAAGTGCCGCGAGGCGGCCACGTTCTGGGCCGAGGCGTACCCGGCCATGGACTACCGGCACGGCCCGATCTCGGTCGCCGCGCCCGGACGGCTGGTCTGGGCACTCGGCGAGATCCCGGACGGCCTGCCCGAGGACGTGGCCGCGACCGGCGCCGCGTTCGTGCACAGCCGCACGCACGGCTGGCGCACGGTGCTGACGAGCTGGTCGGCCGGCCGCAACCCGGTCGACCCGATGGCCGACCTGATCCTGGCCCAGCGGTTCGCGGTCGCGCTCGCCACCAGCCGCGGCCTCGACCCGGACGCGCCCCGGCACCTGACCCGGTCCGTGGTCCTGGCGTGAGCGCAGGCGACGAGGTCGTCGTCGCGCTGGACGTGGGCGGCACCGGGATGAAGTGCGCCCTGGTCCGGCCGGACGGCACGACTGTGCACACCGAACGGCACGCCACCGACGCGCAGCGCGGCCCGGAGGCCGTGGTCGGCACGATCCTCGACGTGGCCGAAGGGCTCGCCGGCAAGGCCCGCGCCGACGGCCGCACCCCGGTGGCCTGCGGCATCGCCGTACCCGGAGTGGTCGACGAGGCGCGCGGCGTGGCGGTCTGGTCGGCGAACGTGGGCTTCCGGGACGTACCCCTGCGGGAGCTGGCGGGCACGCGGCTGGGACTGCCGGCGGCGCTCGGCCACGACGTGCGGGCGGGCGGTCTGGCCGAGGCCCGGCTCGGCGCCGGGCGGGACGGCGGGCATGTGCTGTTCGTCGCGATCGGCACCGGCATCGCCGCCGCCCACGTGGTCGACGGGTCGGCCGCCACCGGCGCGCACGGCGCCGCCGGGGAGATCGGCCACATCCTGGTACGCCCCGGCGGCCCGCGCTGCGGATGCGGGCGGACCGGCTGCCTGGAGGCGGTGTCGTCGGCCTCGGCGATCGGACGCCGGTACGCCGAGCTGTCAGGTGCGCCCACCACCGCCGCCCAGGTGGCCGACCGGGCGGCCGCCGGTGAGCCGCTCGCCGTGGAGGTGTGGCAGGAGGCGGTAGAGGCCCTCGCCGACGGACTCGCCACCGGGCAGGCGCTCTACGATGTCTCGACAGTGGTGCTCGGCGGCGGGCTGGCCCAGGCCGGTCCCCGGCTGTTCGACCCGCTGCGGACGGCGTTGCGCGAGCGGCTGACGTTCCACCGCGAGCCGCGCCTGGTCGCGGCCGACCTCGGTGACGAGGCCGGCTGCCTGGGCGCCGCCCTGCTGGCCCTGGACACCCTGGCGAAGGAGAGTCGATGACCCGGCGCGTGACCGGCAAGGTGGTGACCCCGACCGGCGTCATCCGGCAGGGTTGCGTGGAGATCGCCGACGGGCGGATCACCGCTGTCGCCGAGTATCCGTCGGTGCGCGACGGCCACTGGATCGTGCCGGGCTTCGTGGACATGCACACCCACGGCGGCGGCGGGCACACGTTCACCACCGGCGACGCGGAGTCGGCCCGGCAGGCAGCCGCGTTCCACAGCGGGCACGGCACCACCACGCTGCTGGCGAGCCTGGTCAGTTCCCCGTTCGAGCTGATGCGCGACGCGACCGCCGCCTACCGTCCGCTGGTGGAGTCCGGCGTGCTCGCCGGCGTCCACTTCGAGGGCCCGTACCTGTCCGCCGACCGTTGCGGCGCGCAGAACCCGGAGTTCCTGCGCGACCCGTCCACCGCGGAGCTGACCGAGCTGATCGAGCTGGGCGGCGGCGCCGTACGGATGGTCACCATCGCTCCCGAGCGGGACGGCGCCACCGAGGCGATCGAGCTGCTGGTGTCGCACGGCGTGGTCGTGGCGGTCGGGCACACCGACGCCACCTGGGAGCAGACCCGGGCGGCGGTGGCCGCGGGCGCGACGGTCGGCACCCACCTGTTCAACGGGATGCGCCCGGTGCACCACCGCGAGCCCGGCCCGGTGGTGGCGCTGCTGGAGGCCCCGAACGTGGTGTGCGAGCTGGTCGCCGACGGGGTGCACCTGCACGACGGCATGCTCGGCTTCGCCACGTCGGTGGCCGGCCCGGAGCGGGCCGCGCTGATCACCGACGCGATGGCCGCCGCCGGGATGCCGGACGGCGAGTACGAGCTGGGCGGCCAGGCGGTCACCGTGTCCGGTGGGGTGGCCCGGCTCAGCCGTGACGGCGCGATCGCCGGCAGCACGCTCACTATGGACGCGGCGCTGCGGCACGCGGTCGGCGCGGGTGTGGCCCTGCCGGACGCCTGCCGGATGGTCGCCACCACCCCGGCCCGCGCGATCGGCCTGGGCGACCGGGTGGGCGCGCTGGTCGCCGGGCTGCGCGCCGACCTGGTGATGTTGGACGACGACCTGAACGTGGTGCGGGTGATGCGCGGCGGCGACTGGGTGGAGTGATCCGCCCCCGGCGTCAGGCGCTCGGCACCTCGACGCCGAGCACCGCCTGCTCGTCCGGCCGGTGCACGAGCACGTCGGCCAGGTACGACTGCACCGCCCGGCGCATCCCGACGTCCCGCCCGGCCTGCTCGGAGAGCAGCCACTTGTGCTCGATGATCTGGGCGAACAGCTCCTGCGGCTCCAGCTTGTTCCGCAGGTGCGCAGGCACGGCCCGGACCACCGGCTCGAAGACCTCGGTCAGCCAGCGGTGCGCCGCCTGCTGCTCGTCGGTCAGGTCGCTCTCCAGCCGGTAGGCGTCGAGGTCGTTGAGGAGCCTGCGGGCCTGGTTCTCCTCCGCGTCCAGGCCGGTCAGGCGCAGCAGCCGCCGGGTGTGGTAACCGGCGTCGACCACCTTCGGCCGGACCAGGTAGCGCCCGTTGTCGACTGTCGACATGGCCACCTCGGCCACGTCGAAGCCCAGCTCGTTGAGGCGGCGGATGCGCCCCTCGATGTCGTGCCGGGCGGCGCGCTCGACCTGCTGCTCGTAGGTGATCTCGTGCCAGAGCCGCTCGTAGCGCTGCACGACCTCCTCGCAGACCACCTCCGGGTCGATCGACTCGTGCAGCAGGCCGGCGGCCTGGAGGTCGAGCGCCTCGCCGAAGATGTTGACCCGGGCGATCTCCAGGTCCTCGCCGCGCTGGCCGTTCGACAGCGACGGGTGCAGCGCGCCGGTCTCCGCGTCGACCAGGTACGCGGCGAACGCGCCCGCGTCCCGCCGGAACAGGGTGTTCGACAGCGAGCAGTCGCCCCAGAAGAAGCCGGTCAGGTGCATCCGCACGATCAGCGCGGCCAGCGCGTCGAGCAGCCGGTTCATGGTCTCCGGGCGCAGCGTGTTGGAGAACAGCGCCCGGTAGGGCAGCGAGAACTGGAGGTGCCGGGTGATCAGCACCGGGTCCAGCGGTTCGCCGTCGTCGGTCTGCCGGTCGGCCACGATCGCGATGGCCTCGACCGACGGGAAGTCGATCCGCTCCAGCGCCCGCAGCAGGTCGTACTCGCGCTCGGCGACCCGCTCGCCGGTCTCCTTCACCGCGTAGACGTACCCGCCGAGCCGGACGAACCGCACGATGTGCCGGGAGATGCCCTGCGGCAGCGCCACCAGGTGTTCGGCAGGCCACTGCTCCAGCGGTGTCGACCAGGGGAGGTCGAGCAGCGCCGGGTCGACGAGAGCCGAGGTGATCCGCACGGCAACCAGTGTGACCGCTGACCCCCGCGCCGCGCTTCCCTTCGTGGTTGGGCACACAGCCGCCGATGCCCGCGCCGCCCCGCCGCCGGCGGCGGCCGGTAGCGTGGTCGCGTGCGTCAGACCTCGGGGGTACGCGGTGACCTGCGGCTGCGGCCCGTCCGGCCGGCCGGGTGGTGGTTCGACCTGCTGCTGCTCGCGGCAGTGGTGGCGCTGACTGTCGCGCTCGCCTCCGGTCACCTGTTCGGCCTCGACCGGGCGGTGGCCGACTGGTCCGACGAGAACCGCCCGGCCGCCGCCCGCTGGGTGGCGATGACGCTGAACCTGCTCGGCCAGGGCACGCCGCTGACGCTGCTCGCGGCCGGGCTGGGCGTGCTGCTGGCGTGGCGGCTGCGCTCGGTGCGGCCGCTGCTGCCGCCGGTGGCCGGGTTCGTGCTCACGTTCTTCACGATCGGCCCGCTGAAGGTGTGGACGGCCCGCCCGGCGCCGAGCGCCTCGGTCAAGGAGCCGTTCCTGTCGCCCGAGCAGACGCTGCCCCTGTTCCAGCACGACCTGCCGGTACGGTTCGCGCAGTCGTACCCGTCGGGGCACGTCGCCAACTCGATCGTCTGGTACGGCGTCCTGGCCCTGCTGCTGGCCCCGCTCGTGCGCACGCTCGGCCGCACAGTGCCGCCCCGACTGGTCACAGTGGTCCGGGTGGTGCCACCGGCGGTGGTCTTCTGCACCACCGTCTACCTGGGCTGGCACTGGCTGACCGACTCGGTCGCCGGGCTGCTGCTCGGCCTGCTGCTGGACCGCCTGCTGCACCGGGTGCCCTGGAACAGCCTGCCGCTGCCGGCGCGGCTCCACGGCTGGGCCCGGCCGGCGGAGCATCTCGACTAGCAGTCCGCCTCTTGTCTCGGCGTATCGACACCGGTATACATTTAGCAACCTTAACAGTTAAGTTTGTTAAATGTAGGAGGTGCGCGTGCTGGCGAGACGAATCAGCCGCTGGCTGTCGGCCGGCGCCGCCGGTCTGCTGACCGCGATGACGGCGGTGGTCGTGGCCGCCCCGGACGCCCGGTCGGCCGCCGCCGACGACGAGGCGTGCCGGCCCGACGGGCTCTACCGCACGCCCGGGGTCTCGGTGCCCTACTGCACCGTCTACGACACCGCGGGCCGGGAGAAGATGGGTGCGGACCACACCCGCCGGATCATCGGCTACTTCACCAGCTGGCGGACCGGCCGCAACGGCGCCCCGGCCTACCTGGTGAACCAGATCCCCTGGCAGAAGGTCACCCACATCAACTACGCGTTCGCCCACGTCGACGGCGGCAACCGCATCTCCGTGGGCGACCCCGGCGCCCCGGACAACCCGGCGACGAACATGACCTGGCCCGGCGTGGCCGGTGCCGAGATGGACCCGGCCCTGCCGTACACCGGGCACTTCAACCTGCTCAACAAGTACAAGAAGCAGAACCCCGGAGTCCGCACGCTGATCAGCGTCGGCGGCTGGGCCGAGACCGGCGGCTTCATCGACGACAGCGGCAACCGCATCGACTCCGGCGGCTTCTACCGGATGACCACCACCGGCACCAACACGGTGAACACCGCCGGCATCAACACGTTCGCCGACTCGGTGGTGACGTTCCTGCGCACGTACGGCTTCGACGGGGTGGATATCGACTACGAGTACCCCACCTCCAACAACAAGGCCGGCAACCCGCTCGACTTCGCCCAGGCCGACGCCAAGCGGGCCGGTCTCAACGCCTCGTACCAGGTGCTGATGCGCACGCTGCGGGAGAAGCTCGACCGGGCCGCAGCCACCGACGGCAGGCACTACCTGCTCACCGTGGCCGCGCCCGCGTCCGGCTGGCTGCTGCGCGGGATGGAGTCCTACCAGGCGTTGCAGTACCTCGACTACGTCAACGCGATGTCCTACGACCTGCACGGCGCGTGGAACCACTTCGTCGGGCCGAACGCGGCGCTCTACGACAACGGCGACGACGCCGAGCTGGCCGCGGGCGGCGTGTACGGCGCCTACTCCGGCATCGGCTACCTGAACACCGACTGGGCGTACCACTACTTCCGGGGCGCGCTGCCCAGCGGCAGGGTGAACATCGGCGTGCCCTACTACACCCGGGGCTGGCAGGGCGTCACCGGCGGCACCAACGGCCTGTGGGGACGGGCGGCGCTGCCCGACCAGACCAAGTGTCCGGCCGGCACCGGCGGCTCGATCGGCTCCACCACCCCCTGCGGCAACGGCGCGGTCGGCATCGACAACCTCTGGCACGACCTCGACGCCGCCGGCAACGAGGTGCCCGGCGGCGCCAACCCGATGTGGCACGCGAAGAACCTCCAGGCCGGCATCACCGGCGACTACCTGGCCGGATACGGCCTCACCCCGGCCACCGACCCGGCCGACCGGATCAGCGGCAGCTACGCCCGTAACTACTCGGCCGCGCTGGTCGCGCCCTGGCTGTGGAACGCGGAGAAGAAGGTCTTCCTCTCCACCGAGGACGACCAGTCGCTCGCCGCCAAGGCCGACTACGTCGCGGCCAAGGGCCTCGGCGGCGTGATGATCTGGGAACTCGCCGGCGACTACGCCTACGACTCCGCCAAGGGCCGGTACGGCATGGGCGACACGCTGACCACGCTGCTCTACGACCGGCTGAAGGCCGCACCGGCGTACGGCGCCCGCAAGGCGGGCATCACCATGCCCACCCGGACGCTGGACGTGGCAGTCGGCATGGGTGGTTTCGCGCTCGGCGACAACAACTACCCGATCAACCCCGAGCTGCGGCTGACCAACAACACCGGCGCGCCGATCCCGGCCGGCGCGCACCTGGAGTTCGACTATCCCACCACCACCCCGGCCACGCTCAGCCAGCAGTCCGGCTGGGCGCTCACCACTGTCACCACCGGCCACACCGGCAGCAACGTGGGCGGCCTGAAGGGCGACCACAACCGGGTACGCCTCACCGTGCCGGCCGCAATCGCGCCCGGCTCCTACGCCGAGGTGACGCTCAACTATCAGCTCCCGATCTCCGGCCCGGCCAACTTCACGCTCGCCTTCGGCGGCCAGACGTACGCGCTGGCCGGGGACTGGGCACGTGGTGGCGAGGTGGTCACGCCGTCGCCCAGCCCGAGCGGTTCCGTCCCACCCGGCGGGGGCACCTGCACCGCGCCGGCCTGGTCGGCGTCCACCGCGTACTCCGGCGGTGCAACCGTCTCGCACGCCGGACGGACCTGGAGCGCGAAGTGGTGGACCCAGGGCGAGACGCCGGGCAGCGCCGCGGTCTGGGCCGACCAGGGTGCCTGCACGGGCTCCCCGACGCCGACCACCTCCCCGACGCCCACCGGCTCGCCGTCACCCACCGGCGGTGCATGTGCCGCGCCGGCCTGGGCCGCGGGCACCGCGTACCCCGGAGGTGCCGTGGTGTCCTACGGCGGACACCGGTGGACCTCCCGGTGGTGGACCCAGGGAGACGTGCCGGGGACCAACAGCCAGGGCGTGTGGACCGACAACGGGCCCTGCTGAACCCGATCCCGGTGCCGCCGGCGGAATCCTGCCGGCGGCACCGGCCGTTCACCCGGGGGACCCGGGCCTACGGTGTGTGGAACGGCGGGCACGGCGCTCAGCCTGCCGTCCGGATCTCCACGATGCTGATCCGGGTGCGGGTGCTGTAGGTCAGCCTGCGGCGGTGGTCGTCGTCCGCCGGCCGCACCGCCACCTGGACGCGGATCTGGGTGCCCTTCGGCAGCTCGACCCGTTCGTCCGGCGTGCTCACCACGAACACCCCGCCGGTGGTCTCCGGGTCGACCGACACCCGCTCCTGCCGCAGCAACGGGGTGTCGTTCTCCGCGTCTCCGGGCCGGGTGTACTCGGCGCGTATCCGGACCAGGTCGTCACGCCGCAACCCGCGCAGGTCGACTGTCGCCTGGATGCTCACCAGCCCGGTCTCCGGCACCGTCCAGTGGTACAGGCCGGTGGCCCAGCGGATGGCGTGGAACCGGTCGGTGGTGTCGAGCGTGTCGCCGGCGTGCGCGGTGCTGTGGAAGGTGGCGATCACGTCCCGCTTGGTCGTCGTGGACGTCTTCTCCCCGATCATCTTCGCGAAGTCGTCGGCGGTGCCGCGGAACGCGTCCGCGTCGCAGGTGTGCTGGCGGCCGATGATGGCCGAATCGGTGAACTGCCAGATGCGCGGCGTCTCCGCCGGCTTGCCGTAGCGCGTCCAGCCCGGGCCGGAGTCCCCGCCGGCCCGCGCGTACGCGGCCTTGAAGTCCTCGGCCACCCGGTACGGGTAGTCGGCGTTCCAGCGCGGGAAGTCGCCCAGGTCGTCGTCGCCGTACTGGCCGCGCGACGCGTACATCACCGCCACCTTGCCGGTGCGTTCCTCCAGTTCCCGGCCCACGTCGACGCCGATGTGCGGGGGCACGTCGTCGGTCGGCCAGCGCTCCAGGTCGATCTGCCAGAAGAACCCGTCGTACGTGCGCCACCAGGGGGTGTGCTTGTCGGCGTAGTCGATGGCGGTGGCCGCCTGGTCCTCGATGGAGACGTCGGAGTGCACCACCACGTACATGCCCAGGAACGGGATGTCCGCGTCCTTTGCGGCGGTGAGCATCACCCCGTAGTACTGGCTGTGGAACGTGCCGTCGCGCGACTGTTCCGTGCCCTTGTAGGTCATGAAGTCGATGCCCGCGGCGCGGGCCTCCCGGATCCGGTCGGCCGTCAACCCCCGGTCGACGTCGTAGTCACTGGCGTCCCAGCCGAAAAGCGTCATGTGCGGTACCTCCCGCGTTCGCGGAGAAGACGTTCCCGAAATTGCCGGAGCCGATTCGAGGGCACCATTGCCCGATCGACGCAGAAAGAATCTGATCATCGCCATCGGATAATCGGCACGGAACATTTGCGAACCGCGCTGGCGGGGCGATTCGCTCCCGCTTTGACCTGCGTAAACGACTCTACCGAGGGGTTCGGCGATCGGCCACCGCTGAACGTCGATTAATTATGCAAATCATTTTCGTCAATTTCCGGGCGGCGGGCACCTGCCGTTCACCTGAGCGCCCTAGGCTGCCGGTGTGGAACAACTGGCGCGGCGACTCGGCGTACCCGATGCGGTGGTCATCGGTCTGGGCTCGATGCTCGGCGCGGGCGTCTTCGTGGTCTTCGCACCGGCCGCGGCTGCCGCGGGCGGTCCGGGCCTGCTGGTCGCGCTGGCGGTCGCGGGCTTCATCGCCTACTGCAACGCGACCAGCTCGGCCCGGCTCGCCGCCCGCTACCCCGAGTCCGGCGGCACCTACGTCTACGGCCGGGAACGGCTGCACCCGTTCGCCGGTTTCCTCGCCGGCTGGGGATTCGTGGTCGGCAAGACGGCGAGCTGCGCGGCCATGGCGCTGACCGTCGGGGCGTACCTGTGGCCGGGGCGGGCGCGGCTCGTCGCGGTCCTCGCGGTGGTGGCGGTGACGGCGGTGAACCTGCGCGGCATCGGCAAGACCGCCACCGCCACCCGGGTCCTCGTCGCCGTGGTGCTCACGGTGCTCACCGTGGTGGCGGTGACCGGCGCGCCGCAGGTGGCGGCCGACCGGCTCACCGCGCCGGCCGGAATCGGGGCGGGCGGCGTGCTGACCGCCGCCGGCCTGCTGTTCTTCGCCTTCGCCGGGTACGCGCGGATCGCCACGCTGGGCGAGGAGGTCCGCGACCCGGAGCGCACCATCCCCCGGGCGATGCCGCTGGCGCTCGGCGCGGTGCTGGCGATCTACCTGACGCTGGCAGTGGTCGCGCTCGGCGTGCTCGGCGCCGACCGGCTGGCGTCCACCGACGCGCCGCTGGTCGAGGTGGTGACCGCCGCCGGGCACCCGGGCCTGGCCTGGCTGGTCCGGGCCGGCGCCGCAGTCGCGGTGACCGGGGTGCTGCTGTCGCTGCTGGCGGGCGTCGGCCGCACCATGCTGGCGATGGCCCGCCGCCGGGACCTGCCCGGCGCGCTCGCGGCGGTCCATCCGCGCCACCGGGTGCCGCACCGCGCCGAACTGGCGGTGGCCGCCGTGGTCGCCGTCGTGGTGACAGTGGGCGACATCCGGGGCGCGATCGGCTTCTCCAGCTGCACGGTGCTGGTCTACTACGCGATCACCAACGCGTCGGCGCTGACGCTCGGCCCGGACCCGGCCCGGCGCGTCCCGGTACGGCTGCTCGCCGCCCTCGGGCTCGTCGGCTGCCTGGTGCTGGCGGTCAACCTGCCGCTGCCGAGCGTCCTCGCCGGGTTCGGCGTGCTCGCCCTCGGCGCGCTCGGGTACGCGGTCCGCAACCGTCGTCGACCTGCCTGACGCGGCCCGGCCGCCTTGACGCGGCCGGCAGCCCTTGATGCGCCGGCTGCCCTTGAGGCGCCCGGCGGCCGTCACCGCTGGCGCGTCCGGTCACTCACTCCTGCGGGCGGCGTGCGGCGGGCGGGCCGGTGGGTGCCGGCGGCGGCGCGGGCGTGGTCTCCCGGAGCAGGGCGGTCAGCCCGGCCCGCCGGGCCACCACAGTCAGCCGGTCACCGGCCTGGATCACCATGCGGGGGTCGGCCGACCAGTCGGCTTTCTGGTTCGGCCGGGTGTGCGCGAGCAGGCGTACCTCGCCGGGCCGGGCCACCGCGCTCAGCGGACTCCCGTCCAGCGGCGAACCGGCCACCACCGGCACCTCGGTGACCAGCAGCGCGTGCCGGTCGACCGGGATGGTGGCGACCACAGCGCGATCCAGCAGGGCCGCCGCGAACGCCGGCGCGGCCAGATAGGACACGCTGCGCGAGATGCCGATGCCGAACGCCTGCTGGATCCGCTCGGCGAAGTCGCCGTCGAACAGCCGCAGCACCACGCGCAGGTCCGGGTCGAGGGACCGGGCGATCAGCGCCGCTCGCAGGTTCGTCCCGTCGTCGGTGGACACCACCACGAGCGCCTGGCAGGTGTCCACCGAGGCGGACCGGAGCGTCTCCTCCCGGCCCGCGTCGCCCACGATCAGCGGCACCCCCAGCCGGCGCGCCAGCGGGGCGCCGCGCGCGTCCGCGTTCTTGTCGATCGCCACCACCTCGACACCGAAGTCGTGCAACTGCGCCATCACCCGGGTGCCGATGTTGCCCAGCCCGACCATCACCACGTGCCCGGAGCGGTCCGGCTGGACCCGGCCCGCGTGCAACGCCAGCCGGGCGTTGACGATGCCGTCGACCACCGCGGCCGTGATCAGCGGGATCAACGCCAGCCCGGCCAGGTTGAGCACCACCTGCATCACCTGGGCCGCGACCGGCTTGTTGACGTCCGGATCCTGGCCGGTGAGCGTGGTGACCAGCGTCAGGTAGACCGCCTCGCTCCAGCTCACGTCGGCGGCCCGCGCGTTGAGCCAGCCCAGCGCCGCGATCACCCCGAGCAGCACCAGCACCGCGATACCGATCTTGCGGGTGGCGAAGTGACGGACCGCGCGCAGCAGGACGGCGACCGGCTGCCGGCGCCGCCGCGCCCGTACCAGCCGCCGCGCGGCGACCTCGGTGCCCGCCGGCCGCCCGGTCGCCTCGGCCAGCACCACGTCGGCCGCCGCCTCGTCCGCGGGCAGCACCCGGACCAGGTCCGGATCGGTGGTGACGGCAAGGCCGCAGACCACGTCCTGCTGGCGTACGTCGTCGCGGCGGGCCACGTAGAGCGTGCGCCCCGCGTGCCGGAAGTGGGTCGGCGCCACCTCGCCCAGCGCGGCGGCCACGAAGGCGGGTGCGGCGATCGAGGCGTCCGAGAGCACCGCCGAGTCGGGGAAGAGCTGCCGCAGCCCGTCCGCCAGGTTGGTGTTGAACATCCGCACCACCAGGCGCAGCCGCGACTCGACCTCCTGCGCGCAGAGCGCGGCGTGCATGTTGCCCACGTCGTCCTGGTGCAGCAGGGCCAGCCCGGCCGCGCCGGCCAGCCCGGCCCGGCGGAACGCGGCCTCGTCGAGGCGCTCCGCCGTGACCACACGTACCCCCGGCACGTCCCGGCCGTCGGGGCCCTCGGACCGGCGGCGGCCCGGCACCACGAGCGTGACCCGCACCCGGCCGTCGGCGCTGTCGGTGGCGAGCAGCGACCGGACCACCCAGTAGGCGAGCGGGTCGGAGCCGCAGACCACGTAGTGGGGGCGTTCGTCACCGTTCATCCGGAGCCGCCAGCCGGTTGCGCGGCGCGCGCGGTCGCGCAGAGGCTCGGCCATGTCCGGATCGTAGTCAGCCGCTCGCGATCCGCGCAGCCCCGGCGATCATGAACGCATGGCACGGCCGGGTACGGGTAGAGCACCGCCATGCAGACGTTCCTGCCGTATCCGGACTTCCTGGCCAGCGCGCGCACGCTGGACCAGAAGCGGCTGGGCAAGCAGCGCGTGGAGGCGATCCAGGTGCTGCGCGGGCTGACCCGGCCGGACTACGGCTGGCGCAACCACCCCGCGGTGAAGATGTGGGCCGGGTACGAGGAGGCGCTGACCCGGTACGGGCTGGACATGTGCGCGGTGTGGTGCGAGCCGGGCCGGGCCGACACCTGCGCCGGGACGCTCGCCACCGACCTCGCCGCCGCCTGCGGCATCTCGGTGATCCGCACCCAGGACGAGCTGGCCGCCGCCGGTGAGCTGCCGCCCTGGCTGGGCCGCGACGACCTGCACCGCAGCCACCAGTCGTCGCTCCTGCGCAAGGACCCCGCCCACTATGCACGGTTGTTCACCGACGTCTCCCCCGACCTGGAGTACGTCTGGCCGCCGTCGGACCGCCCGCGCCGCTGCCTGCCGTGAAAGGAAGGGCCCCTTATTAACGCCTGCGGTAGAGGAAGGGCCCCTTGTTAACACCTCGCCCCACACACCCACGCGGCGCACCCAGCACGGGGGCGACGCGGCGTTAAGAAGGGGCCCCGCACATCCGTATGCGTTAAAAGGGGCCCCTTCCTTTCACCTCGGGCAGACTGGGGGGACCGCCGACTGGAGGATGCCCCGTGGGTCTGTCGCAAGTGGTAGGTCGCCTGATCGGCGTACGCGAGCACGTGGTGGACCCGGGCGGCGGTGGCGCCGACCGCGTGCCGCGACCGGTCCCGGCGCTGGTGGTCGGCGGCGGCATCGCCGGCATGTCGGCGGCGGTGGTGCTGGCCGAGCGTGGGGTGGCGGTGACGGTGCTGGAGGCGGCGCCGCACCTCGGCGGGCGGCTCGGCGCCTGGCCGGAGGAGTTGTCCGACGGCGTCCAGCGCAACGAGCACGGCTTCCACGCGTTCTTCCGGCAGTACTGGAACTGGCGGTCGATCCTGCGCCGCGTCGACCCGGCGCTGGGCTTCCTCAAGCCGATCCCGGGCTACCCGATCCTGTCCGAGCAGTGGCCCACGGAGGAGTTCGGCAAGTTGCCGCCCGCGCCGCCGGCGAACCTGCTGGCGCTGCTGCTGCGCAGCCCGAGCCTGCGCCTGGCCGACCTGCGCACGATGGACCGGGACGCGGCGCTGCCGCTGCTCACCTACGACCCGGTACGCACCTACGAGGAGTTCGACGAGCGGACCGCCGACGATCTGCTCACCTCGCTGCGGCTGCCGGACCGGGCGCGGGCCATGCTGTTCGAGGTCTTCTCGCACTCGTTCTTCAACCACGAGGCGGAGATGTCGGCCGCCGAGATGATCGCGCAGTTCCACTTCTACCTGCTCGGCAACCCGGAGGGGCTGGCCTTCGACTGCCCGGACCGGGACTACGGCACGGCGATCTGGGAGCCGCTGACCCGGCACGTGGAGAAGCGCGGCGGCCGGGTGCTGACCGGCGCGGCGGCGGCCCGGCTGGACCGTACCCCGGCGGGGTGGCGGGTGACCGGCGCGGACGGCGACGTCTGGGAGGCGCCGCACGTGGTGCTCGCGGTGGACCCGCCCGCGCTCGCCGCGCTCGTCGACGCCTCGCCCGGCCTGGCCGCGGCGGCACCCGAGCTGGTGGCGCGGATGCCCGCGTTCGGCAGACCCGGACCGCCGTACGCGGTGGCGCGCTACTGGATGGACGGGGACGTCCGGGCCGACCGCGCGGTGTTCAGCGGCGTCTCCCGGCAGCCCACGCTGGACTCGGTGACGCTCTACCACCGGCTGGAGGACGAGCCCCGCCGCTGGGCCGCACGCACAGGCGGCTCGGTGGTGGAGCTGCACGCGTACGCCTGCGAGCCGGACGTGCCGGCCGACGAGCTGGCCGCCCGGATGCTGCGGGAGCTGACCGCGCTCTGGCCGGAGGTGGCCGACCTGCGGGTACGGGAGCTGCGCGCCCGCGTCGAGGCGCAGGCACCGGCGTTCACGCCTGGCAGCCACGCGTGGCGTCCCGGGGTGGAGACCGACGCGTCGGGCCTCTACCTGGCCGGGGACGGCATCCGCACCGACTTCCCGAGTGCGCTGATGGAACGGTCGGCGGCCACCGGGATCATCGCCGCAAACCACATCCTCCGTGCCGAGGGCGCGGCGGCCGAGCCGGTCCGGTCGATCCGGCCGCGCGGCCTGCTGGCCGGCAAGGCTGGGCCGAAAACGGTCATAAGTACATAAAATCGGCTCTACGCTCGACTGATCCGGCGACACGGGAGGTCGGGCGGTGAGCACCGCGACGCGGGATCGGCGCGACGAGGACCACGGGACACCGCGGGACGAACGGACCGCGGTGGTCACCGCGCTGCGACTCGGCTGGTCCATGGCGGACGCCTACCACCACGCGCAGACCGCCGACCTGACCGGGGACGGGCACCGGCCGGCGCCCGCGCCGCCGAAACTGTCGAACCTGACCGAGCTGGCCGGGCGGCACCGGCTCGGCATGTATCTCGACGGCGTGGACGTCGCGCTGGCCCAGATCGCGCCGCTGACCACTGCGGGCCGTACGGTGCCGTCCACCGCCGCCGCCCGGGGCGCCACCGAGGCGGGCCGGGAAACGCTGCTGCGCGCGCTCGACGACCTCAACATCGACGTGCTGCGCTGGACGATGGCGACGAACCACCGGGTGGGTGTGGCGTACCGGCTCGGGCGCTCGCTCGCCGACACCGTGCGGCGCGGCGACGCCGGCCAGCTCGCCGCGCGCTTCGGCGGCCGGCATCTCCAGATCAGCAGGTGGCTGGACGAGCTGGCGAGCGTGCTGCCGCCGTACTCGGCCGCCGTGGTGCGCCGCTCGCTCGCCGCCTGGGCGACGGCTGTCGGTCGTGCCACTGTGGGCGACCCGGGCGAGGCCGGGCTCGCCGAGCTGGCCCGCGAGCTGCGCAACCAGGGCGACCTGTGGCAGGACGTACTGACCGGCGGCCTGCACCCGCGCGACCTGCTGGACGAGGAGAACTGGGCGGTGATCGCCCGCAACGTCGTCATCCGGGACCGGAAGCTGGTGGCGCAGGCCGCCCGTGGGATCTTCTGGCCGGTGCTGGCGCCCCTGCTGGTGGTGCTGCTGGCGGTCGTCGGGGTCAGCGCCGCCGCGGCGGCCGGTTCCCCCACCACCCGGGCGGCGGTGGCGCTCGTCGGTCTGGGCGCGGGGCTCACAGCGATCTGGCGGTCGATCTCCACGCCCACGCTGTCGGTGGCGGCCGAGGTGAACCGCCCGCTGCTGGACAGCGAGCTGGTGGTGCAGATGACCGCCCGCATCGACCGGCCGCTCGCCGCCGCGAGGCGCGCCGGCCGGGCCGGACGGCAGCGGCGGCCCACCGACGACGGATCGAAATACGTTGCCCACGATTCCCGGATCGATCTACCGTGAGCGCGCAAGGTCAACCACCGCTCCGGGAGCCGTCGATGTCGCTACGACCCGCCACCACGATGACGTCGTGGCTGCTCGGCGACGGCTGCCGGGAACACGGTCCCTGGCCCGGAGGGCACGACTGACGCGCCTCGCGCGTCCCCGTCGTCGCCGCCCGGTCCCCGTGGACCGGGCGGCTTTTTCGTCGCCGTACCGCCGATCGTGAAGGGAGAACCCGGTGGACGCCGTCCTCGTCGTCAACGCCGACCTCGGCCCGCTGCACCGGGTCACCGTCAAGCACGCGATCCGGATGCTCTGCCGCCGGGTCGCCGAGATCCACGAGGCCGAGCCCGACCGGGTCATCGGCGTCTTCCCGCTGCCGCGTGTGGTCCGCCTCGTCCGGTACGTGGTGACCCGCTGGCGGTTCAGCGCCGGCCCGGCCTGGTCCCGGGCCGGGGTGCTGGCGCGCGACCGGCGGAAGTGCGCGTACTGCGACGGCGCGGCGAGCACGATCGACCACATCCTGCCCCGCTCGCGCGGTGGCCGGAACACCTGGGGGAACACCACCGCCGCCTGCTACGCGTGCAACCAGCGCAAGGGCGACCGGACCCCGGCCGAGGCGGGCATGCCGCTGCGGCGGGAGCCGGTGACGCCGAGCTGGGCCGCACTGGCGCGGTGACGGACGGCCGGCGGGCACAGGGGGCGGTGCCGGGGGGTGAGCCCCGGCGCCGCGCCCGCCGGTCCCACCAAGTCGCCTAGCTGTCGAGACGCCGGGCCAGCCCGTCGAGCAGGAGGTCCAGCCCACCGCCGAACTCGTCCTCCGGTGCGACCGCGCCGGCCTCGCGTGCGGTCTCGGCGAGCAGGGGGAACTCGTCGCGGGACAGCGCCGCGATGACAGCCGTTCCGGGGCCTGACAGCGCGCCGAGGTGCTCCATCTGGATCGCCCCGACCACGTGGCCCAGCAGGGCGCGGAACGCGATCACCCGTCCGACGCCGGTGAAGCCGGCCCTTGTCAGCACCGCGAGCACCGCCTCGCCCCAGCGCAGGATCGTCGGCGAGCGGTGCCGGTACGCGGGGAGCAACGGCACCACTGCCGGATGGACGCCGACCGCGCGGCGCACCCGGTCGGCCAGGTCCCGGATGCCGTCCGGCCACGGGACGTCGCCCGGCGGACGGGTGTCCACCCGTTCGAGGACCCGCTCGACGACGAGCGCCTCCAGTTCGTCCCGGTCGGCGACGTAGCGGTAGAGGCCCATCGTGCTGGTGCCGAGCTGCGCGCCGACCGCGCGCATGGTGAGGCCGGCGAGGCCGTCCCGGTCGAGCACCGCGAGCGCCGCGTCGGCGAGCCGGGCCGGGGTCAGGGAACGGGGACGGGGCATGGCCTTGACAGCGTACAAGATACGCCTACGGTTGTAGGAGTACGTCGTACGCCTACAACGGGAGCGCGCATGGACGTCGTCACCCCCCGCCACCTGACCAGCGTGACCGGCACCGGGATCGACCTGCCGGATCCGGACCGCCTGATCCACCTCCAGTTCCGGCGCTTCGCCGGCTGCCCGGTCTGCAACCTCCACCTGCGCTCGATCGTCCGCCGGCACGCCGAGATCGAGGCCGCGGGCGTACGCGAGGTGGTCTTCTTCCACTCCCCCGCCGACGAACTGCGCGAGCACGTCGCCGACCTGCCGTTCGCCGTGGTGGCCGATCCGGACCGGCGGCTCTACCGGGAGTTCGGCGTGGAGTCGGCGCGGCGGTCGCTGCTCGACCCGCGCGCCTGGCTGCCGATCCTGCGAGCAGTGGTGACCGGAACCTGGCACGTGCTGCGCGGCCGGGAGCGGCTGCCGTCCACCTCCCCGCACGGCGGCCGGCTCGGGCTGCCGGCCGACTTCCTGATCGCACCCGACGGGCGGGTGCTCGCCGCGAAACACGGCGAACACGCCTCCGACCAGTGGTCGGTGGACGAGCTGTTGGCCCACGTCAGCGCGGACCGCGCGTCGCGGTGACGGCGGACCGTGCCGGCCGGCCGTTCGCGGCTGACGCCTGCCGGCCGGTCAGACGGCGGGCGGCGTCCAGCCGAAGCGCGGAGGGCGCCGCTCGTTGATCGCGGCCACGCCCTCGCGTGCCTCGCCGCTGTCCCGCACCTGGGCGTGCCACCAGGCGAGCCGGTCGGCGTCGGCGCGCCCGTCGACGATCTCCTTCGCGGCGGTCACTGTGAGCCGGGACCGCTCGGCGACCGTGGCGGTCAGCGCCGCCACCCGCCCGGCCAGCTCACCGGCCGGCAGCACCTCGTCCACCAGGCCGATCCGCAGCGCCCGCTGGGCGTCGACCAGCTCGCTGGTGAACAGCAGGTGCTTGGCCGCCGACGGGCCGACCAGCGCGGCCAGCCGCCGCGTGGTCGGCGCCGGGTAGACCAGGCCGAGCCGGGCCGGGGGTACGCCGAACCGCGCGTCCGCCGAGGCCAGGCGCAGGTCGCAGGCGACGGCGAGCTGACAGCCGCCACCCACGCAGGCGCCCTCGATCGCGGCGACTGTGGGGCGGCCGAACGCGGCGAGCCGTTCCTCGGCGGCCACCGCGATGCTGCCGTCACCGGCTGCCAGCAGCTCGTCCAGGTCGCCCAGGTCGGCGCCGGCGCAGAACGTGCCGCCCGCGCCGGTGAGGACCAGCACCCGTACGGCCGGGTCCGCCTCCAGGCCGTCGAGCAGCACCGGGAGCTGCCGCCACATGGCCGGGGTCATGGCGTTGCGCCGGGCCGGGTTGTGGATGACGACAGTGGCCACCGGGCCGTCCAGGGTGACTGTCAGTTCCGCGTCGGACATGGGTCCGACCGTAACGGCCGGGGCCCGCCGACCACCCGCGTGGGGTGGCCGCCGGGCCCCGGGATCGGCGGTCAGGTCAGGAGACGTTGATCGCGGTGTCGTCGATCACGAACGAGGTCTGCAGCGAGCTGTCCTCGGTGCCGGTGAACTTCAGCGTGACGGTCTGCCCGGCGTAGGCCGCCAGGGAGAACGACTTCTGGCTGTAGCCGCTGGCCTTGTTCAGGTTCGAGTAGGTCGCCAGCGTGGCCAGCACCGAGCCGGACGAGTTGAGCACCTGCACGTTCAGCTTGTCGTACTGGACGCTGGTGGTGCTCTCGGCCGAGTCGATGTGCAGCCAGAACGAGAGGTTGTACGCGGAGCAGCCGCTCGGCAGGCTCACCGACTGCGACAGCGTGTCGGTGCGGGTTCTGCCGTAGCCGTTCAGCCACGCGTTCCACGTACCGGTGCGGGTCGGCTGGCCCTGCGAGCCGTACTGGCCGATCACGCCGGAGGTGGTGGCCCAGACCGTGTTGCCGGACTCGAAGCCGGGGTTGCCGAGCTTCTGGCCGGCGCCGGTGCAGCCGCCGCCCGTGCCGGTCACCGTCAGCGAGTACGTGGCGGTCTTGGTGCCCGACGCCGCGCTGCCGGTGACGGTCACCGAGTAGGTGCCGGTCGGGGTGCCGGAGCTGGTGGCGATGGTGAGCGTGGACGAGCCGCCCGAGGTCACCGAGGCGGGGCTGAACGACGCGGTGGCGCCGGTCGGCAGGCCGGACGCGGAGAACGTCACGGTCTGCGCGGTGCCGCTGGTGGTGGACGTGCCGACGGTGGCGGAGGCCGATCCACCCGCGGTCACCGACCCGGAGGTCGGCGAGAGCGAGACGGAGAAGTCGTTACCGGTCGAGCTGCACGGAGCGTCGTTGCCGGCCACGTTCACCGCGGTCCACGCCGCCTGGACGGTCTTGTACTCGGTGGAGCAGTTGCCGTACAGGTCGGTCGCGGCCCGCAGGGTGTACGCGCGGGCGGTGTTGGCCGGGTTGCTGGTGTTGACGTACGAGGTGTTCGAGGTGAAGTACACGTCGAGCGCCCGGTACCAGATCTTCTCCGCCTTGGCGCGGCCGATGCCGGTCACCGCCGGGGCCGAGCCGCAGACCGGCGAGGTGCCGTACGCGGTGGCGCCGGTGCCCTCGGCGAGGTTGAAGAAGAAGTGGTTGCCGACGCCGGAGGAGTAGTGCACGTCCTTGTTCTTCGTGCTGGTGGACCAGCAGGAGTCGGACGAGCCGTCCAGCGACGGGTTGTACATGTAGCGCAGCGGCGTACCGTTGCCGTTGATGTTGATCTTCTCACCGACCTGGTAGTCGCCCGGGTCGCTCGGCGCGGCGGCGTAGAACTCCACCATGTTGCCGAAGATGTCGCTGGTGGACTCGTTGAGGCCACCGGACTCACCGGAGTAGACCAGCCCGGCCAGCGCCTCGGTGACGCCGTGGCTCATCTCGTGACCGGCCACGTCCAGCGAGACCAGCGGGCGGGAGTTGCCCGAGCCGTCGCCGTAGGTCATCTGGGAGCCGTCCCAGAACGCGTTGACGTAGTTGTTGCCGTAGTGCACCCGGCTCGGCACGCCCTGGCCGTTGCCGAAGATGCCGTTGCGGCCGTGCACGTTCTTGAAGTAGTCGAACGTCTTGGCGGCGCCGAAGTGCGCGTCCACGGCGGCCGACTGCCGGTTCGAGGTGGCGCCGTTGCCCCACGCGTTGTCCGCGTCGGTGAACGTGGTGCAGGTGGAGGTCCCGTTGTTCATGTCGCAGGTGCGGCCGTTGCCGCGCACCGGGTCGATCATCTGGTACGTGCTGCCGGAGAGCGTCGTGTCGATGGTGACCGAGCCGCTGTAGACGCCCTGGCCGGTGCCGGCCACCGTCTCGATCTCGTCGTACGAGCCGATCACCTTGCCGGTGGTGGCGTCGGTGATGACGTGCAGCTTCGACGGCGTCTGCTTGTCCGCCTTCCAGCCGGTCGCGACGGTCTCCCAGGCGAGGCGGCCCTTGCCGCTGCTGGCGTCGACGAACAGTTCCGGCGCGCCGACCGAGGTGAGCGACCCGGAGAACGTCTTGCGGGCGCTGGCCTTGGCCGCGTCCGCGCCGACCTTCGCGGTGGTGCTCAGGGTCAGCGGGGCGGACAGGCTGACCGACGCGCTGGTCAGGGTGCCGTTCGGGGCGGTGTGGATGACGAAGTCACCGCCGTACACCCGGAGACCCTGGTAGGTCCGGCTGTACCGGGTGTGCGCCGCCCCGGAGGGGTCGACCTTGGTGCGGACGGCCTGGTAGGCCTCACCGCCGGCGCCCTGGACGACGCCGGGGTTGGCGCGCAGTAGGCTCGCGGCCTTGGCTGCGGCAGAGGTCTCGGGGCTGGGGGCGGTTGGCGCTGCCGCTTGCGCCGAGGTGGTGACGCAGGCCAGCACGCTGCTGGTGAGCAGCGCTGCGCTGACGGCGGCGACGGATCTTTTCACGGGCCCTCCTGGAAGGCGAAGTTGTGACGGGGGTAGTCACTGATGTAGATATAGCGATACATCGAAGAACGTGAAAGAGGCTGGCGAGATCCCGCCTGAGACATTGACCGAACGGATGAGGAGGACCGGTGGGCCGGAACCGGGTGGTCCCGTCGCGCGTCCGATCGGGTATGAGAGCTGCCTCCGCCGCGGCGGCCGTCGCCGCCCTTCTCCTCCCGCTCGCCGGCTGCGCCCGCACCGACGCCCCACCCGTCCTCACGGACGGACCCTCGCCGCTGGCCACCGAGGTCGTACTCGTGAAGTCGGGCGGCATCGCCGGGCTGTCCGACACCGTCCGGGTCGAGCCGGACGGCCACTGGACGAGGACCGACCGCGGCGGCGCCTCCCGCGAGGGACAGCTCGCCGCGGAGAAGCTCACCCGGCTGCGGCAGCTCGCGGCCGACCCCCGGCTCGCCGCCGAGGCCGCCGTCACCGTGCTGCCGACGATGTGCGCCGACGCGTTCACCTACCGGCTCACCATCGGGCCGAACCAGGTCGGCTACGTGGACTGCCCGCCGGAGACCACGCCACCGGCCGTCACCGCGCAGGTGGTGGACCTGCTCAACGGCGCCACCGGCTGACCGGCCCGTCAAACCCGTTCCGGCTGTGACATCGGCCTATGGCCGGGGCGGGCCGGCCGCGCCAGCATGGAAGCCATGACTCGCGCACTCATCGCCCTGACCAGTCACTCCGAGCTGGGCCGCACCGGCCGCTCGACCGGCTACTACGTCGGCGAGGCCGCCGAGCCGTGGGAGGTGTTCCGGGCCGCCGGGTACGACGTCGACCTGGTCTCCGTGGCCGGCGGGGAGCCGCCCGTCGACGGGCGGGACGAGAACGACAGCACCCAGAATGACTTCCTCGCCACCGCCGGCGTCACCGACACCCCGAAGGCCGCCGACGTCGACCCGGACGGGTACGACGTGATCCTCTTCGCCGGTGGTCACGGCACCATGTGGGACTTCCCCGACGACCCCGACCTGGCCCGGATCGCCCGCTCGGTCTACGAGCGCGGCGGCGTGGTGGCCGCCGTCTGCCACGGCCCGTCGGCGCTGGTGAACCTCACCCTCACCGACGGCTCCCGGCTCGTCGCCGGCAAGCGGGTGGCCGGGTTCACCAACAGCGAGGAGGCGGCCGTCGGCCTCACCGACGAGGTGCCGTTCCTGCTCGCCGACAAGCTCGGCGAAGCGGGCGCGCAGCACGTGCCGGCACCTGATTTCACCGAGCACGTGGTGGTCGACGGGCGGCTGGTGACCGGCCAGAACCCGCAGTCCGCCCGCGCCGTGGCCGACGCCGTGGTGAAGCTGATCGCCTGAGTCAGATCCGGTAGTCGTCGGGCAGGCCGGTGGCACGCAGCTCGGGCGGCAGGTGGGCGACGTCGTTGAACGCGACGAGCGCCGGCGGGCCGCCCGAGCTGTAGCGGATCACGGTCAACCCGCAGTTCTGCTGGTTCAGCCCGATCCACCGGCGCGCCGGCGCGTCTACCGCGTGCAGTACCAGCCACGCGACCAGGAAGTTGTGGGTGACGACCAGCTCGCGCACGTCACCCTCCGCGGGAGCGGCGGCGAACCGCGCCACCGACTCCGCGGTCACGCGCGGTCCGTCTCGCCGCTCCCGCTCGGAGAAACCGGCCAGGAAGGCCGCGTACGACTCCGGCAGGCCGGCCGGGTCGGTGTCGTGCGGCATGTGGTCGCCGGCGCGGTCGTCCTCGCGTACCGGAACACCCGGCAGCGACGCCGCGACCAGCGCGGCGGTCTCCGCGGCCCGCCGGGCCGGCCCATGGTGTACGGCGGCGAAGCGCGTGCCGCGCAGCCGCTCGCCCAGCAGCGTCGCCTGTCGGCGGCCGCGCTCGGACAGTCCGGTGTCCGCCTCCTCCTCCGGCCGGTCCTGCTCGCCGTGACGGACCAGGTAGAGCAGGCGGGTGGGCATCGGCACCTCCACGGTCGGGGACCGCGAGACTAGCCCGCTGAGCGCCGCCCGGGTGGCCCGCCGGTCACGGGTGCTGGTGCATCTGCCCGATCCGGATGCGGTTGCCGAACGGGTCACGGATGCCGAAGTCGATGCCGTACGGCCGGTCGGTCGGCTCGTCGGTCACCTCCACGCCCTTCGCGACCAGGTCCGCGTACGTCTTGTGCGCGTCGTCGGTGGTGAAGAACAGGAAACCGCCGGCGGCGCCCTTGGTGAGCAGTTCCCGGACCTGCTCGGCCGTCTTCGGGTCCAGAGCCGGCGGACCCGGCTTCTCCAGCAGGATCTCCCGGCCCGGGTCACCCGGCACGTTCACGGTGAGCCAGCGCATGAAACCGAGGTCCTGGTCGGTGCTGACCTCCAGGCCGAGCTTGCCGACGTAGAAGTCGAGCGCCTCGTCCTGGTCGAGCACGTAGATCTGGGAGCGGGAAGTCGAAGTCATCGTCATGCCGACGACGCTAGAGCAGCGCCCCGACCTGCTGCTTATCCGAAACTGCGCAGTCCCGCCGTCGAGCCACCTCGCCCGAGTTGCGTCGTTTGTCCGCGCGGGGACACCGCCCGGACATCCGCTGTTAACGTCCCCGTGACATAAGCCGGGGGGTTACTCGATGCAGCTGATGGTGGCCTGGGCCGCGACCGGGGCGTTGCCACAACCGCGCCTCGATGCCGCCGTGGCCCGGTTCGACAAGGCCGTGGCCGACCTCGTACCCGAAAGCTGGCACCGCCGGCGCTTCGGCGGCACCGACTGGGGCGTGCTGGTGCTGCACCCGGCCGATCCGGGCGGATACCGGTGGCCGCCCGTCGCCACCGACGGCCCCGTCACCGCCGTCTCCGTGGGCATCCCGGTAGGGGCCGACGGCGACGACCCGGTGACGCTCGCCAACCGCCTGCTCACCGGCGAGGACGTGCACCGGGACGTCGTACCGCCGTTCGCGCTGCTCGCACTCGACCGCGACCGTCTCGCCCTGCAACAGGACTGGCTGGGCATGGCCCGGGTGTTCACCGGCGCGGCCGACGGGATCACCGCCTGGTGCACCCGGCCCGGTCTGCTCGCCGACTTCCTGCACGGCGAGGCCCGCCCCGACCCGGCCGGCTGGACGTCGTACCTGCTCACCGGCCACTTCGGCGGCGACCTCTCGCCGCTCGCCGGCATCCGGCTGCTCCAGCCGGGCGAGCGGGTCACCGGCCGCCGCCGCGCCGACGGCGGCTGGCAGCTCACCACCGAGATCCGGTACGCCGCCGACGACGTGGTCCGCAGCGGCCTCGCCGACCGGGACCGGCCGACCGACGAGCGGCTGGACCTGGCCGCTGACGCGTTGACCCGATCCGTCGCCGGCCTGCACCGGCTGCACGACGGCGAGGTCACGCTCGGTCTCTCCGGCGGCAAGGACTCCCGGCTCATCGCCGCGACGCTCGTCGCCGCCGGCCGTACGCCGGACCTGGTCACCAACGACGACACCCCCGCCGAGGGCGACGTGGCCCGCGAACTGGTTCGGCTCCTGCGGGACCGGCGCGGCCTGGAGCTGCCGCACCGCCTCACACCCGCAGCGCCGCCGGAAACCGTCCTCGGCACCGGCCTCCGGGACCGGGCGCGACGGCTCGCCGCGCTGCACGACCACCAGTTCCCCTCGACCTACCTGACGCGCCCGGCGGCGCGGACCCGGCTGCCTGACGAGGTACGCCCGCCGAGCCTCACCGGAGCGGCAGGCGAACTGGTGGTCGGCTTCTGGTATCCCCGCCCCGACGCCGACCCGGCGCCCACGCCCGAGCAGGCGGCCATGAGCAAGCTGCTGGCGGCCGTGCCGCGCGGGACCACGACGCCCGAGGCGCTGGCCGCCGAACGGGACCGCGTCACCGCGCTGACGGCCCACGCCCGAGAGCTGGGCCTACGCGACGAGCACCTGATCGACTACGTCTACCTGGTCGAGCGGATGCGCCGCTGGTGCACAGCCGCGTACACCACGGGCATGGTCACCCCGTTCCTGGCGCCCGGCTTCGTCGCGGCCAGCTTCGCGTTCACCGCGGCCGAGAAGCGGGCGCGACTTCCGCACACCGCGCTGATCGCCCGGCTCGTACCGGAGTGGGCGGACGTGCCGTTCGTCAGCTCCGCCACCGGACCGTCCCGCGCCACCCGGATCTGGGAGGGCGACGGCGTCGCCGCCGTGGCCGACCTGCTGGACACCGTCCACAGGCCGCTCACCGAGCTGATCCGGCGTCCGGCCGTGGAGCGGGAGCTGCGTACCGCCGCCCGGGGCGGCCGGCCCGATCCGCGGGTGCTGGCCCAGTTCACCGCGCTGGCGGTCGCCTCCGAACGGCTGGAACCCGACTTCACCGGGCCGTCGACCGGCGCCACCTACGAGCGGGTCACCGCGCCGCCGCGCCCGCGTACGCCACCGGAGAGCCGGCTGGCCGGACTGCGCTGGCTACGGCGGACCCGGCTCGGTGACCGGCTCTGGGTCATGGTGCGGCGGAGGGTGCGGGGCCGCTGACCGCTGCGGCTTCCCCGGCGGCGGCCGGCTTGCGGGTGGCGACCGGCTGGCTGGCGGTGGCCGGCTGGCCGGCGGTGGCGCTCGGGCGCATCCAGGCCTTGGTGAAGCAGCTCGGGACGTCGGCCGGCGCGGCCTTGCGGCGCCGGTAGGCCGACGGCGACTCACCGACGATGCCGTGGAACGTCCGGCTGAACGTGCCCAGGCTGCCGAAGCCGACCAGGTGGCAGATCTCGGTGACCGGTTCGCCGGTGCACGCCAGCAGGTACATGGCGCGTTCCACCCGTCGGCGTTGCAGGTAGCGGTGCGGCGTCTCGCCGAAGGTGGCCCGGAAGGTGCGGATGAAGTGCGCCTCCGAGACGTGCGCGATCCGGGCCAGGGCGGGGATGTCGAGCGGCTGCGCGTACGCCCGGTCCATCGCGTCGCGGGCGCGCAGCATCGCCCGGTTGGACTCCTCGACCGCGCGACTCATCGCTGGTCAGCCTACTGCGCGTGCCGCGCCCCGCACCGTCTACGGCTGGTCCAGGAGGCTCTTGGCCATGATGTGCTCGCGGCGCACGCCGTCGGGCATCAGGCCGCCGACTTCGCCCGTGTCCCGGAAGCCGTTGCGCAGATACAGGGCCCACGCGGTGGGGTTGCCCTCCGCCACGGCGAGCCGCAGCGTCCGCGCGCCTGCCGGCCGGGCCCACTGCTCGACCTCCTGGACGAGGTGGTCGCCCACGCCCCGGCCGCGTCCGACGGGTGCCACGTACATCGAGATCAGCTCGACCACCCCGTCCTGCTCGGTCGGCATCCCGCTGGCCATCCCGACCGGTTGCCCGTCGAGCATCACCACGACGTTGTACGAGCCGGGGACGGCCAGCCGCCCGCGCCAGCGTTCCTCGCGGTCGCCGTCGCCCTGCCAATCAGCCAGTCGGGCGCCGAAGGCGTACCCGGCCTCGGCGAGCGCGGCGAGCCGCAGTTCCCGCCACACCTTCCAGTCGTCCTCGCCGAGGACGCGCGTTTCGAGCATGCGGAGAGGGTGGCGCAGGCCTGCCGAGCAGGCAACCGGTATCCGGCAACCGTGACGATCGGGTGTTGTCGAATCCCGCCCGAGTCGGGTCTAGCCTGAAGTCGGCAGGCTCAGCCAGGTCGAAGAGGGCACGGACAGTGCCCAGCGGGGAGAAGACATCGTGGAACGTGTGACGGGCATCGGCGGCGTCTTCTTCCGCGCCCACGACCCGGACCGGATCAACCGCTGGTACGCCACCCATCTCGGGGTCGAGCTGGCACCGGAGTCCTACGACGTGTCCTCCTGGTGGCAGAAGCCCGGTCCTACCGTCCTGGCGGCCATGTCGGCGGACTCCGAGCACTTCGGCGGCCCCGAGCACTCCTGGTCGCTCAACTTCCGGGTCGTCGACCTGGACGCGATGGTCGACCAACTGCGCGATGCGGATATCGACGTCGAGGTGGACCCCGAGGAGTACCCGAACGGCAGGTTCGCGAGCCTCAGAGACCCAGAGGGCAACATGATCCAGCTCTGGGAGCCCGCGGGGGCCGACGCCCGTGGGCCCGCCTGACCCCTCGCGGGTGTACCGTCAGGTCGCTGCTGACGGAGCCGGGCGTCCCGCGGCGACATCGGCCCCGGAACGCCTTGTGGAACTGGAGCCCCCGGCCGGGATCGAACCGGCGACATCTCGCTTACAAGGCGAGTGCTCTGGCCAGCTGAGCTACAGGGGCGCGTGCGTCGGGCTCAGCATAGCGACTGAGCCCCGGAATTCCCGCCTCGCAGGGCTCCCGAGCACGGAAAACGTCGGCATCCCGACCGGTACGACCGATGGATCATCGCTCGGCCGCGCTCACAGGTGGGGAGATTGATGCCTCACAGTGCCTTCCTGACCGTTATGCGTATGCCATCCGTCCCACCCGACGTGCCACGTCTTGGCACGATCGCGAAAGCCGTTTACCGTGCAGTGACACGGACGACACTCCGGTCGGCCTCGGCTGCCTGAGCGACGACCCCGTTGGCCGGTGCCTTGGGCGCCGGTCGCTCCTTCACTCGGATCGTCCGGCACGTTCCTGCCGGTGAAAGGAAGCGCTCCATCATGGCTACGGTCACCTACGCGAAGGCGTCCCGGATCTATCCGGGCACCGAGCGCCCCGCCGTCAACCAGCTCGACCTCCAGATCGGCGACGGGGAGTTCCTCGTCCTGGTCGGCCCGTCCGGCTGCGGCAAGTCCACCAGCCTCCGGATGCTCGCCGGCCTGGAGGACGTCGACGACGGCGCGATCTACATCGACGACCGGGACGTCACCCACCTCCCGCCGAAGGCCCGCGACATCGCGATGGTCTTCCAGAACTACGCCCTGTACCCGCACATGACGGTGTACGAGAACATGGCGTTCGCGCTCAAGCTGCGCAAGACCTCGAAGTCGGAGATCGACCGGCGGGTCAAGGAGGCGGCCGGGCTGCTCCAGCTGGAGGAGTTCCTCAGCCGCAAGCCGAAGGCGCTCTCCGGCGGTCAGCGCCAGCGTGTCGCCATGGGTCGCGCGATCGTCCGCGAGCCGCAGGTCTTCCTCATGGACGAGCCGCTGTCGAACCTCGACGCCAAGCTGCGCGTGCAGACCCGTACCCAGATCGCCTCGCTGCAGGCGAAGCTGGGCGTCACCACCGTCTACGTCACCCACGACCAGGTCGAGGCCATGACCATGGGTCACCGGGTGGCGGTCATGCTCGACGGCGTGCTCCAGCAGGTGGACACCCCGCGGGCGCTCTACGACACCCCTTCCAACGTCTTCGTCGCCGGCTTCATGGGCTCCCCCGCCATGAACATCAAGACGGTGAAGCTGACCGAGCAGGGCGGGGCGTTCGCCGAGATGATCGTGCCGCTGACCCGCGAGCAGGTCCAGGCGGCCGGCGCCGACGGCGGCGACGGCAAGGTCACCGTCGGCTTCCGGCCGGAGGACTGCGACCTGGTCAGCCCGTCCGAGGGCGGCATGCCGGTCGTGGTCGAGCTGGTCGAGGACCTCGGCTCGGACGCCAACGTCTACGGCCACGCCGCGCTGGAGGGCCACAACGAGCGGTTCGTGGTCCGTACCGACCGCCGCAGCATGCCGAACATGGGCGACACCGTGTTCGTCAAGCCGCGTACCGGCCGCAGCCACGTCTTCCACGCCGCCACCGGCCAGCGGATCTGACGTACGCGAGAAAGGGGCGGCCCGCCACGGCGGACCGCCCCTTTTCGTTGCTCTCGATCAGACCTCGACGGACCGGCGGCGGGCGACCTCGGCGAGCGTGACCGCGGCGGCCACGCTGGCGTTGAGCGACTCCACGTCGGAGACCATCGGGATGCTGACGGTCAGGTCGCAGGTCTCCCCGACCAGGCGGGACAGCCCGCGCCCCTCCGAGCCGACCACCACGACGAGCGGGCCGACGGCGGCCTCCAGGTCGTACAGGTCGGTCTGTCCGTCGGCGTCGAGGCCGACCACGACGAAGCCGGCCTCCTTGCACGCCTTGAGCGACCGGGTCAGGTTGGTGACCTGGGCGACGGGCACACGCGCGGCTGCGCCGGCGCTGGTCCGCCAGGCGGTCGCGGTGATCCCGGCGGCACGCCGTTCGGGTACGAAGACACCCTGCGCGCCGAACGCGGCGGCCGACCGGATGACCGCCCCGAGGTTTCGCGGGTCGGTGACGCCGTCCAGCGCGACCAGCAGCGGTGCGGCCTGCTCCAGCGCGGCGGCTACCAGGTCGTCGAACGGCTCGTAGGCGAACGGCGGCACCTGGAGGCCGACGCCCTGGTGCAGCACCCCGCCGGTCATCCGGTCCAGCTCGGCGCGGCTGACCTCGAGGATCGCGATGCCCCGGTCGGCGGCGGTCCGGACGATCTCCTTGACCCGGTCGTCGACGTCGATGCCCTGCGCGGTGTAGAGCGCTGTCGCGGGCACCTGGGTGCGCAGCGACTCCAGCACCGGGTTGCGCCCGACCAGCAGTTCGGGGCTGTCCTTCGCCGGGTTGGCCTTGCGGCCCGGCGCGACCCGGGGACCGCCCCGGCCGCCGGGCTTGCCCTTGCCGCCCTTGAGCGGCACACCGGCCCGGCTGCCCTTGCCCCAGGTGGTGTCCTTGGTGCCGGGCTGGCCGATCTTGGGCGCGCGGCCCTCCTCGGCGGCGGCACGGCGCTCCTTGTCCTGCTTCCAGGCGGTGCGCTGGGGCAGCTTCTCGGTGCCCGAGTACGCCTTGTGCCAGGGCCGCTCGTCGGCGGGCAGCGTGCGACCCCGCCCGGCGAGCGAGTCCTTGTTCTTGCCACCGGTGCCCTTGGGGGCGCCCGCCTTCGGCGTCAGTCGCCGGCCACGGCGCTGCGAGTTGCCGGCCATCAGTCCTGCTCTCCAATAGTCCAACGCGGGCCCTGGGGGGTGTCCTCGACGACCACGCCGGCCTGCTTGAGCTGGTCGCGTACGGCGTCGGCGGCAGCCCAGTCCTTGCGGCTGCGGGCCTGCGCGCGCTGCTCCAGGGCCAGCGCGATCAGGGAGTCCACCACGCCGCGCAGGTCGTCCGTGCGGCCGCCGCCGGTCCAGGCCGGGTCCAGGGGGTCGACGCCGAGGATATCCAGCATCGCCCGGGTGGCGGCCAGCGTCGTGCGGACGGTCACATCGTCCCCGGCGGTGAGCGCGGTGTTGCCGTCGCGGACCACCTCGTGCAGCGCCGCCAGCGCCGCCGACGTGTTGAGGTCGTCGTCCATCGCGGCCACGAACCCGGCCGGCAGGTCGCCGGGCCGGCCCGGGCCGACCCGCTCGGCCGCCCGCTGCACGAAGCCCTCGATCCGCCGGTACGCGACGGCGGCCTCGCGCAGCGCGTCCTCGGAGTAGTCGATGCGGGACCGGTAGTGCGCGGCGACGTAGTAGTAGCGCAGCTCGACCGGGCGGACGCCGAGCGCGGCCACGTAGTCGAGGTCGAGCGTGTTGCCGAGCGACTTGCCCATCTTGGTGCCGCCGATGCCGAGCAGGCCGTGGTGCACCCAGTAGCGGGCGAACGGCAGGTCCGCGGCCTGCGACTGGGCGATCTCGTTCTCGTGGTGCGGGAACGTCAGGTCGAGCCCGCCGCCGTGGATGTCGAACTCGGGACCGAGGTAGCGCCAGCACATGGCCGAGCACTCGATGTGCCAGCCGGGCCGGCCGCGGCCCCACGGCGACGGCCAGTAGGCGTCGGCCGGTTCGCCCGGCTTGGCGCCCTTCCAGAGCGCGAAGTCACGCGGGTCGCGCTTGCCCCGGTCGGGGGCGTCGCCGGCGGGCTGCATGTCCGCCGGGGACTGGCCGGACAGCGAGCCGTACGCGGGCCAGGAGGCCACGTCGAAGTAGACGTCGCCGGAGCCGTCGGTGGCCGGGTAGGCGTGACCGGTCTCGATCAGCCGGGCGATCAGCTCGTGCATCTCCGGGACGTGCCCGGTCGCCCGCGGCTCGTACGTCGGCGGGAGCACGTTCAGCGCCCGGTAGGAGGTGGTGAGGATCTGCTCGTTCGCGTACGCGATCGACCAGAACGGCCGGTCCTGCTCCATCGCCTTGGCCAGGACCTTGTCGTCGATGTCGGTCAGGTTGCGGATGAACGTGACCTCGAAGCCCTTGCTGAGCAGCCATCGGCGCAGCACGTCGTAGTTGACGCCGGAGCGAAGGTGACCGATGTGCGGCGGGGCCTGGAGCGTGAGACCACACAGGTAGACCCCCACCTTGCCGGCTTCCCGCGGGACGAAGTCCCGCACCGATCGGGTGGCGGTGTCATACAGGCGTAGCGTCACCTCACAAGGGTAGCCGTCCGCACATTTCCGGGTTGGCCGGAGCCGGGTCGTACGCTGCGTGCTGTGGACACGGCGGCGCGCACGGGAGAGACGGCACAGACCCTGGACCGGGGCCTGCGGCTGCTGCACCTGGTCGCGGACGCGCCGGGCGGGCTCACAGTCACCGAGGCGGCGCACCGGCTGGGCATCGGCCGGGCGGCCGTCTACCGGCTGGTCGGCGCGCTGACCGGCCACGGGATGCTCCGGCGTGACGGCAAGGGCCGCCTGCGCATCGGCGTGGGCGTGCTGCACCTGGCCCGCCGCGCCCAGCCGCTGCTGGCCGAGGGCGCGCTGCCCGCGCTGCGCCGGCTCGCCGAGGGCACCGGGGCGACCGCCCACCTCACGGTGGTCGAGGGCGGCGAGGGGGTGGCGCTCGCGGTGGTCGAGCCGAGCTGGACGTCGTTCCACGTGGCGTACCGGACCGGCACCCGGCACCCGCTGGAACGGGGCGCCGCCGGCCGGGCGGTACTGGCCGGGCGGGCCGGCGATCCGGGGCCGGTGAGTACCAGCGGCGAGCTTCAATCAGGCGCATACGGGGTGGCGGCGCCGGTGCTCGGTGTGCCTGGGCTGGAGGGGAGCGTCGGGGTGGTGTCGCTGACCCCGCTCGACGTGGCGGACGTCGGCGCCCAGGTCACCGCCGCCGCCGAGGCGGTCGCCGCCGCGCTCTCCTGACCCCGCATGCCCCCACGCCGTCACGCCCTCACACCCTCACGCCCTCACGCCAGCTCGGGGAAGTGGCTGCATCAACGCGGCCCGGACACCGCCACCTCCCCGAGGTGGAGTCGATCAAGCCAGCTCAAGGCACCGGCGGCCATACGGCCCAGCCCACCCCGGAACCCTCACTCCACACACCCTCACGCCAGCTCGGCGACGTGGCTGCATCAACGCGGCCCGGATGCCGCCACCTCCCCGAAGTGGAGTGGATCATGCGCTGATCGAGGGCCATAGCACACGGACAGGGGCGGTCGGGGGTTGTCCACAGGGCGCGGCGGGTGGCACGGCTGCGGCTGTCCACAGGGGTACCGATCTCGACCCGTGCCCCGCCACGCTCGTCACATGCCACCTCATCCTCATCGACCATCGGAGTTGGCCTGGCAGGTCTTCCGGGGCTCGGAAGCGATCCGGCGCGGGCTGCTGTCCCGGCACCATCTGCGGGGCGCGTCCTGGATCCGGCTCCGGCAGGACGTCTACGCCGACGCGCGACTCGACCGCGACCACGCGCTGGCCTGCCGCGCGGCGCTACTACGCATGCCACCCGGTGCGGCGATCGCCGGCCCTTCGGCGGCCTACCTGCACGGGGTCGAGCACGCCGCCGACTTCACCGACGACGTGCACGTCCTGCTGCCGGCCACGGTCCGGGCCGACTCCCAGCCGGGTGTCCGGGTGCACCACGCCCCGATGTCGAGCACCCGCAGCGGCCTCCTGGTCCCCGCCGCCGCCGCAGCCGCGCGAACGAGCCCACCCGCCGGCACCAACCCACCCGCCGACACGAACCCATACGCAGGCACGAACCCATACGCAGGCACGAGGTCGCCCACCGACACGAAGCCACCCGCAAGCACGAGGTCGCCCGCAAGCACGAGCCCACCCGCAAGCACAAGGTCGCCCGCCGGCACGAAGTCGCGCGCCGGCACGAGGTCGCCCGTCGCGGCGTCGTCCGCGGCGGACCGCCCACCGGGCACACCGGGCCGGACCAGATCGCCGAATCCGGCCGACTCCCGCAGGGCGCCCGGACCGCACGGCCCGGCCACCCCGCCGGCTTCAACCGCCGCATTGA
Organism: Micromonospora sp. CNZ297; assembly: GCF_007827625.1. Lineage (NCBI taxonomy): Bacteria > Bacillati > Actinomycetota > Actinomycetes > Micromonosporales > Micromonosporaceae > Micromonospora > Micromonospora sp. CNZ297. Next base: position 2,517 of record NZ_VISU01000006.1, on the reverse strand, counting down.
ACCCGTTCGCGGGGTCGTACCCCGGCGCGGAAATGATCCTGGCCGGGCCGCCGCCCCGCACCGAGCCGGCCGCCTGTGCCTGGGAGACAGCGGTCTGGGCCGATCCCGTCAAGGCGGTCGGCATCATCGACGGGCTGCTGCGTACCGGTTCGGTGAACCGGTCGGCGCTGGCGAGCGAGGCGGCCCGGAACGCCTGCCGCCCCGGTGGGCGGCGAGCCGCGTGGGTGTTCGGCCTGACCGACGGGCTGGCCCAGTCCCCGCCCGAGTCCCACCTGCGGGTCCGCCTCGTCCTCGCCGGCCTGCCCCGCCCGGTGGCCCAGTATCCGGTGCGGGTGCCGACCGGCCTGATCCTGCACCCCGATCTGGCCTGGCCGGAGTTCCGGGTCGCCGTCGAGTACGACGGTCAGTGGCACTCCGACGCGGACCGGATGCACCTCGACCGGCGGCGGCTCAACCAGCTCGTCTCGGCCGGCTGGCTCGTGTTGCACGTGACCGGCCGCCGTCTGCGTAAGGAGTTCCCCGCCCTGGTGCGGGAGATCCGGGCGGCACTGGTGGCCCGGGGGTGGCGGCCGTGACACCGGCCGGAACGCCGAGGTGGCGGCGTCCGGGAAACTCCGGACACCGCCACCTCGGGGAAACTGTCGTTACGGTCGAACGTTGGGCTTGACCGGGGTCTTCACTGCGGCGTAGGCGTCGACGATGCCGTAGCCGTAGAAGCCGTTGAAGTTCAGCGAGCCCGCGCAGTACGCGTCGAACTCGGCGTCCCGGCCCTCGTTGGTGTAGCTCTGCAGCCGCGGCTCCGGGCAGGCGTGCTCGGCCGCCGTCCGGTAGAGGTGCTGCTCGACCAGGTTCGGCGCCATGCCGTAGCCGTTGCGGCCCTGCTTCTTGCCGTGCTTGCTCACGATCAGCGCCGCCACGCCCGAGACGTGCGGGGACGCCATCGAGGTGCCCTGGAGGTAGGTGTAGTAGCCACACTCACCCTTGGCGGTGCACTGCTTGAACACCGAGTTCTCGAAGCCGGCGACGATGTCGCCGTTCTCGTCGACCGACCCCTCCTCCTGGAGCACCTTCTTCGGGTACGTGGAGAGGATCATGTTGGCGTCGGTGCGGTACGTGTCGGTGCCGAAGCCGTCCCGGAACCAGCCACCCGGCGCCGCCACCGAGATCTGCTCGGTGCCGTAGTTCGAGTAGTCCGACTTCTTGCCGGACGGGCCGACCGCCGACACGCCGATCACGTGCGGGCCCTCGACCGGCAGGTCCCAGCAGGTCGCGTTGTCGATCGGGCGCGGGTACGGGTCGGCGCCGTAGTCCGGGCTGCTCACGTCGGTGCGCGGCGCGCCCAGGTCCTCGTGGTTGTTGCCGAGCGAACCGACGAGCGTGACGCCCTTGTGGTGGGCGAAGTTCAGCGCCCGCTTCATCGCCTCGATGACGGTCCGCTGCTCGGCCTGCGCCTCCGGCGAGTCCGCCGGGTTGGCGGTGCAGTTGTAGAGCCACGGGTCGACGTAGAAGGACATGTTCACCACGTCCAGCCCGGAGCGGCCCGCGTGCACCAGGGAGTTCACCACCGGGTTGAGGAAGAAGTAGCCGCTGTCCTGGCCACCCTTCAGCTCGACCAGGGAGACGTTCGGGGCCACGCCGGAGAGGCCGAAGCCGTTCGCGGCGGCGCCGATGGTGCCGGCCACGTGCGTGCCGTGCCCGCCGTCGTCGGTGCCGACCGGGTCGAGGCAGCTCGCCACCTCGCACGGGCCGTCGACCTCGGGGATGTCCGGGGCGAAGTTGCGCGACAGCGCCCAGTTGAAGTTGGGCGCGAGGTCGGGCTGGCTGGCGTCGACGCCGGTGTCCAGGATGCCGACGGTGACCCGGCGGTCGCCCGGCTCGATCTTGCGGGCCTTGTCGGCCCGGATCATGTCCAGGCCCCAGAGCTTGTCGTCGAGCGGGTCCATCTTCTTGCCGTTGTTCCTGGCGGCCTTGCCCTTGGTCGCCGCGGCGGCCAGCAGGTGCTCCTGCTCGACCCGGTCCAGCTTCGGCTTGCGGCCGATCGCCTTCTCCTCGGCGGCGCCGACCAGCGCGCCGGCCGCGGTGGCCCGGCTGGCGAAGTCCGCCCGGTCGCTGGTGACCTGGAACAGGCCGACGTCGTCGGTGCGGGCGACGACCTTGCCACCGGCGGCGGCGATCGCGGCGATCGCGGCGTCGGTGGAGACGCCGCTCTCGGCCAGCACGGTGAAGGTCCGGGTGTCCGACGGCGCGGCGTTCGCCGGGATGCTCAGACCGGTCACCGTGAGTGCCAGCGAGGCCGCAGCCGCGACCGCGCCGACGGTGAAGCGCTTGCTCACCACATCAGATCCTCTCGTTGAGGGACGTGGTGTCATCCCACATCACGGGAGCGGGTTCCGCCAGATCGACGTCCGTTATCGGCGGCAACTAGGTCGTGTTTCGTAGGGCGCGGAGCCATTGGTTGATGGCGGCGATGGTGAGGGTGGCTTCATAGCGCACGGCGAGTTTGTCGTAGCGGGTGGC
>NZ_VISU01000005.1:316816-402622 GCF_007827625.1 Micromonospora sp. CNZ297 | reverse complement strand
GCCGGCCGCGTTCTCCTCGTTGACCGCCAGCGCGAACAACGTCACCCAGTCCATCGCGCGCAGCGGATCCTGGCTGCCGGTCTCCGCCTCCAGGCCGCGCCGCATCTCGGCCGCGCGCCGCCGGACCTTCAACCCACCCGGGAGTACGCCGTCACGGGTGCAGCCGTTCTCCACGCACTCGCGCATCACCCGCCAGATCTCCAGCAGCCCGGCGCGCACGTCCGCCTCGCTGCGCCAGGACACCTCGTTGGCGAGCATCACCTCACTGATCGACAGCCCGGTCTCCGAGGTGACGGTCAGCAGCTCCGCGCCGGTCAGGAACGGGTGCCGTACCCGGGTGCTGTCCGCCTTGATCCGGTCCGCCCCGGCCGCCGCCTCGTCCACCACGAACCCGCCACCGACCGAGTAGTACGTGCGCGTCCGCACCTCGCCCCCGGCCGCGTCGTACGCCGCGAACGTCATCCCGTTCGGGTGATACGGCAACGACCGCCGCCGATGCAGCACCAGATCCGTGTCCGGGTCGAAGTCGACCCCCTGACTGCCGAACAGGTCGAGCCGCCGCTGCGTGCGGATCCGCTCCACCCGCGGCCCGACCGAGTCCGTGTCGACGGTCTCCGGGACCTCGCCCTCCAGCCCCAGCAGCACCGCCCGGTCACTGCCGTGCCCGTGGCCGGTCGCGCCGAGCGAGCCGAACAGTTCCGCCCGTACCCGCGCCACATCGGCGAGCTGACCGTCGGCCTTCAGACCCGCCACGAACGTACGGGCGGCCCGCATCGGCCCGACGGTGTGCGAGCTGGACGGCCCGATACCGACGCTGAAAAGATCGAAAACACTGATCATTTGCTGCTTTCCTCGCCGTCGTCCCCGTTGTGCGGATCCGAGCCGGTGCGTGGGTGCCGCGCCCGCCAGGCGGGTAGACGGCCGGCGCCCGGGGTGGGGGCGCCCGACCGGCGAGCCTACCTCGCCCCCGTGAATACCCGCCCCCACTCCGCCACATACCCGCCCCGGCGCACGCGTCCACCCCCTCCCCCGTTCCACTCCCGCCGTCGCCCACCCGCTCCCTCCCGCCCGCTCAGGCCCGCGCCCGCCCCGCCCGCCCTCGCGCTACTGCCGCCGACTCCCGCCCCACCCCTCCCCGTCGATCTTGGAGTTATGGCGCCCAGGATGCCCGATTAACGCCATTCGCGAGGTGCCACAACTCCAAGATCGACGCGCCGTGGCCTGCCCCCGGGGAGATCTTGGTACCGAATGGCCCCCATAGGGGCACTTTCCTACCAAGATCTCCACTGCCCCAGTCAGCGGAACGCCAGTCCCGCGAGGCGGAAAGCGCTCGACGCAGCACCCCTCGCCGAGCAGGGCTCCCGCCCGACGCCACCCCCACCACTCCCGCGATCTTGCAGTTGCGGCCCTGAACAACTGCGCGAATCGGGCACAACGGGGGCCGCAACTGCAAGATCGCGAGGGCTGCGCGGGGCGGCGCGAGGGCTGCGCGGGGCGGCGCGAGGGGCGGGGCTGCGCGAAGCAGCGCGAGGGCGGGCGAGGGTGAGGCGAGGAGCGGGGGGCGTTGGTGAGGAAGCGCCGGGGTAAGCACCTACGGGTGCCCGGGTCGCCGATCCTCCTCGGGGCTGAGGGCGCGGCGCGTACCCCTTTCTACCGTGGAATCAGCGCGGCGGATCGCCGCAGAAGTGGGAGACGACGATGAGTCGCAAACTGGTCCGGCCCCGCCAGGGGCGCATGATCGCCGGTGTCTGCGCCGGCCTGGGGCAGCGGTTCGGCATGTCGGCCGGCATGGTCCGGCTGCTGTTCCTGCTGTCGCTGCTGCTGCCCGGCACGCAGGTGATCGTCTACCTGATCCTGTGGATCCTGATGCCGAACGAGGACCGCTACCTCGCCACCCGCTGACGCGACACGAGCCGGGACGCCGGCACACACGCGACGCGCCCGCCCCGGATCATCGGGGCGGGCGCGCGGCGTCAGAGCGGTCAGGGAGCGGTGTACGTGACTGTCACCTTCTCGTACCCGAGGGAGCGCAGCAGCCCTTCGAGCATCTTGCGGGTGTTCTCCTGGGCCCGGGCGGTGAGCCCGCTGTCCCGGGCGGCAGCGGTGATGCGGTCCTCGGCGAGCTTGTAGACCTGCTGCTGCCGGTTCGGGTCGCCCGCGACCAGGTCGTTGAGCCGGTTGATCAGGCCGCGCTGCTCGGCGAACACGTAGCTCTTGTCCATGTCCAGGTCGGTCTCGCCGAGCTGCGGCGCGGGCAGCTTGATCTCGGCGGACTTGCCGTCCTCGGAGACCACCACGGCACCGTCGGCGATCTTCCCGAAGTCGACGTACGCCTCGACACGGCCCGCCCCGACGAACAGCGTGCGCTCGTTGAGCAGGAAGTCGGGCACGTTGCGCCTGTCGTTCTGCACGTCGACCACGACCTGGAAGTTGCCCTCGGCGGCGACGTAGCGGCTCAGGTCACGGATCGACTTGAGCAGCGGCGGCTGGCTGCGGTCGGTCTGCTCCTTGGCGAACGGGTTGCGGAAGTCGGGCAGCAGACCGGTGGCCTGCACGCCGAGCAGCACCACGACCGCCAGCGCCGCCGCGCCGAGCACCCAGAGCAGGCCGCGCGCCGGGCCGCCACCCGACGCCGGGGCACCGGGGGCGTACTCGCGGTCGTGGTCGGGCGAGCCCTCCGCCCGGTCGCGAAGGGACTCGCTGGTGGGGTAGTCCGGGAACTCCCGGGTGGGCTCGTTGATGTCACCGTCGCGGGCCATCGCCCTCACCGTCCTCGTCCGACACTTCCTCGTCCGACACATCGATCCTCAGCCGACACATCGACTGACAATGACGGTACGGCCACCGTGCGACAGTCGCTCGCCGAGCGCCCCGATCGAGTGAAACCGCAGGTCAGGCGAACGCGGACAGGCCGGTGAGCCGCTGGCCGATGACGAGCTGGTGGATCTCGGAGGTGCCCTCGTAGGTGAGCACGCTCTCCAGGTTGTTGGCGTGCCGCATCACCGGGTACTCCCCCGATACGCCGTTGGCGCCGAGGATCGTGCGGCACTGCCGGGCGATGGCGAGCGCCTCGCGGACGTTGTTCAGTTTGCCCACGCTCACCTGGTCGGGCCGCAGCGTGCCCGCGTCGGCGAGGCGGCCCAGGTGCAGCGCGAGCAGCATGCCCTTGTTCCACTCCACCGCCATGTCGGCGAGCTTGGCCTGGGTGAGCTGGAAACCGGCGAGCGGGCGGCCGAACTGGGTGCGCGTGGTCGCGTACTCCAGAGCGGTCTCCAGGCAGTCGCGGGCCGCGCCGAGCGCGCCCCAGACGATGCCGTGCCGGGCCTCGGTCAAGCATCCCAGCGGCGCTTTGAGCCCGATCGCCTCGGGCAGTCGCGCGTCGGCCGGCAGCCGGACGTCATCGAGGGCGATCTCGCCGGTCAGGGACGCGCGCAGCGACATCTTGTGCCGGATCTCGCGCGCCGTCACCCCCGGCGTGTCCATGGATACGGCGAAGCCGCGCACCCCGTCGTCGGTACGCGCCCAGATCACGCCCACGTCCGCGATCGGCGCGTTGGTGATCCACAGTTTGCTGCCGTTGAGGATCCAGTCGTCGCCGTCGCGGCGGGCGCGGGTGGCCATCGAGGCGGGGTCGGAGCCGTGGTCGGGTTCGGTGAGCCCGAAGCAGCCGATCGCCTCGCCGGCCGCCATGGCGGGCAGCCAGCGCTGCTTCTGCTCCTCGCTGCCGTAGCGCCAGATGGCGTACATGGCGAGCGATCCCTGCACCGACACCAGCGAGCGGACGCCGGAGTCGCCGGCCTCCAGTTCCAGGCAGGCGAGCCCGTACGCGACCGCTGACGCGCCGGCGCAGCCGTAGCCGGTCAGGTGCATGCCGAGCAGGCCGAGTTTGCCGAACTCGCGGGCCAGTTCGCGGGCCGGAACCTGGCCGTCCTCGTACCATCCGGCGACGTGCGGGCGTACCCGGTCGGTCACGAGCCGGCGCACGACGGTGCGGATCTGCCGCTCCTCGTCGCTGAGCGACGCATCGATGTCGAGCAGGTCGAGAGGAGTCATGGCGTCACCTTAACCAAGACTCAGGGAGGCGTCACTCGCCCTGGTCACCGAGCACGAGCACCCGCGCGTGGATCTGGTTGCGCTGCTGGAGCGCCGCGCGCAGCGCCCGGTGCAGGCCGTCCTCCAGGTAGAGGCCGCCGTTCCACTGGACGACGTGCGGGAAGAGGTCGCCGTAGAAGGTGGAGTCCTCCGCGAGCAGCTTGTCCAGCGCGAGTTCGCGCTTGGTGGTGATGAGCTGGTCAAGCCGCAGCGGGCGCGGCGGAATCTCGGCCCACTGCTTCAGCGTGAGGTTGTGCTCCGGGTAGGGACGCCCGTCCCGGACCGCCCTGAAGATCACGGCGTGCTCTCCTCTCCAGGCCAGGCTGACAATGTGGATGTCAGCCTAACCGCTCAGGTCCACCGTCCCCGCCGCACCACATCCTGCACCGGACGCCGCCCTCGGCGCAGCGACGGTGACCGGTGGTCGACAGCTCGGTAACCTACTGTGATCGCACCGATCGGGTGCAGTTCCGGCGGTACCCCGAACGCCTCCCGGTACGCCCCGATGCGCTGCGGCGGGATGCCGAAGAAGCAGGCGCCCAGCCCTTCGTCCACGGCGGTGAGCAGCATCAGCAGCGCCGCGAAGCCGGTGTCCACGTACCAGTAGGGCACCGGCCAGCGGTCCTCGGCGCGGTCCGACCAGCCCTTGTCCGCCTCGGCGTAGCGGTCCAAGTAGGCGTCGCGGTTGGCGTGCGGCACCACGATCAGCGGCGCCCGGCGCATCCCGGCCAGCCAGCGTTCCCGGCCGCCGCCACCAGGCGTGGTCGCGGCCCAGAACCGTTCCCGGTCCTCGGGTTCCTCCAGCACCAGGAAGCCCCAGCCCTGCGAGAACCCGGCCGACGGGGCCCGGACGGCGTGGTCGAGCAGCCGGTCCACCACCTCCGGCGGCACCGGCCTGTCTGGGTCGTAGTTGCGCACCATCCGGCGGCGCCGGACGACGTCGGCGAACTCCACGCTCAGACCTCCGGGCGGACGCCCCAGGCGCCCCGCCAGGTCTGCCCCGGCTCCAGCATGATCAGGTCCTTCCCGGAGCGGAACGCGTCGGGCGGGCACGTCATCGGCTCCACCGCCACGGACCGGCGGTGCCGTTCCCCGCCGAGCGTGTCGCCGGTGAACACCTGCCACCAGCCGAACTCGCGGTCCGCCCAGATCCGCAGCCCGGACGAGCCGTCCGGCGCGCTCAGCACCACCGCCGAGCCGCCGTCGGCGTCCCGCTCGACGTCACCGAACGCGGTGTCGAGCACCAGGTCGCCGATCGGGCGCGGGCTGGTGAAGTCGAACTCGGAGCCGGTCACCTCGGCGGCGGCGACCGGCAGCAGGCGGCTGTCCACCAGCACCCGCCGCCGGGCCGGTACGTGCAACCGCAACTCGTCGACGCCGACCTTCGGCAGTTGCAGGTAGGGGTGGACGGAGAAGCCGAACGGCGCGGGCTCGTCGGAGACGTTCGTCGCCTCGTGCTCGGCCCGCAGGCCGTGCGGGCCGACGCTCCACCGGGCCCGCAGCCGCAGTGCCCACGGGTAGCCGGGGCTCGGCGGCAGGTCGTAGCCGACGGTCACGCTGTCCGCCGACTGCTCGATCGGCTGCCACCGCACCCAGTTCACCAGGCCGTGCAGGGCGTTGTGCCGCTCCGGTTCGGTGAGGTCGAGCTGAAACGACCGCTCCCCGACCGTGTAGACGCCGTCCCGGACGCGGTTCGGCCACGGCGCCAGCACCTGCCCGGCCGAGCCGGGGCAGACCTCGTCCTCGGCGTACCCGTCGAGGTGGTCCACGCCGTCGTAGCGGTAGGCCCGCAGGCCGCCGCCCACCTCGACCACGACGGCCTCGTGGCCGTCGGCCGCGATGGTCCACTGTGTACCGGACGGAGGCTGCACGTCGATCCCCATGTCGGCGACCCTACCGTCAGTGCCGGTCCTCGGCGGGAGTGGTCGAGCGATAGCGCAGCAGCGCCGGGAACGCCACCACCAGCAGCACCGCGAGTACGGCGGCGGCCAGGCCGCCACCGACCATGGCGAAGCCGGTGCCGAAACCGGCGGCCATCGCACCGGCCCGCAGGTCGCCCAGACGCGGGCCACCGGCCACCACGACCGTGTTCACGCCCTGGAGGCGGCCACGCATCCGGTCCGGCGCGTAGACCAGCAGCATCGACTGGCGCAGCGTGGCGCTGACCAGGTCGGCGGCGCCGGCGACGCCCAGCAGCACCACCGCCACCCACAGCTGCCCGGCCAGCCCGGCGAGCGCGATGGCCACGCCCCAGCCGACCACCGCCACTGTGAGCGCGAGGCCCTGCCGTCGTACCCGGCCGATCCACCCCGAGGTCAGGCCGCCCAGCATCGCGCCGATGGCGATGGAGCTGTAGAGCCAGCCCACCGCCGAGGCACCGCCGAAGCGTTCCTGCGCCAGCTCCGGGAACAGCGCCCGCGGCATGGCCAGGATCATCGCGATCAGGTCGATGGCGAAGGAGAGCAGCAGCACCCGCGTGGTCGCCAGGTAGCGGAAGCCGTCGACGATGCTGGCGAACCCGGCCTTGCGGACACCGCCGTCCGGATCCGGCGCGGGCGGCATCGCGGGCAGCCGCAGCGTGGCCCAGAGCGACGCGGTGAACAGCAGCGCGTCCGCCGCGTACGCGATGGGCAGCGCCACCCCGACCTGCCAGGCGGCGAAGATCAGGCCGGCGGCGAGCGGGCCGAAGACGGCGGCGGCGGTGAACGTGGTGAAGTTCAGCGTGGTGGCCGCCGGGACCAGCTCCGCGGGCACCAGCCGGGGCAGGATCGCGCTGCGGGCCGGCGAGGTGATCGCGAAGGCGGTCGACTGGAGGCCGACGAGCAGCAGGAGCAGCAGCGGGCTGCGCGCACCGGCCAGCGACTGCACCAGAAGCCCGAGCGTCGAGGCCCAGAGCACGCAGCCGCCGACGAGCAGCACACGGCGGCGGTCCCGGGCGTCGGCGACCGCGCCGCCCCACAGCCCGAAGATCAGCAGCGGTACGAAGCCCGCGATGCCGAGCAGACCGACCCAGAGCGAGCCGCCGGTCAGGTCGAACATCTCCACCGGCACCGCCACGGCGGTGAACTGGAACCCGAACATGGCGATCGCGTTGCCGGTCCAGACCCGCCGGTACGCGGGCACGCGCAGCGGACGCAGGTCGATCGCCCAGCGGCGCGCGCCCCGCCGCCGGGCCTGCGTGACGTCGGTCACGGCGCGAGCCGCTCGACGACGAAGAACCCGTCCCCGGTACGCCGGAAGCGCAGCCGGTCGTGCAGCCGGCTGGCCCGGCCCTGCCAGAACTCGACAGTCTCCGGACGGACCCGGAACCCGCCCCAGTACGGCGGCGCGGGGATCGGGTCCACGTCGGCGAACCGCTCGGCCGCCGCCCGGTACGCCGCGTCGAGCGCGGTCCGGTCCGGCACCACCGTCGACTGGGCGCTGGCCCACGCCCCGAGCTGCGAGCCGCGCGGCCGAGTGGCGAAGTACGCCTCGGTCTCGGCCCGGTCCACCTGCTCGACCCGGCCGGTCACGATCACCTGCCGCTGCATCGGGAACCAGGGGAACACCAGGCTGGCCCACGGGTTCCCGATCACCTCGGCGCCCTTGCGCGAGCCGTGGTTGGTGTAGAAGACGAAGCCCTCCGGGCCGTATCCCTTGAGCAGCACGGTGCGCCCGCTGGGCCGGCCCCGGTCGTCGGCCGTGCCGAGCACCATCGCGTTCGGCTCGGGCAGCTGATGGGCCACCGCGTCGGCGAACCAGCGGGCGAACTGGGTGTGCCAGTCCGGCGCCAGGTCCGTCTCGGTCAGGCCCAGGTCGGCCGCGTACTCGTTACGCATGCCGGCCGGGGCGGGTGTGTCGCCTGTCACTGTGGTAGTCCCTCTCCCGGGCGTGCCGGCGTCCCCCGACGCTGGCCAGGCCCCGGTACCCAGTCTTCTCCTCCCCGAACGGGCGTCCACCGGCGGGGATGTCGCGTGGCGCACAGTGGCTGTGGGTCGCGCAGCGCGTTACCCACCGGGCAAGATGTCACGAACCACATCCCTGAAGGGTCGCCTGAGCTGCGGGGCTCGATCAGCCCGCCCGGGCGCGCCGAGCCGAAGCCAGGAGACGACATGTCCGATTTCAAACCGGGCCTGGAAGGCGTCGTAGCCTTCGAGACCGAGATCGCCGAACCCGACCGCGCGGGGGGATCACTGCGCTACCGGGGCGTGGACATCGAGGACCTGATCGGCCAGGTCTCGTTCGGCAACGTCTGGGCACTGCTGGTGGACGGCCGGTTCGGCCCGGGCCTGCCGCCGGCCGAGCCGTTCCCGGTGCCGGTTCACTCCGGTGACATCCGCGTCGACGTGCAGTCCGCGGTCGCCATGCTGGCCCCGTACTGGGGGCTCAACCAGCTTCTCGACATCTCCGACGAGCAGGCCCGCGAGGACCTGGCCCGGGTGTCGGTCACCGCGCTGTCATTCGTCGCCCAGTCGGCGCGCGGCCTGGGCCTGCCGGCCGTGCCGCAGAAGGAGATCGACAAGGCGGAGACCATCGTCGAGCGGTTCATGAAGCGCTGGCGCGGTGAGCCCGACCCGCGGCACGTCAAGGCCGTCGACGCGTACTTCATCTCGGCCGCCGAGCACGGCCTGAACGCCTCCACCTTCACCGCCCGGATCGTCGCCTCCACCGGCGCGGACGCCGCGGCCTGCATCTCCTCCGGCATCGGCGCGCTCTCCGGCCCGCTGCACGGCGGCGCCCCGTCCCGGGTGCTCAGCATGCTGGAGGCGGTCGAGCGCAGTGGCGACGCCGACGGATACGTCAAGGGCGTCCTGGACCGGGGCGAGCGCCTGATGGGCTTCGGCCACCGGGTCTACCGGGCCGAGGACCCGCGCGCCCGTGTGCTGCGGCGTACCGCCAAGGAGCTGGGCGCGCCCCGCTTCGAGGTCGCCGAGGCGCTGGAGAAGGCCGCGCTGGCCGAGCTGCAGGCCCGCCGCCCGGACCGCGTCCTCGCCACAAACGTCGAGTTCTGGTCCGCGGTGGTGCTGGACTTCGCCGAGGTGCCGGCGCACATGTTCACCTCGATGTTCACCTGCGCCCGGATGGGCGGCTGGTCGGCGCACATCCTGGAGCAGAAGAAGCTCCAGCGGCTGGTCCGGCCGTCGGCCACGTACGTCGGCCACGGCCCGCGCAAGCCGCAGCAGGTCGAGGGCTGGGACGCCATCCCGCACGGCGTCTGACGTGTAAGGAAGGGGCCCCGCTTAACGCCTCCGGTAGAGGCGGGGCCCCTTCTTAACGCCCGCCTCCGTGCCCACGAGGCGCTGCGCCGCTGTGGCGCACGACTCAGCGCCGACAGTGGGACCAGCCGCCGGTCCGGGCCGCCCGGGTGGGAGGATGAAGGTCGGCAGCGCTGCCGGCCGGGTTCGGACCCCGGCCGCCTCGTGCGCCCGGCGCACGCCCGGCCATCGGTCCGCGCCCGCACCAAGGGCCCGTCCCGCCCACGCGGAAGGATCAAGACAACCGTGGCTGACGCACCGACCATCCGGATTCCCGACGAGATCAGGCCCGCCGACGGACGATTCGGCTGCGGCCCGTCCAAGGTCCGTCCGGCCGCGGTCTCCGCCCTCTCCGACGTCGCCACCAGCTACCTGGGCACGTCGCACCGGCAGAAGACGGTCCGCGACCAGGTGTCCCGGCTGCGCCGCGGCCTGGCCGAGTTCTTCTCCCTGCCCGAGGGGTACGAGGTGGTGCTCGGCAACGGCGGCACCACCGCGTTCTGGGAGGTCGCCACGTTCGGCCTGATCCGCGACCGGGCCCAGTTCGCCAGCTTCGGCGAGTTCGGCGCCAAGTTCGCCAAGTCGGTCAAGGACGCGCCGTTCCTCGGTGAGCCGACCGTGCGCAAGTCCGAGGCGGGCAGCGCCCCGTCGCTCGTGGCCGAGGCCGGCGTGGACGTCTACGCCACCCCGCACAACGAGACCTCCACCGGCGTCGCGGTGCCGATCAGCCGGGTCGCGGGCGCCGACGAGGGCTCGCTGCTGCTGGTCGACGCCACCTCCGGCGCGGGCGGGCTGGACGTGGACGTCGCCCAGACCGACGTCTACTACTTCGCGCCGCAGAAGTGCTTCGGCTCCGACGGCGGGCTCTGGCTGGCCCTGATGTCGCCGGCCGCGCTGGCCCGGGCCACCGAGGTCAAGGAGTCCGGCCGCTACATCCCGGCCTTCCTCGACCTGGTCACCGCGATCGACAACTCGCGGCTGGAGCAGACGTACAACACCCCGGCGCTGGCGACCATCTTCCTGGCCGCGGAGCAGACCGACTGGATGAACTCCCAGGGCGGGCTGGCCTGGGCGGCCAAGCGCACCGCCGAGAGCGCCGGCATCGTGTACGGCTGGGCCGAGCGCTCGTCGTTCGCCACGCCGTTCGTGTCGGACCCGGCGCTGCGGTCCAACGTGGTCGCCACCATCGACTTCGCCGACGAGGTGGACGCCACGGCGATCGCCAAGGCGCTGCGCGCCAACGGCATCGTCGACACCGAGCCGTACCGCAAGCTGGGCCGCAACCAGCTGCGGGTGGCGCTGTTCCCGGCCGTCGAGCCGGCCGACGTCGAGGCGCTCACCGCGTCCATCGACTACGTGGTGGAGCGACTCTGATCACGTCGTGACGGTGCGTGGCCGTCGAGGCCCCGGCGGCCACCCACCGTGATCGTTACCGCAGCTCAGTCACGACATGCCGGGGTGTCGCAGTCCCCATCGGCGGGTAGATGAGCGTACGGTGGTGCGAGACGCCCGGGTGGCCGGCTCCCGTGGCGTGACGGCCAGCGAAGCGGGACGGAGGCAAGCCCATGCGCCCAGTACGCTTCGTCGCCCTCTCCGAGGACGGCCAGGCCCTGGTGCTCGCCGACGAGGTGGGGCGCCTGCTGGCGCTGCCCATCGACGAGCGGATCGCGTCGGCGCTGCACGCCGAGCCGGGCGCCCCGCCGCTCGCTGTGGTGCCGAGCGCCACCGACCCGACGCCGTCGCTGTCCCCACGCGACATCCAGGCCCGGATCCGGTCCGGCGAGTCCGCGGAGGACGTCGCCCGCATCGCCGGCGTACCAGTCGACCGGGTGCTGCGTTACGCCGGTCCGGTGCTCCAGGAGCGGGCCATGCTCGCCCAGCACGCCCGCCGCACCCGGCTCAAGGGCGCGGAGAAGCCGACCCCGCTGGCCGAGGTCGTCAACGGCCGGCTGGCCCAGCACGGCATCGACACCGAGAAGATCTCGTGGGACGCCTACCGCCGCGACGACGGCACCTGGCGGATCATCGCGACCTGGCCGTCCGGCAAGGCCACCGCCCAGGCGGTGTGGGACCTGGACAAGACCCGGCAGAACGTCGCCCCGCACGACGACATGGCGCAATACCTGTGCGCCGAGCGGCCCACGCCGATCCTCGGCCAGGAGCCGGCGCCGGAGCGGGGCGGTCACGCGCTGCCCGGTCCGTCGCGCGGCGAGCCGAGCCGGGGTGGGCACGGCCTGCCGGCCGCCTCCGAGCATGCCCGTCCGGGGCGTGACCCGATCCGCGCCGGCCGGGACGCGCTGCTCGCCTCGCTGGACCGGCCGCTCGGCGGCACGTCCGGGCGTGGTCTCGACACCCGCTCCCCGGCTGCGCTGGCCGGGCAGGAGGCGCCCCGTCAGCGGGCCGTCGCCGGTGGTGCCGCCGCGCTGCTCGGTGGTGGGCAGGGTTCGGCCTTCGACGACGACTCGGACGCGCCGAAGGAGATCCCGGCCGTACCCTCGCTGGCCGTGCTGCGGCCCCGCCGCACCGGCCCCGCGGCGGCGACCGGCGGTGCGGCAGCCGAGTCCACCGATGCCGGTGGCAAGCCGCGCAAGCGGTTGCCGAGCTGGGACGACGTGCTGTTCGGCACCGGCCCGGCGGCCCGCGAATCATCCTGATCCACCGCTCCACCCTGGCTCGTTGAGAGGGCACTCTAAGTGCCGGCGTGCCAGGGTGGAGTCATGGAGTACACGAACCTGGGACGCACCGGTCTGTCCGTGAGCCGACTCTGCCTCGGCACGATGAACTTCGGTCCGCAGACCGACGAGCCGGACAGTTTCGCCATCATGGACCGGGCGCTCGAACACGGGATCAACTTCTTCGACACCGCGAACGTCTACGGCTGGAAGCTCGGTGAGGGCGTCACCGAGCAGATCGTCGGCCGCTGGTTCGCGCAGGGCGGCGGGCGCCGCGACAAGGTCGTCCTCGCCACCAAGGTGTACGGCAAGATGGGCGAGTGGCCCAACGAGCAGGGCCTGAGCGCCCGGCACATCATCCGGGCCTGCGAGGACTCGCTGCGCCGGCTCCAGACCGACACGATCGACCTCTACCAGATGCACCACATCTCCCGGACCACGCCGTGGGAGGAGATCTGGCAGGCGATGGAGACGCTCGTCGCCCAGGGCAAGGTGCTCTACGTCGGATCGTCCAACTTCGCCGGCTGGCACATCGCGCAGGCGCAGGCCGCGGCCGGCAAGCGCAACTTCCTCGGGCTCGTCTCCGAGCAGTGCATCTACAACCTGCTGACCCGGTACGTCGAACTGGAGGTCGTCCCGGCCGCGCAGCACTACGGGCTGGGCATCATCCCCTGGTCGCCGCTGCACGGCGGGCTGCTCTCCGGCATCATCCGCAAGATGGCCGAGGGCAGCGCGGCGCGCGGCACCACCGGCCGCTCGGCCGACGCGCTGGCCGAGCACCGGAACACCATCGAGGCGTACGAGAAGCTCTGCGCCGACCTGGGCCACGACCCGGCCGACGTGGCGCTGGCGTGGCTGCTGTCCCGGCCGGGCGTGACCGCCCCGATCGTCGGCCCGCGCACCATGGACCAGCTCGACCGCAACCTGGGCGCCCTCGACGTCCAGCTGGACGAGTCGACGCTGACCCGCCTCGACGAGCTGTTCCCGCCGGTCGGCAACGGCGGTCCCGGCCCCGAAGCCTGGGCCTGGTAGGAAAGGAAGGGCCCCTTCTTAACGCCTCCGGTAGAGGAGGGGCCCCTTCTTAACGCCCCGCCCGAATTAAGCGCCCGCCGCCAGCGCCCACGCGGCGACGCGGGTGTAGCGCGGCGTACGGCCCAGGTGGCTGCGGATCAGGAGCACCTCGCCGGCCGTCCACTGCGGCCCGGCGTAGTCGTGCAGCGTGTGCACGTCCGAGCGGACGTCGGCCTCGGCCACCCGGTCGCCGGGGCGGGCGATGGTCAGATGCGCCCGGAACGGCTTGTCGTCACACGGCAGCCCGGCCTCGCGCAGCCCGCCACGGATCGACAGGGCGAGCGCGTCGAGCGCCTCGACCTCGCCGCGCACGTCGACCCAGAGCACTGTGGACCGGCCCTCACCGAAGCAGCCGCCACCCGCCAGGCACAGCCGCGGGGAACGAGCCGTCCGGGCGGCCGAGGCGAGCGCGTGCTTCACATCGGGCAGCCGGTCGTCCGGCACTTCGCCGAGGAAGGCGAGCGTGAGGTGCAGGTTCGCCGGGTCGGCGAGGCGGGCGTGGCGGGCGGCCGCGACCCGCAGGCCCTTCATTCGGGCGGTCAGGTCCGCGACGACCACCGCAGGTGGGTAGATCGCCGCGAAGAGACGCACCCGGTCAGCGGTGCCGCTGGTGGTGCGCGGCGCGCGCGGCCGGCAGGGTCAGCCCGGCGGCGTGCAGCAGCCCTTCGACGCGTACCCGTTCGATCTCCCGGTCGACGCCGTCCAGCTCGGCCAGGTGTTCGGCGATGCCGAGCGCGTGGCAGGCGGCGCGCAGCCGTTCGTCGTACGCCTCGATGACCGCGCCGTGCCACACCACGCTGCGGTCGGCGGCGGCGAGCCGGTGGCCGCCGAGCCGGCGCAGGTCGGTGGCGAGTTGTTCCAGCGGGCGGCGGCCGTCCTTGTCGAACTCGGTGAGGTCGATGTCGCGGGTCAGCGCCTCGGCCTCGATGGCCCGGTCGAGCCGCGCGATGGTACGGCGTTCCCGGCGCTGCTCCCGCCACTCGGCCCATCCGCAGGCGACCCGATCGATGATCTCGTCGGCGCAGAACAGCAGCGCGAACAGGGCAGGCAGGCAGCAGACGGCGAGGATCGCCAGCGCCAGCAGCAGTCCCTGCCCCACTTCCACACATCGACGCTAAGCCCTGCCGCACCGGCCCGCCACCCGTTTGGGTAATCGGGCCGGTACGACCGGCTATCAGGGCTACTTGGCGCCGGGCGAAACCACGTAGAAGCGGGGCATCGGCAGCACCCGCATCCGCAGCCGGGCGCCGGAGCGGCGCAGCTGCCAGGTGAGCGCCAGCAGCGCGGCGGTCAGCGAGATCAGGCCACCGGCCCAGATGCTCGCGCCCGCGCCGTACGTCTCGGCGACCCAGCCGATCAGCGGCGCGCCGACCGGGTTGGTGCCCAGGAACACCAGCACCCACAGCGCCATCACCCGTCCCCGGAAGGACGCGTCGACACCGAGCTGTACGCGCTGGTTGGCGGCCTGGGCAAAGTAGATCATGAAGAACCCGGCGGGCAGCAGCAGCGTCACGACCATCCAGTACGCCGGGGCGAGCCCGACGAGCGTGCCGAAGATCGCGCAGCCGATCGCGGCGCCGAGCACGAGCCAGACCGAGGGCCGGCTGCGCCGTCCGGTGCCGGCCAGCGCCCCGACCAGCGCGCCGGCCGCGAGGGCGGTGCTGAACAGGCCGAACGAGGCGGCACCGGTGTTGAACACGGTCTTCGCGAGCGCGGCGAGGGTGAGCTGGAAGTTGAACAGGCTCATCCCGATCACCGACATGAGGACCATCGGCAGCAGGATGTCCGGGCGGCGTGCCACGTACCGGAGGCCGTCGACCACCCGGGCCTGGTCCCGCTCGCCGACCGGTGGCAGGTCCTTGCGGTGCAGCTCGTCGGTACGCATCCGGACCACGTTGACCAGCGGGGCGATCGAGCTGAGCGCGGTGACCAGGAAGACCGGGCCGACGTCGACGACGGCGATGGCCAGGCCGGCGACGGCCGGGCCGACGATCCGGGCGGAGTTGAACACTGCTGCGTTGAGCGAGAGCGCGTTCGGCAGCAGCGGCATGCCGACCAGCTCGGAGACGAAGGCCTGGCGGACCGGCGTCTCGACCGCGTTGGCGACGCCGAGCAGGGCGGCGAACGTGAAGACGTGCCAGAGCTGCACCAGGCCGGTGAGGACCAGGATGCTCATGGCGAGCGACAGCACGGTCCAGAAGGCGTTGGCGACGAAGAGCAGCATCCGCTTGTCGTAGCGGTCGGCGAGCCGGCCGGACAGCAGCGTGAGCAGGAGTACGGGGGTGAACTGCAACGCGGTGACCACGCCGAGCGCGGTCGCGGAGTTGTCGCTGAGCTCGAGGACGAGCCAGTCCTGGGCGATGAACATCATCCAGACGCCGATCAGTTTGATCAGCTGCCCGGTGGCGAAGAGTCGATAGTTGCGGACTCGTAGGGACTGGAACATCGTGCTCAGCTTGGCCTGCACTCTAGGTGCGCCTCCTCGCGTCGGTACGCTTCATCCACAGCTGACGAAGCGAACCGCGGGCGGCGGTGTCAGGCGCGAGCGATGCCCTGGAGGATGTCCGCTGCTCGCCGTAGCGTCTCGCGTTCGTCCTCGGTCAGCGCGGCCAGCCGGGTGGCCAGCCACTCGTTGCGGGCCCGCTCGAACTGGTCGAGTACGGCCCTTCCCCCTTCGGTCGCCGCCAGGATGACCTGCCGTCCGTCGGTCGGATGGGGGGTGCGCTGCACGAGGCCGCGCTCCTCCAACTTCGCGACGATCTTCGTCATCGTGGGCGGCTGCACCCGTTCGACATCAGCCAGTTCCCGTGGCGTGAGGGCGCCCGCCAGATTGAGGCTGGTGAGCGCCGACAGCTGGGTGACCGTGAGGTCGCCGACCGGCCGGGCTTGTCGTACCCGCCGGTTGAGCCGGGTGATCGCATCTCGCAGCTGAGGAGCCAGCTGCGCCGGTGGCACGCGTTTCGCCGTCACCGTCCGCTCCGTCACACTAGTTAGCCTAACTAATGAGCCTGGCTAACGACATGCGTTATGACCAGGCTCACCAGCGTCAGAGCAACACGGACTCGACCGGCCCGCGCAGGAAGTACACGATGAACAGCACGGCGACCCCGTACAGGAGCGGGTGGACCTCCCGGGCCTTACCCTTCGCCACCTTCAGCAGTACGAAGCTGATCACGCCGGCCCCGATGCCGTTCGAGATCGAATAGGTGAACGGCATCAGCGCGATGGTGAGGAACGCCGGGATGGCGATCTCGTAGTCGGTCCAGTCGATCGTGCGGACCGCCGTCATCATCAGGAAGCCGACCACCACCAGCGCCGTCGACGCGGCCTCGAACGGCACGATCAGCGACAGCGGTGCCAGGAACATGGCGAGCAGGAACAACGCGCCGGTGACCAGGTTGGCCACGCCGGTCCGCGCACCCTCCGCAACGCCTGCGGCGCTCTCGATGTACGACGTGTTGCTGGACACCGAGGCCGCGCCACCCGCGGCGGCGGCGATCGAGTCGACCAGCAGGATCTCCTTGGCCTTCGGCGGGGTGCCCGTCTCGTCGAGCATGTCCCCTTCCTGGCCGATCGCGACCATCGTGCCCATGGTGTCGAAGAAGTCCGTGATCAGCAGCGTGAAGATGAACATCAGCGGCACCAGCCAGCCGACCCGGCTCCACGAGTTCAGCACGTTGAACTGGCCCAGCAGCGACAGGTCGGGCAGGTCCACGATCTGTTTGGGCAGCTCGGGCACGTTCAGCGCCCAGCCCTTCGGGTTCGGCTTGCCGTCGACGAAGGACGGGCCGACGTTGGCGATCGCCTCGACCACGATGGCCAGCACGGTGGAGGCCAGGATGCCGATCAGGATCGCGCCGCGGACCCGGCGTACCACCAGGACCAGCGTGATCAGCAGGCCGACCACGAAGACGAGCATCGGCCAGCTGACGATCTTGCCGTTGATGCCCAGCCCGACCGGCACCGTGGAGTTCGCGGCGTCCGGCACGCGCCTGACGAAACCGGCGTCGACCAGGCCGATGATGGTCAGGAACAGACCGATGCCGACGCCGATCGCGGTCTTGAGCTGCGTGGGCACCGAGCGGAACACCGCGGTACGCAGTCCGGTGAGCACCAGGATGCCGATCAGCACACCCTCGATGACCACCAGGCCCATCGCATCCGCCCAGGTCATCTGGGGCGCGATCTCATAGGCGACGAGCGCGTTCACGCCCAGACCGGCCGCGAGCGCGATCGGGAACCGGGCCACCACGCCCATCAGGATGGTCATCAGGCCGGCGACCAGCGCGGTCGCCGCGGCGAGCGCCGGGATGGCCAGCGAACGGCCGTCGCCGTCCTTACCGCTGCCCAGGATCAGCGGGTTCAACACCACGATGTACGCCATCGTGAAGAACGTGGCGAAGCCGCCTCGCAACTCCCGGCTCAGCGTCGACCCGCGCGCCGAGATCAGGAAGAAGCGGTCGAAGGCGTTTCGTGGATGCGCGGGATCGGGCGGTGTGCCGTGATCCGGCGGCGGGGCAATGGACATGGTTCCTCATCTGGTCATCGGCCGGGTTTTGTCGCGCGCATCGTCCCAGATCACCTGGCAGGCAGGGAAGAACGATCACGTAGGCTGGGCCGGTGTCACAGGAGCAACAGCCGCGGCCGGAGCCGCTCGACCCGCCGATGGTGCCGTTCGCCGTCGCCGGGCTGATCGCCTGGGCGGTGGCCGGCCTGGTGCTGCTGATCTTCTTCCGGGACTGGCTCACCGAATCCGGGCGTCAGAACTGGCTCTGGACCTGTCTGGCCGGTTTCCTGTGGGGCTTTCCCGGCTTGGCGGTGATGATGCGGCACGACGCCAACCGGCGTCGCCGACGCGCTGCCGAAGCGCAGCGAGCGCGCTGACCCGTCAGGGGTGGCCGTACGGCTCCGCCGGTTCGGCCGCCTCCACCGAGCCCGGGGCCCGGCTGACGGTCATGGCCTCGACCGCGCTGTCGTCGTAGACGGTGGGCAGCTCGTCCACGGACGTCTCGGCCGCTTCGATCATCGTCTCCGAGTGCGCGCCGCAACCGTGGTCGGCGCTCACCACCCGGCCGTCGTCAGGGGCGTAGAAATTGCCGCAGGCACCGAACGCCAGGCGCAGCGAACCGGCGAGCGGCAGGTAGAAACCGCAGGTGCCGCAGCGTGCGGCGGCCGGCGCGGCGGCCGAGATCGCGGCGTCCGGGCCGTGGTCCCCGTCGTACCACCGCTGGGCGGCCTCGGCGCGGCCCTCCCGGGACAGCACCCGGGCCCGGCCCAGGCCCAGCTCCCAGGCGGTCTCCTCCACTGCGGGGTCGTCGGAGAGCAGGTAGCCGGGGGCGAGCCGCTCGTCGTCGGCCGGGGTGGGCAGCAGGTCGCCCGGACCCAGGTCGCCCGGCTTGAGCCGCTCCTGCCAGGGCAGCCAGCCCGGAGCGAGAAGCGCGTCCGGGCCGGGCAGCAGCACCGTCTCGCAGATGGTGACGTGCCGGCTGCGCGGCACCCGGGTCACAGTGACGGCCCAGCGCCAGCCGCGGTAACCGGCCATCCGGCATTCGAAGTAGTGGGTGACGACCCGGTCGCCCTCGGCGACCGCCTGGAGATGATCGCCGATGTCGGTGGGCTCCACCTCGGTGATCGCGTCGCGGGCCACCTCGACGGCGGCGGCGCAGACCTGGTCGAGCCGGGGAGCGCGGGCGGAGGCGGGCCTGGTCACCTGACCATTGTTCCCCATGCCCGTCCACGGGCGACAGGCACTCCCCGGAGTCATTCTCTCCGGGTGATGCGGCACACGCGGAGAGAATGGGCGAGGATGGGACGCATGGCGCTGTCCTCCCGCTCCGGCCGCTCCTTTCTCGGGCGGACCGTCGGCACCGGCATCCGCGCCACCCGGCTGCTGCTGCGGGGCTCGCTGCACGGCGGGCGCTGGATGACCCGGCGTGCCGGCACGGCCCGGGCCCGCAGCGCCGGCAACGAGGTGGGCATGGTCCGCCTGTTCGACCTGCACGCGCTCTCCTGCGCCGGTGACACGCTCATCGCGATCGGCCTGGCCGGGACGATCTTCTTCGACGTGCCGCTGGGCGAGGCGCGCAACAAGGTGGCCCTCTACCTGCTGGTGACGATGGTCCCGTTCGCCATGCTCGCCCCGGTGGTCGGCCCGCTGCTCGACCACTTCCGCCACGGCCGGCGGTACGCGCTGGCCACCACCATGCTGGGCCGGGCGTTCCTGGCCTGGTTGATCTCCGACTACATCGGCGGCTTCGGGCTCTACCCGGCGGCGTTCGGCGTGCTCGCGCTCTCCCGGGCGTACGGGGTGGCCCGCTCGGCGGCGGTCCCCCGGCTTCTCCCGGAAGGGCTGGGGCTGTCCCAGGTCGGGGCGCGCGCGAGCGTCTACGGCACGGTGGCCGGCGCACTCGTCGCACCGATCGGCCTGGCCGCGTTCTGGTTCGGGCCGCAGTGGCCGCTGCGGGTCGCCTCGGTGATCTTCCTGATCGGCATGGTGATCTCGCTCCGGCTGCCGCCGAAGGCCGACTCCGAGCCGCCGGAGCGGATGCCGCACCCGCTGCGCGCGCTGCGCCGCCGCGACGGCGAGCGCCCGCTGGGCCGGGGTCGTCCCAGTGGCCGGCTGGTGATCGCCACGCTGATCGGCGCGGCGGCGCTACGCGGGCTCTACGGCTTCCTGCTGCTGTTCCTGGCCTTCGCGATCAAGGCCGGTGACCTGACCACCGACTTCTTCGGCCGCGACCTCGGCGCCCAGGGCGCGCTGGGTCTGGTCGGCGGCGCGCTGGCGGTCGGCACGTTCCTGGCCACCGCGCTCGGCACCCGTCTGCGCATCCACCGGCCGACAGCGCTCCAGTCCAGCGGCACGATCGTGGTGGCCGGTGTGGCCGTGCTCGCCGCGCTGAAGTTCTCGCTGCCCATGGTGGCGCTGCTGTGCCTGGTCGCGGCGATGATGAGCGGGATCGCCAAGCTGGCGGTGGACGCCTCGATCCAGGAACGCATCCCGGAGCGGCTGCGCGCCAGCTCGTTCGCGCACTCGGAGACCGCGCTGATGCTCGCGTTCGTGGCCGGGGGCGGGCTCGGGCTGGTGCCGTTCACCGGCCTGATCGGCGTGACCGTCGCCGCCGCGGTGGCCGCGCTGGTGGCCGTACGCGGCGTGCTGGTCGCCGGCAAGCTGCGCGGTGAGCACCTGGCCGGCCGGCCGCTCGGCGACGAGGAACTGGCGGCGGAGCAGGCGACCCGCGCCGAGAAACCGGCCACCACCTCGTTCGACGACCCGGCGCCCACGTCACCGGCGCCCCAGCGCTCCAGCCCACCGCCGGACGACGACGGGCTGGCCCCGCCCGGCTTCCACATCTACCGGCCGTCCTCCTCGGTGGGCGGGCCGGGCGGCGTCGAGGACACCGAGCGGCGCGACCCCCGGGGGCCGGTGGCGTGACCGGTCTGCTCGTGGTCACGGCCGTACCGGCCGAGGCCGAGGCGATCCGTGCCGGCCTCACCGCACCGGCAGCGCCGAACGGGACGACGCCGCCGGACGGGACTGCATCGCCGGACGGGACTGCACCGCCGGACGTGACGGTGCTGCCGGTCGGGGTCGGCCCGGCCGTCGCCGGGGCCGCCACGGCACGGCTGCTGGCGCTGGCCGAGGCGGCCGGGCGGCCGTACCGGGCGGTGGTCAGCGCCGGCATCGCCGGAGGGTTCGTCGGCCGGGTCGCGGTGGGCGGCACGGTGCTCGCCGACCGCAGCGTCGCCGCCGACCTCGGTGCCGAGTCACCGGCCGGGTTCATCCCGGTCGAGGACCTGGGCATGCCTCCCGAACTACTCGGCGGCGGCCGGATCGTGCTCGCCGATCCGGGCCTGCTGGCCCGTCTGCGCGCCGCGCTGCCCGCAGCCACCGTCGGCACCGTGCTCACCGTCAGCACGGTGACCGGCACCGCCGCGAGCACGGCGGCCCTCGCCGAACGGCACCCGGACGCGGTGGCCGAGGCGATGGAGGGGTACGGCGTGGCGGTCGCCGCCGCCCAGGCCGGTGTGCCCTTCGCCGAGCTGCGCACCGTCTCCAACCCGATCGGACCGCGTGACCGGAGCGCGTGGCGGATGCGGGAGGCGTTCGCCGCGCTCACCGCCGCGGCGGCCGCCCTTAAGTGATCCATCCACCTGTGGACAACCCTGTGGATAAGTCGCCGGGCTGGGGACGGCGGGCTCAGATCGTGATGACGACCTTGGCTCGCGCGTGCTCGGTTTCGAGGTAGCGGACGGCCTCGGGCACCTCGCGCAGCGGATGCGTCCGGTCGACCACAGGCGTGAGCCGGCCCGCCTCGGCGTGCTCGCGCAGCACGTCGAGGTGGGCCCGGCCGGGTGACGTGGCGAGGACGACGACGCGCTGCCTGACGACCGGCGCGAGCAGCCGTCCGCGCGCCAGCAGCCCGATCGGGCCGAGCAGGCTGCCGCCCCGGTAGACGCCGCCACCGGAGAGCACGAGCGTCCCGTCCGGCGTGAGCGCCCGCCGCAACGCGGTCAGGGGGCGGTTGCCGACCAGGTCGAACACCACGTCGTGGCGGCGCCCGTCGCGGGTGAAGTCGTCGCGGGTGTAGTCGACCACGTGGTCGGCGCCCAGGGAACGGACCAGCTCGACGTTGCGGGTGCGGCACACGCCTGTCACAGTCGCGCCGAGTGCCTTCGCCAACTGGACGGCGAGCGTGCCGACGCCGCCGGAGGCCCCGTTGATCAGGACGCGGTGGCCGGGCCGGACCTGCCCGGCGTCGCGCAGGCCCTGGAGCGCGGTGACGCCCGCCAGCGGCAGTGCTGCCGCCTGCGCCGCCGTCAGGTTCGCCGGCCGCGGCGCGACCAGGTGCTCGGGCACGCACACGTACTCGGCGAACGCGCCGTCGGCCTCGCCGAGGTCACCGAAGACGGTGTCGCCGGGGCGTACCTGCCGCACCTGGGCGCCGACGGCCTCGACCCGGCCGGCGAAGTCCCGGCCACGGATGCGGGCGCGGGGCCGCGCGAGGCCGAGCGCCAGCCGCGACAGCCGGGGGTCGCCGCGCATGACGTGCCAGTCGTACGCGTTCAACGCGGCGGCCTCGACCCGGACGAGGACGTCGCCGGGGCCGGGCGCGGGCGTCTCGACGTCGGCGAGCACGAGTGTCTCCGGGGGGCCGTACCGCTCCTGGACGATCGCCTTCATGTCGCCACTCCCTCCCAGGTGTACGGCGTACACCATCATGGGACAAGGCTAGGTGTACGCCGTACACCAGTCAAGACGGTTACTGTGTCAACGGCCTTCGGGAGGACTGGGGACGACATGGCGGAGCAGACGGAGACGGTGCGCCGGACACCCCTGACCAGGGATCGCGTCCTGCGTACCGCAGTCGTGCTCGCCGACCGGACCGGCATCGAGTCGCTGAGCATGCGCAACCTCGCGCAGGACCTGGGCGTCGTGCCGATGGCCCTCTACAAGCACGTGGCGAACAAGGACGAACTGCTCGACGGCATGATCGACATCGTCGTCGCGGAGATCGACCCGCCGGCGGCCGGCGACTGGAAGCAGGCGATCCGCCGGCGCATCCTGTCGGCGCGGCAGATGCTGCTCCGCCACCCGTGGGCGTCGCTGGCGATCGAGTCCCGGACCACGCCCACGCCGGCCGTCCTCGCGTACCTCGACTCGACAGTGGGCGCGCTGCGGGCGGGCGGGTTCTCCACCGACCTGGCCCACCACGTCATGCACGCGCTGGGCAGCCGCGTGCTGGGCTTCAGCCAGGAGCTGTTCGACACCTCCCGGCAGGCGGGCCGGTCCGGCGCGACGAGCGCCGACCCGCCGGCGGACCTGCCGCCGGAGGCGGCCGCCCGGTTCCCGCACCTCGCGGCCATCGCCACCGCCGCGTCCCACGACGACGACTCGGTGGTCGGCCCGGGCTGCGACGACCAGTTCGAGTTCGAATTCGCGCTGGACCTGCTGCTCGACGGCATCGAGCGGCTGCACCGGAACGGCTGGACGTCACACCGGACGGGGTGACGGGCCGCCCGGCCGCCGGGGTTACGGTGGGACCGTGGCGCTCTCCCTGGCGATCTCCCCCTGCCCCAACGACACGTTCGTCTTCGACGCCCTCGTGCACGGCCGGGTGCCGGGCGCGCCGGCGGTCGAGGTGACCTACGCGGACGTCGACGTCACGAACACCGCCGCCGAGCGGGGCGCGTTCGACCTGGTGAAGGTCAGCTACGCGGCGCTGCCCTGGCTGCTCGACGACTACCACCTGCTGCCCTGCGGCGGCGCGCTGGGCCGGGGCTGCGGGCCGCTGGTGCTGACCCGTGGCGACCGGACCGACCTGTCCGGCGCGACGGTGGCGGTGCCCGGCGAGCGGACCACCGCGTACCTGCTGTTCCGCCTCTGGGCGGCCGACCAGGCACCGGCGCGGATCGAGGTGGTGCCGTTCCACGAGATCATGCCGGGCGTGGCCGCCGGCCGGTACGACGCGGGCCTGGTCATCCACGAGGCGCGCTTCACCTACCCGCGGCACGGGCTGACCGCCCTGGTCGACCTGGGCGAGTGGTGGGAGGGCGACACCGGGCTGCCGATCCCGCTCGGCGCGATCCTGGCCCGCCGGGGCGCCGTCGACCCGGTCGACGCCGCCGCATGGATCCGCGAGTCGGTACGCCAGGCGTGGGCCGACCCGGAGGCCAGCCGCGAGTACGTCCTTACGCACGCTCAGGAGATGGAGCCCGACGTGGTGGACCGGCACATCGGCCTCTACGTCAACGAGTTCACCGCCGACCTGGGAGAGGCCGGCTTCGCCGCCGTGGAGGCGCTGCTGGGCCGGGCCGCCGACGCCGGGCTCGTCCCTCAGACCTCCAGCTCGCGCGCCACCGCGTGGACCAGCTGAGCGATCTTCTGCGCGGTCTTCCGATCCGGGAAGCGACCCCGGCGCAGGTCCGGCTGGACCTTCGCCTCCAGCACCTTGATCATGTCTTCGACCAGGCCGTGGAGTTCCTCGGCCGGCCGGCGGCGCAGCTCCGCCACGGACGGCGGCGCCTCCAGCAGCTTGACCCCCATCGCCTGGGCGCCCCGCCGGCTGTCGACCACGCTGAAATCGACCCGCTGGCCACCCTTCAGGTCGGCGACACCCGCCGGTAGCGCGCCCTTCGGCAGGAACACGTCGCCACCCTCGTCACTGGTGACGAACCCGTACCCCTTGGCGGCGTCGTACCACTTCACTCGACCCGTCGGCACCTGTTGAACCCCGCTCCACTCGAACCGTCTACCCCTCCAAGGCTAGCCCGATGATCCGGTCCAGCGCCCTCGGGAATTCGACGAGATCATCAAGCACCAGGTACGCCCCGGCCTCGATCAGTTCGTCGGCCGAGCACGGGCCGGTCGCCACTGCCACGCCCGGGATTCCCGCGGCTCGCGCGGCGGCCATGTCGGCCACGTGGTCGCCCACGTAGAGCGTCGCGCCGTGCTCGCGCAACGCGACCGCCTTCTGCTCGGCGAACACGTCCCCGGCCAGCTCGTCCACCGGTAGCCCGAGGTGGTCCAGGTGCAGCTTCGCCAGCCGGCCCATCTTCGCGGTCACCACCATCGTCCGCCCGCCGCGCGCCTGCACCGCGCGCAGCGCGGCCTCCGCACCCGGCATCGGCACGGTCGGCGTGATCGCGTACGCCGGATACAGCTCCCGGTAGAGCGTCACCGCCTCCTCGACGCGCTCCGGCGGGAACCAGTGCGCCAGCTCGGTACGCAGCGGCGGGCCCAGCCGGGAGACGGCCAGTTCCCCGTCCACGTGCACGCCCGTGCGCGCGGTGAGCGCCCGGAACGCGGCGGCGATCCCGGGCCGGGAGTCGACCAGGGTCATGTCGAGGTCGAAGCCGACCATCAGCGGAGACATGCCGAGAACCTACCCAGCGGGCTAGCGTGGTACGACGATGACCACCTCACTCGCCGACCACCTGCGGGCCCTCCCCGACGAGTCGCTTGCCGCCCTGCTCCAGCTGCGGCCGGACCTCGTCGTGCCGGTGCCGGCCGACGTGTCCGCCCTCGCCCTGCGCGCCCAGTCCCGGGTCTCCGTGGCCCGGGCGCTCGACGGGCTGGACCAGTTCACCCTCCAGATCCTCGACGCCGCCCGGCTCACCCGCGGTCCCGAGGGCGCCACCTCCACCGACCAGATCCTCGCCATGGCCACCGCCGGGCCGCAGCCGCCCGCCCCGACAGCGGTCCGCGCCGCCGTCGACCGGCTCCGGGCCCGGTTCCTGCTGTACGGCCCCGAGCACGACCTGTGCGTGGCCGGCGGCATCGACGAGGTGTCCCCGTACCCGGCGGGGCTGGGCCGGCCGGCGGCGGAGCTGGACCCGCGCGCGGCGGCGCTCTGCGCGGACCCGGCGAAACTGCGGCGGACGCTGCTGTCCGCGCCGCCCTCGGCCCGGGCGGTCCTGGACCGGCTCGCCGCCGGGCCGCCGGTCGGGACCGTGGCCCCCGGCGCGCTGGAGGCCCCCGCCACCGGCGCCGAGGACGTGCTCCCGCCCGACCTGGTGAACGGCGGCGCGCCGACCGGCTCGCCGATCCGCTGGCTGGTCGAGCACCGGCTCCTGGTCCGGATGTCCGGCGGCCGCAACGGCACCGTCGAGCTGCCCCGCGAGGTGGGGCTGGTGCTGCGCCGCGACGCCGGTCCGCTCGGCCCGCTGCGCACCAGCCCGCCGGTGGTGTCCGGCCCGCCGCGCGAGGTGAAGTCCGTCGACTCGGCCGGCGCCGGGCAGACCATGGAGGTGGTCCGGCACACCGAGGCGATGCTGGAGGCGCTGACCGCCGAACCGGCACCGGTCCTGCGCTCCGGCGGCGTCGGCGTACGCGACCTGCGGCGGCTCGCTCGTGGCCTCGGGCTGGACGAGCCGACCACCGCGCTGCTGTTCGAGGTGGCGTACGCGGCCGGGCTGACCGGCGAGATGGAGCTGACCGGCGCGGCCACCACCCGGTACGGCGGCGACCAGCAGATCCTGCCCACCGGCGGATACGAGGTGTGGCGCGCGGTGTCGCTGGCCCAGCGCTGGGAGCAGCTCGCCCGCGCCTGGATGTCGATGCCCCGCCAGGCCGGCCTGATCGGGCAGCGCGACGACCGGGACCGGCCCATCTCGGTGCTCTCCGCCGAGGCGGAACGAGCAGGGGCGCCGGCCGCCCGGCGTGCGGTGCTCGCCGTGCTGGCCGACCTGCCACCCGGCACCGCCCCGACCACCGACGAGGTGCTGGAACTGCTGGACTGGCGCGCGCCGCGGCGGGCCCGGGGGCGGGAGACGGCGCACCGGGAGGTGCTCGCCGAGGCCGCCACGCTGGGCGTGACCGGGCTCAATGCGCTCACCTCGTACGGGCGGCTGCTGCTCGCCGAGCTGACCGAGGCCGACGAGCGCGGTGACGACCCGCTCGGGCTGCGCTCCGACGCCGAGTCGGGCGACGCGTCGACGACAGTACGGGCGCTGGACGGGCTGCTGCCCGCCCCGGTCGACCACGTGCTGGTGCAGGCCGACCTGACAGTGGTGGTGCCCGGCCCGCCCGACCCGGCGCTCGCCGCCGAACTGGACGTGGTGGCCGAGCACGAGTCGGCGGGCGGAGCCAGCGTGCACCGGGTCACCACGGCGAGCATCAGGCGGGCGCTCGACGCCGGCTACACCGCCGACGACCTGCACGCGCTGTTCCGCCGCCGCTCGCGTACCCCGGTGCCGCAGGGCCTGACCTATCTGGTCGACGACGCGGCCCGCAAGCACGGCGGGCTGCGCGTCGGGTCGGCCGGCGCGTACGTGCGCAGCGACGACGAGACGCTGCTCAGCGAGGTGCAGGCGGACCGGCGACTGGAGCCGCTGGCGTTCCGCCGGCTCGCGCCCACGGTGCTGGTCACCCCGTACCAGGTCAACCGGATGCTCACCGCGCTGCGCGACGCCGGGTACGCCCCGGTGCCGGAGGACGCCAGCGGAGCGACTGTGCTGGCGCGGCCGAAGACCCGGCGGGCGCCGGCGCGTACCGCGATCGGCCGTGCGGTCGACCCGCTCGCCACGCCGAAGCTGCCGATGCCCCGCCTGCTCGGCGTGGTGGAGCAGATCCGCCGGGGCGAGGCGGCGGCCCGGGCGGCGCGGCGGGCCCCGGCGGTGGTCCGCGGCGCCCCGGCGGCCGGCGGTCCCGCGCCCGTGTCCGGGCACGGCGACGCGCTGGCGGTGCTCCAGCAGGCGGTACGGGACAAGGCGCTGGTCTGGGTCGGCTACGTCGACGCGCACGGGGCGACCGCGTCCCGGCTGGTCCGGCCGGTGTCGATCGGCGCCGGCTACCTGCGCGCCGAGGACGACCGGACGGAGATGCTGCACACGTTCGCGCTGCACCGGATCACTGCGGCGGTGCTGGAGGAGTGAGCTACTCCCCGTTGCGGCGCAGCGTGCCGATCACCGACACGGCCAGCAGCAACGCGAACGCCGCACCGGCCGACTCGCCCACCGAGTCGACGAAGCCCTGCTGCTGCACCAGCAGCCCGAACAGGAACCAGCCGAACACCCCCGCCGCGGCGGCCGCGTAGGCGAGCACGACCGCCGTGGGCACCTCCTGCTGCCGCGTCCGTTCGTCCTCGGGAAGCACGTCCTGGTCAACGGTCATGGCAGTCCCTCCCCGTCCCGGCATGGACCCGGCTTCCAGGGTTACACCAACCGGACCGCGCGGACAGGGGTTAAAACCCTGATCCGGGCGGTCCGGTCACGGGTGGGACGGGTTCCGGGCTCAGGTGCCGGGGCGGCGGCCGATCACGACCACGCGGGTGCCGACCGAGCCCAGCTCCCAGAGGCGTACCGCGTCACGGTGCAGCAGGTTGACGCAGCCGTGCGAGCCGATCGCGCCGTTGTGCAGGTAGGTGGTGGTCTCGTGGAAGCCGATCCCGCCGTTGAACTGCTGCCAGTACGGCAGCCACACCTCGTACGGGTTCGACCACTCGCGCGGGTTCTTCCGGCCCACCGAGTACGTGCCGGCCGGGGTGGCGTAGCCGGACATGCCGGTGCGGGTGACTGTCGGGCCCATCACCACAGTGCCGCCGCGCATCGCCCAGACCGTCTGCCGGGTCAGGTCGACGCAGAAGGTGAGCCGGGAACCGGCCCTGCACCGCGCGGTGTCGGTGGCGGCGAGCCGCTTCGCCACGTCGTACGTGGTGGGGCCGGCGCGACCGGAGGACGGGCTGATCCCGTACCGGATCTGGAACTTCTTGATCGCCGCGCAGTCGGCGGCGGACTGCTCGCCGTCCACGGTCAGCGTCCCGAAGCCGCCCAGCCTGGTCAGGTACGTCTCCACGGCCCGCTGGTGCTCCCCCTGCGGGCACCCGGCGGACGCGCTCGGCTTCGGCTTGGGCTTCGTCGTCTTCGTCGCCTCCGGCGACCGGGAGGGTTTCGGCGAGGCCGTCCGGCTCGACTGCGCCGACGGGGACGTGACCGGCTGATCCGGCGTGGGCGACGCGCTCGCCCCCGATGCTCCCTCCGTCAGCCCGACCGGGCCGGGGGTGCTCCCCCCGGCGCCTTCCGCCTGCGGATCGAGCGCACAGGCGCCGACACCGACCAGCACGACCACCGCCAGGGCGGTGACCCGGGCGAGAAACCGGACACGCTGCATGGGCCCTCCCTGGACAGTTGTCCCGCTTGCTAGACGTGTGGGACGAGTATGACGTTGCCTGTCCAGCGAGACTTTTTTGCGGCGCCCTCCGGCGTGCAACACTGGATGGTCGGCCTGCGGCAGGTCAGCCGGGGTGCGGACGGGATGCCGGGCGACCGGGTTCCGGGCGACGAGTTTCCGGGCAGCGGGTTCCGGGCGATGCGAGAGGACGCTGGCGTGAGCGGTGGACCACTGATCGTGCAGTCGGACAAGACGCTGCTGCTGGAGGTGGATCACCCCGACGCGCAGGCGTGCCGGATGGCGATCGCGCCGTTCGCCGAGCTGGAACGCTCCCCCGAGCACGTGCACACCTACCGGCTCACGCCGCTTGGCCTGTGGAACGCCCGGGCCGCCGGCCACGACGCCGAGGGCGTGGTCGACTCGCTGATCAAGTATTCGCGCTACCCGGTGCCGCACGGACTGCTCGTCGACGTGGCCGAGACGATGGACCGGTACGGCCGGCTCCAGCTCGCCAACGACCCGGTGCACGGCCTGGTGCTGCGCGCGCTCGACCGGGTGGTGCTGATCGAGGTCGCCAAGAGCAAGAAGCTCGCCGGCATGCTCGGCGCGAAGCTCGACGACGACACCGTCGCGGTGCACCCGTCCGAGCGGGGGCGGCTCAAGCAGGCGCTGCTCAAGCTGGGCTGGCCGGCCGAGGACCTCGCCGGGTACGTGGACGGCGAGGCGCACCCGATCGAGCTGGCCGAGTCCGGCAAGGACGGCGGCAAGCCGTGGACGCTGCGGTCGTACCAGCGGGAGGCGGTCGAGGCGTTCTGGGCCGGCGGGTCCGGCGTGGTGGTGCTGCCCTGCGGCGCCGGCAAGACGCTCGTCGGGGCGGCGGCGATGGCCGAGGCGAAGGCGACCACGCTGATCCTGGTCACCAACACGGTGGCGGGACGGCAGTGGAAGCGGGAGCTGATCGCCCGCACGTCGCTGACCGAGGAGGAGATCGGCGAGTACTCGGGCGAGCGCAAGGAGATCCGCCCGGTCACCATCGCCACGTACCAGGTGCTCACCTCACGGCGCGGCGGCGCGTTCACCCACCTGGACCTGTTCGGCGCCCGCGACTGGGGCCTGGTCGTCTACGACGAGGTGCACCTGCTGCCCGCACCGATCTTCCGCTTCACGGCGGACCTCCAGGCCCGCCGCCGGCTCGGCCTCACCGCGACTCTGGTACGCGAGGACGGCCGGGAGGGCGACGTGTTCAGCCTGATCGGCCCGAAGCGGTACGACGCGCCGTGGAAGGACATCGAGCAGCAGGGCTGGATCGCCCCGGCGGAGTGCACCGAGGTGCGGGTGACGCTCACCGACGCCGAGCGGCTGGCGTACGCGACGGCGGAGGCGGAGGAGCGCTACCGGATGGCGGCCACCGCCCGCACGAAGCTGCCTGTGGTGCGGGCCCTGGTGGACCGGCACCCGTCCGAGCAGGTCCTCGTCATCGGTGGGTTCCTCGACCAGCTGCACCAGCTCGGCGAATACCTGGACGCGCCGATCGTGCAGGGCTCCACCACGAACAAGGAGCGCGAGCGGCTGTTCGACGCGTTCCGCTCCGGCGAGATCCGCACCCTGGTCATCTCCAAGGTCGGGAACTTCTCCATCGACCTGCCGGAGGCGGCGGTGGCGATCCAGGTGTCCGGCACGTTCGGCTCCCGGCAGGAGGAGGCGCAACGGCTGGGCCGGGTGCTGCGCCCGAAGGCCGACGGCCGGCAGGCGCACTTCTACACGGTGGTCTCCCGGGACACCATCGACACCGAGTACGCCGCGCACCGGCAGCGGTTCCTGGCCGAGCAGGGGTACGCGTACACCATCGTGGACGCCGACGACGTGCTCGGGCCGTCGCTGCCCACAGTCGACTGAGCGACCGGTGGGCCGCCCCTTCCGGGCGGCCCACCGTCACGACCGGGTCAGGAGTAGTTGACCAGGAAGTAGTAGCTCGTCGTGTCGGTCCACACCCCGTCGGCGGTCCGGCCGCGCACCCGCATGGTGTACGAGCCGGCCGAGGTCGGTGTGAAGGTCGCCGTGGCGACTCCGGCGGCGTTCGCGGCCACTGTCACCGGCTGCCCGTCGTCGACTGCGTACTCGAACTCGGTCACACCCGGGCTGCCCTGCGTGAAGGTGAACTCACCGGCCACCCCCACACCGCCGGACCACTGACCGGCCGGGTAGGTGCCCGACGCGACGAGCGGCGCCGTGCCGACCAGGAACGGGTGGTCGGTCTGCGGCGTCTGGTCGCCCGAGGCGGTACGGCCCCGCACCGAGATGAGGTTCGCGCCGTTGCGGTCCATCGTCACGGTGATGTCCGTGACAAACGCATCAGGCTTCTTCGGCACGCTCTGCCAGGCGCCGCCGTTGAGCTGGTACTCGAAGGTCGTCACCTCGCTGATCTCGGTGTACACCCCGAACGTGCCGACCGACCCGACCCCGCCACGCGGGCTGTACTCGTCGTACGCGCTGCTGACGTTGACCCGCGGCTCACGGACCCGGAAGTAGTACCGGCGCTCCGGGCTGACCGTGCCGTCGGCCGTCCGGCTGGTGACCGTCAGCAGCGTGTAGCCGGAGTGCGTCGGCGTGATCTCGATGGTCGCCCGGCCGTCCGCGCCGGCGGCAACCACCTGCTCCTCGCCGCTGTACTCCAGGACGTAGCGGTACTCCGTCACGCCGGGACGGCCGGGGTTGAAGGTGAACCGGCCGGTCTGGCCGGGCTGACCCGCCGAGTCGTTCTCCGGGTAGTCGCTCGACGTCACCACAGGCGCGTCGCTGACCTCGAAGGTGTACGTCCGCGTCGGCGAGAAGGAGCCGTCCAGGAACCGGGTACGCACCGTCAGCGTGTTGCTGCCGGAGCGGTCCGGCGTGAGGATCACCCGGGTCCAGCTGGAGTCCGTGTCCACGACCTGCTCGGGCCCGTCGTTGAGGCGGTAGACGTAGGCGTCGACGTCGGGCATCACGGTGTCGAACTGGAACTCACCCGGCATGCCGACACCGCCCCAGGCGCCGTACTCGTAGTAGGTGCTGGAGTAGACGGACGGCTTGGTGTCGATGACGTTGAACTGGTGCTCCTGCGTCTCCGAGACCGTGCCGTCGGCGCTGACGCTCCGCACGGTCAGCGCGTACCAGCCCGGCTCGGTGGGCGTCCAGTGCAGCACCGCGGTGCCGTCCGCGGCCGCGTCGACGCGCAGCAGATTGCCGTCACCGAACGAGTACTCGTACGCCACGACAGCGGTCCGGCCGGGCCGGAACGTGAAGCTGCCGGGACGGTCCACCACGCCGTCGTGCTCGGGGAAGGAGAAGTCGGCCGACTCCACGGTCGGCAGGTCGCGGACCGACACGTTCTCGGTGTACCCGCCGACGAACTCGCTGCCGACGTAGCTGCGTACCTCGACCTTGACGAGGCCCGCCTCGGCGAACGTCACCGGGATCTCGGTCGGGCCGTCGGGGTTCACCGGCACCCTGGTCTCACCGCCGGCACCGATCCGGTAGCCGAACTCGGTGACCCCCTCCACATTCGTCGACACGGCCAGCTTGCTGGGCAGCCCGATGCCGGCCATCGTCACCTGCACCTCCGGCGCAGTCGACTTCACCCAGAACTCGTAGCGGACCGTCTCGGACGAGTTCGACGCGCTGTCCACACTGCGCACGCTCAGCGAGTCGGAGAACGAGGTCGGGGTGTATTCGAGGGTCACGTCCGCACCGGGCGCGGGCGCGGGGATGTAGTTGTACGCGTCGCCGAAGCGCCCCCAGTAGTAGCCGACCACGTCCGGCGAGCCGTTGGCCTTGAACGTGAACGTCCCCGGCACTCCCGCCCCGCCGTGCGGCAGGCCGTCGTTCGGGTACTTCTCCGAGGTCACCACGGGGGCGGCGGGTCGCTGCGCGTCCACCTTGACGTAGCACGGCTCGGCCCACGGCGAGAAGTCGTGATCGTCGTAGGCGCGGGCGGTCCAGGCCACCACGGTCCCGTGCGGGTACTGCGACATGTCCCAGTCGAGCTTCGAGAGGGCGCCGCCGTAGCTGTAGCCGAACTGCTCGGCGCGCTGGTCCTCGTGGCCGACCGGCCATGCCGCGAACTGCCCCCGGTAGTTGGCGTCGTTGCTGTCCGCGTCCGCGCCCTTGACCATCAGGCCGTGGTTGCGCGGCCCCACCGGCTGCGGCTCGGTCTTGGTCCCGCAGGCCCAGGCCGGGAAGTCGATCCCGATCTGCCCGACCGTCGGCGCGTGGTTCGCCTCGCTGTTGATCACCGGGAACGGGCGGAGCTTACGGCCGTGGGAGAGCTTGCCCTCGGAGCCGTGCGGCACCCGGATCTCGACGGTGAGCGTCTGCTTGCCCTGATCCGCGAGCTTCTGGAGGGCGGGCATGATGTCCCACGCCAGATAGCCGGGGCAGGCTGCCTCCCCGCCGGCCTGCACCGTGCCGAGCAGCTCGCGACGACGCGGGCTCGACGCCCAGCTCGTGGTCGCGGTGATCGGGTCGGTACGCCACAGCTCGACCGGCTGGGCGGTCGCGCAGTCCGCCGCGGAGCGCTCCGCGACGACCAGGTCCGCCTTGTGGACGACGGTCCCGCGGAAACGCGAGATGTCGAAGGTGAAGTAGGACCGGGACTTGTGCTTCGTGCCGGTCGCGTCCGTCCAGGCGCCGACCGGCGCGTCCCCGTCCGTGTTGACGAACGACTTCCTCGGCTGTTGCGAATCCGTGTAGGCCCAGCCGGACTTGCCGGTGGTCCGATGCTCGTAGGCCTGCGCCGGAGCGGTGTCGACACTGATCAGGCCGGCACCGAGCACAATGCCCAGTGACGCGGCGAGCATTCTTTGTGCGCGCACGACGATGCCCCTCCCCCCGTTGGACAACGGCGTGCATCGCCGTCGAGTCGCATGAGGGTATCGAGAAGGGACGACATCTGAGTACGCCGATTCGGGTGGGCTCCGGTCGACCGGGCGGACCGCGTCGTCACGGCCCGCCCGGTCTCGCGGTCAGCCTCGTCCGCCGGCGCGGAACGCGACCCAGGCGTCGCTCATCCGGTCGGCCTGGCCCGGGGTGAACATGTTCATGCAGGAGTCCTGCGTGTAGTCCATGAAGTTGTGGATCGGGTCGAGGCCCGGCGCGGTGCAGGTGTCCGCCCCGATCGGGCAGTTGAACTGCGGCGCCGCCTCACGCGGGGTGTCGGCCACGAAGTCGCCGGACGCGGAGCAGCCGTGCGCGAACGTGTGCTCCAGCATCAGCCAGTGCCCGACCTCGTGCGTGAGCGTGTCACCGAGCGCGTACTTGCCGGCCGTGCCGCCCGGCATCGACTCGTCGAGCATCACCACGCCGTCGATGTAGTCGCGGCCGTTGTTGTAGCCCTTCGGGAAGTACGCCCAGCCGAGCAGCCCGTCACCGATGTTCGCCGCGTAGACGTTCAGCGTGCGGGAGTCGCCGGTGTAGAGCGCCTTCTTCATGCCCCGCTCGCTCTTGCCCGGCACCACCGTGTACCAGGAGCTGTTGACGGTCCACGTGGTGTCCACGAGCGAGAAGCGGAACGGCGTGTCCGACGCGTCGGCCGCGGTACGACCCGCGAACGAGTCGTTCAGCACAGTCATCTGCGCCGAGATGAGCGTGTTCCAACGGGCCTTCTCGGCCGCGCTCAGCTCGTGGTCCGAGATCATGTGGAAGATCGTCGGCACTGTGACGCTGCCGTTCGCCAGGCGCGGCGAGTCCTTGATGACGCCGTACGCCTTGGCCTCGTTCGTCGAGTAGAGCTCGGGCTCCTTGGCGGTGGCGCCCTCGCGTACCCGGGCGGCGCTGTGTGTGTCGGCGCCCGGCTCGCACGCGGCGACCGCGGGAGAGGCGGCCACGGGTGCGGTCGTGGCGGAGGCTCCTCCGGCGGTCAGGAAGGTGGCGGCGGCAGCGACGAGCACTGCCAGGTGGATCGTCGGTTTCCTGTGCATCGTTGCACCTTTCGAGAGGCATGAAAGGAGTACCGACGCGAGGTTGTCAAAGCTGCGGATCGATGACGTCGTCGTTCCGCCATGAGACCACGTCACCGGGCGTCCGCAACAGCCCCCGGCGGCTCGGTCGATGTCACGGCGTCGGCGATGGCGCGCGCCACGCACTCGTAGTCACGCACCAGCGGCCCGACCAGCTTGGGGTCCGGCTCGAACGCGGCGACCAGTCCGCGTACCAGATCTCTGAGCCGGTCGTCCGGGCCGAGCCGCCGCCCCCGGTGCCGGCGGGCGACGCTGCGCCACCGGCGCAGACCGACGTCGGCGAGCCGTTCGCGGAGTTCGGGCGCGGGCACCGGGCAGCCGTTCGCCCACAGGTCGGCGAGGGCCCGCAGAATCGCCTCCCGCGTCGGGTCAGCCATGCAGATAGCGGGCGCGGCGGCCGAAGTCGCGGAAGCCGAGCCGCCGGTACAGCCCGGCGGCCGGGTTGTCGTCGTTGACGCAGAGCCACGCGGCGTCCGCGCCCGCGTCGGCGAGGCCACGCAGCACGCGCGCCACCAGGTACGCGCCGACCCGCCGCCCGCGCCACCCGGGTACCACGCCAACCTGGTCGATCCAGTTGTCGAGCACGGTCACGAAGCCGGCCGGCCCACCGTCCGGGCCGCGTGCGAGCAGCGTCAGCTCCGGGCGGAAGTCCTCGTCGTCACGCAGGTCGCCCAGCCACTCGGCGGCCTCCGGCTCGACGAATCCGGGCCGGTCGGCGAACGACGCGCGGTAGGTGGCGAACAACTCCGGTCCCAGCGTCGCAGGCTCCACAGTCACGCCGTCCGGCGCGGCGACCTCGGGCAGCGCGTCGAGGTCGTGCCGCAGCACCCACTCCAGGAACGTCCGCGTGTAACCACGCGCCGCGAACAACTCCTCCGCGCCAGCGGTCCACGTCTCCGTGGTGACCAGCAGGCCCGCACCTTCCGCCTGCTTCTCCGCCCGGTCCAGCAGCGCGCCGCCGAGCCCGCGCCCGCGCCACGCCGGGTGCACGAGGCCGGTGGCGGTGGCGGGCGTCCGCCCGGTGCCGACCCCGACGGCCGCGACCAGGTCGTCGCCGGACCAGGCGCCGTGGGTACGCGTCTGGAGCAGCCGCGCCCGCGCCAACGGGGTACGCCCGAACAGCGGCAACCCGCCGTCAGTGGCGAGGCACGCCTGCGCCAGGCCGGTCAACGCGGGCAGGTCGTCCTCGCCGAACTCCCGCCAGACCAACGCATCCGTCCCGTCCACGCCCGCTCCCGCCACCCCGCCCGACCCCCACGGTCCAGCACACCGACGAAGTAGGCCCCACCCCGTCCCCCACGGTCAACCAGTTTCCCCACCCACCCGGCCCTCCGGGCCACCCACCTTGAGACAGACGCCCCACCGACAGGGATCGGCCGAGATCTCGGAAGCACCCTCCGCGATCTTGGAGTTGTGGCACCTCACGAATGCCGTCAATCCGACCATCTGGGCGCCACAACTCCAAGATCGACGGAAGCGCCCCACCACCCCGTTGATCATGCAGTTGCTGCCCTGACAAAAGCCGCAGCCCGGGCATCAGGAGGGCCGAAACCGCAAGATCGACGAGAGCGAGGGCGGTAGGCGCGGCGCGGGCGGGGAGGGAGGGGCTAGGGGGTGGGGGTGGGGGTGGCGTGGAT
The DNA here is from genome assembly GCF_007827625.1 of Micromonospora sp. CNZ297. NCBI lineage: Bacteria > Bacillati > Actinomycetota > Actinomycetes > Micromonosporales > Micromonosporaceae > Micromonospora > Micromonospora sp. CNZ297. Next base: position 366,316 of record NZ_VISU01000005.1, on the reverse strand, counting down.
CAGGACTGTGGCGCCAGCGGACAACGGGGCCAGCAGCCACTTCAGGGGCTGCTCGTCCTCGGTCGGGTCGATCACGAGGCGATCACCTTGGTGCAGGTTCATCTGGGTGGCGATCTCGGCGGCCAGGCGCCGCCACGCGCCGAAGCTGGTGCCGTCCGGCGTGGCCGGGTCGGACGGGTCGACGGCGGTGTAGTCCGGCGGGTCGGTCGGGTGCCGCAGCACCTCGGCCGACCAGTCCAGCCAGCCCGGCGGAACCTCGTCGAGCGGGCCCGGCCCGGTGCCCACCAGGTAGCGGTGCGTCCCCTCGGGCACGTCCTCCAGCCAGTCGTCGAGGCGTTCCGGGGTCACGAACACCGCGTCGTAGGGCCGGTCCGCGCCGGGTTCGAGCACCGGCAGCCCGGCCAGCGCGCGGGGACGGAACGACACGGTCAGCCCGATCGACCAGGCGCCGATCAGCACCGCCGCGGTACGCCAGTGCGGCGGCAGCAGCACCGCCACCCGGTCACCGGGGCGCAGCCCGCACCCGTCGCGCAGCAGCCCGGCACTACGGGCCGCCCACCGGCCCAACTGCGGCCCGGTCAGCTCGGTTCGCTCGCCGGTGGCGTCGTCGAGATAGGTCAGCAGTGGCTCGTCGGTCGCGACGGCGGCGGGTGCGCGGGTGGCCATCGGATGTACTCCTCCCTGGCGGTCAGCTCACCCTAGCCGGGCGAACCGGTCGACCAGGAGGGCCAACCGCCGCTCGTGTTCGTCCCGCCGCAGACGGCCGCCGCGCATCAGCGTGACCTGGCCGTGCAGCGCGCTCCAGAACGTCTCGGTGAACGTCTCCAGGTCGTCGTCGCCGGTGAACGGGCGCAGCGTCTCGGCCAGTTCGGCGAAGGCCCGGACCAGCTCGACGGGTGTGTCCTGGCTGGCGAAGGAGAGGGCGACGGGGAGGGTGAAGATCGCGTCGTAGAGCGCGGGCCGGCGTTCGGCGAACGCGGCGTACGCCGTGGCGATGGCGGCCACCGCGGCCCGCGGGTCGGTGGCGGCGGCCCGGGCGGCGGCGAGTTCGACTGCCAGTTCGGCGCAGCCCTCCAGAGCGACGGCCGCCATGATGGCGTCCTTGCCCTTGAAGTGGCTGTAGAGGACGGGCTGGCTGTACTCGATCTCGGCGGCGAGGCGGCGGGTGGTGACCGCGTCCCAGCCCTCCGACTCGGCGAGGTCCCGGGCGGCGGTGATGATCGCCCGTTCGCGTTCCGCCCGCTCCCGCTCCCGGCGCGCCTGAATCGACATGACCAGCACTCTAGCACCGCTAGCCAATCTATCGGCGCTCTGCTAGCTTCGCTCTCATCCCTAGCAGCGCTAGAATCTTGGAGTCGGCATGCTCACCCCCGTCGCCTACGGGCTCGCCATCGTCCTCAGCCTCTTCATCGTCCTGATCGGCGCGCGCTTCCTCCTCGTTCCCCGAGCCGCCGCCGCCGGCTACGGCGTCCCGGCCGCGGAGGGCACGGGAGATCCCGCGTACCTCACGATCAAAGGGCTGCGTGACCTCACCTACGGCCTGGTCGGCCTCGCCCTGATCGCCTTCACCAGCGCCGACGCCGTCGCCTGGTTCATGCTGGTCGTCGCACTCGCCCCGCTGGGCGACACCCTCATCGTGCTGCGGCACGGCGGCTCCCGGGCGACCGCCTTCGGCATCCACTTCGCCACCGCCGTGGTCGTCCTCCTCGACGCCGCGCTGCTGTTCGCGCTCTAGCCGGGCCCACCGGTCCGCGACCGTCGACTTTGGTCGCGGACCCGGTCGTCCGGCGGCCGTATCGAGGGGCCGGGTGGCTGCGGGACCGTGCGGGCATGACGACCGAACCCCCGCGCCGGCGGCTGGTGCCGGCGATCGCGCTGCTACTGCTCGCCCCGTGGACCGCCGAGTGCTCCTGGGGCGGCTTCACCCTCACCGGCATGCCGTTCGTGGTGCTGGTGCTCGCCCCGATGTACGGCGGGGCCGCGCTGCTGATCCGCGAGACGGCCCGGCGGTTCGGGCTCGGCTGGCCGGGGATCGCGCTGCTCGCCGCCGCGTTCGGCGTGATCCAGGCCGGCCTGGTCGACCAGTCGTTGTTCAATCCGGGGTTCCTGGACGACACCGAGTTCGCCGACACCCGGGCCGCGGCGGAGGCCACGCTGGTGCCCGGTCTCGGGTTCAGCGCGAGGCAGGCAGTCGACTACGTGGGCAACCATGTGGTGCTGACCGTCTGCGCGCCGATCGCGCTCGTCGAGTCGTACCTCGGTGCGGGCCGCCGGGCGCGGCCCTGGCTGGGCCGACCGGGGCTGACCGCGGCGGCGCTGCTCTGGCTCGGCGGCAGCCTGCTGGTGTTCGCCGACGACGGTGGCCGCAAGAACTTCCTGGCCTCGCCGGTCCAGTTGGCGGTCGCCACCGGCGTGGCACTGGCCCTCATCACCGCCGCCCTGCTCCGCCACCGGCACGCCGGGCCACCGCCCGACGCGCCGACGCCCGACGCGCCGACGCCCGACGCGCCGACGCCCGACGCGCCGACGCCCGCAGGCCGACCGCAAACCGAAGCCGGCCCGCCCCGGCCGCTCCGGCCCGCGCTGGTCGTGGCGGCGGCGTACGTGGGTTCCACGATCGCCCCGGGATGGCCGGGAGTGGTGCTCGCCCTCGCACTCGCCGGGATCGCCGCCGCCCTGCTGACGCGCTGGTCCCGGCGACCCGGCTGGGGGCAGCGGCACGTGCTCGCCACCGGTTCGGCCGGCCTGGTCGTCGCCGCGGCGCTCGCGTACACCGTGCCGACCTATGCCCCGGCGAGCCCGGCGGCGGCGCTGGTGGGTGACGTGGCGATCAGCGTGATCGTGCTGCTGCTGATGGGCGGCGCGTGGTGGCGGGTCACGGCAGTTCGGGACCGCCGTCGAGCAGCGGCGCCAGCAGGTCGCCCTGCTTCTCCACCCGCTTGAGCACCTCCCCAGCGGTGTACGGCCGCGTCGACGGCCGCTTCCCCGCCGCCCCGGCCTCCACCTCGTCCCAGGTCAGCGGCGTGGACACCGAGGGCACCGACTGGGCCCGCAGCGAGTACGGCGCCACAGTCGTCTTCGCGGCGTTGTTCTGACTCCAGTCGATGAAGACCTTGCCGGGGCGCAGGTTCTTCGCCATCTTCGACACGATCAGCTTCGGGTGCTCCTGCTCCAGCTCCTGCGCGATGCGCTTGGCGTAGTCGGAGACGATCTCGGCGTCCTGCGTACCGGCGATCGGGCAGCAGAGCTGCATGCCCTTCTTCCCCGACGTCTTGGGGAACGAGGAGATCCCGTCGGAAGCCAACCGGTCGCGCATCAGCACCGCCACCTGGCAACACTGCCTGAGCGCCGCGGGGGCGCCCGGGTCCAGGTCGACGACCATCATGTCCGGGTGGGCACCGATCTTCCACTGCGGAGTGTGCAACTCCAGCGCGGCCAGGTTGGCCAGCCACACGAGCGTCGGGAGTTCGTCGCAGACCACGTAGTCGATGGTCTCCCGCCCCTTCGTCGACCCGGGGGCGGGCAGGTTCTCGGTACGTACCCAACCGGGGGTCGCGGCGGGTGCGTTCTTCTCGAAGAACGAGCCGCCGTCGACGCCGTTGGGGAACCGGATCCGGGTCAGCGCGCGGTCGCACAGGTGCGGCAGCAGCACGGAGGCGATCCGGGTGTAGTAGTCGATCACCTCGCCCTTGGTGAAGCCGGCCTTCGGGAACAGCACCTTGTCCAGGTTGGACAACTCCAGCGAGCGCCCCTCGACCTCGACCTTGAACCGGTCAGACGGCATCGTCGACCTCCTCGGGCGGCTTGTCCGGGCGCAGGCGCAGGATGCGCGGGAAGCGCAGCCGGCCGTCCGGCGTGCGCTGGCCGTACTTGACCTCCACCACGATCCGGGGAGTTACCCAGATCGCGCCCCGGGCATCCTCGCGCGGCACACCGGCGGCGAACGGCGAGTCGGTGGCGCGCAGCGGTTCCAGCTCGCGCAGCAGTTCCCGTTCGATCGCCGCGCCGATCCCGCCGCCGACCCGCCCCCGGTAGATCAGCCGACCGTCCGGGCCGGGCACGCCGACCAGCAGGCCGCCGACGCGCCGCGCGCCGGGCCGCCAGCCGCCGACCACGAAGTCGGCGGTGACCTCCAGCTTGACCTTCACCCAGTCCGGCGACCGCACGCCGGGCCGGTAGAGCGAGTCGACCCGTTTGGCCATCACCCCCTCCAGCCCGTGCTCGCCGGCCGCCGCGTAGGTGGCCGGGCCGTCGCCGAAGACCGGCGGCACCGCCCACCGGGCGGCGCCGAGCCCGAGCGACTCCAGCGCCGCCCGCCGCTCCCGCCACGGCCGGGCGGTCAGGTCGACGCCGTCGAGCCGCAACAGGTCGAAGATCATGTACGTGACGGGTACTGTCGCCGCCAGCCGCGCCGCCTTGGCCGGGTTGCGGACGTGCATCCGCTCGGCGAGCGCGGTGAACGAGGGCTGCCCGTCGGTGAAGAGGACGACCTCGCCGTCGAGCAGCGCGTCGCCGACCTGCTCGGCCAGGTTGAGCAGTTCCGGGTACGCGGTGGTGATCTCGACGCCGGAGCGGGCGTAGAAGTGCCTGTCGCCGCGCGAGATGTCGGCGAGCGCGCGGACGCCGTCCCATTTGAACTCGTACGACCAGGCGGCGCCGGCCGGGAGCTGCCCGGTCGTCGCGAGCATCGGCTTCAACGGCGCGCCGGGCACCTCCTGACTGTAGTTGCGCACGGAAGCGCGTGCGTCCCGTTCGATCGTTTGCGATTCTGGTTGTCAACCGGGGAGAGGAGCGCGGGAATGCGGGCGATCTGGAAAGGAGCGGTGTCGTTCGGCCTGGTGTCGATCGGGGTGAAGGTCTACTCGGCCACCGAGGAGAAGGACATCCGTTTCCACCAGGTGCACCGTGAGGACGGCGGCCGGATCCGCTACAAGCGCACCTGCTCGGTCTGCGGCGAGGAGGTCACCTACGACGACATCGCCAAGGGGTACGACATCGGCGGCGGCGAGATGGTGATCCTCACCGACGAGGACTTCGCCGACCTGCCGTTGAGCACGTCGCACGCGATCGACGTACTGGAGTTCGTACCGGCCGAGCAGGTCGACCCGATCCTCTACAACAAGGCGTACTTCCTGGAGCCGGAGGGCTCGGCGACCAAGCCGTACGTGCTGCTGCGTGACGCGCTGTCCGACTCGGAGCGGGTGGCGATCGTCAAGGTGGCGCTGCGCCAGCGGGAGCAGTTGGCCACGCTGCGCGTCCGCGAGGGCGTGCTGCTGCTCAACACCATGCTGTGGCCGGACGAGATCCGCCGGCCCGACTTCGGTTTCCTGGACGAGGACCTGAAGGTACGCCCGCCGGAGCTGGCGATGGCCAGCTCACTGATCGACTCGATGGCCGGGGAGTTCGAGCCGGACGCGTTCACCGACGACTACCGGGCCGCGTTGCAGGAGGTCATCGACGCGAAGGTCGAGGGCCGCGAGGTGGTGCAGCCGGAGGAGGAAGAGGCCGCTCCGGCCGCCGCCGTGGACCTGATGGCCGCGCTGAAGGCGTCGGTGGAGCGGGCCCGGGCGGCCCGGGGCGAGGCGCCGTCCGGTGGCGGCGCCGAGCCGACGCCGATCTCGTCGGCCCGCTCGGCGAAGAAGGCCGCGAAGAAGGCGCCGGCGAAGAAGGCCGAACCTGCGAAGAAGACCACTGCCAAGAAGGCGCCCGCGAAGAAGACGGCGGCGAAGAAGGCCGAACCGGCCAAGAAGACCGCCGCCAAGAAGACGCCCGCGAAGAAGAAGACCGCCTGACGCGTACGGCGATTCGCCCCGCCCCCGGTGGCGGGCGGGGCTCCGCCGTTCAGCCGCGGCCGAGCTTCTCGGTGGGGGTGACGCGGACGATGACGCGCTCCTCGCCGGGGCGGCGCCAGGGGTAGGTGTCCTGGCCGAGGTACTTCTTCGCCATCCGGTCGATGTGCTCGTCGGCGCCTTCGGTGACGAACTCGACGGTGCCCTTGATCCAGAGCGTGCGGAAGTCGTCGGCCTTGTCCGCCACCGACACCGCGATCACCGGGTTGCGGGACATGTTCAGGTACTTCTGCCGGCCCTTGGCCGTGTTGAACACGATGTGCTCGCCGTCGGTGTCTACCCAGACCGGGGTGACGTGCGGGGTGCCGTCGGCCTCGATCGTCGCCACGTGCGCGAGCTGCGGCTCGCCGAGCAGGGCCAGGTCTTCTTCGCTGAGGATCGCCATGGTCGGAACGTACCCCGTGCGGTGCCCCCGTATCGGGCATCGTGTCCGGATCGTGGCGGCCGTATGGGCACGCTGGGGCTCCGGGCGGGTACCGTGTGCGCTGGCCTCGGCGGCGGCCCGCCGGGGGCGCACCCACCCACCCTGCAGGGAGTCGACGTGAGCGAGCGTGTGGAGAACCGGTCGGCGGGCCAGGCCCCGGCCACCAAGGCACAGCGGCGGCTGGCCGCCCAGCTGGCCGAGAAGAAGGCAGCCGAGGCGCGTCGCCGCCGGCAGTCGATCCTCGGCGCGGCGGTCGGCGTGCTCGCGGTGGTGGCCCTGGTCGGCGGTCTGGTCTGGCTGAACAGCGGGGACGACGACAAGACGTCCACCGCCGGCTCCTCGGCCAGCCCCACCGCGCCGGCCGAGCCCACCGCGGCGCCCGCTCCGGAGCTGCCCGCCGGTTTCGACCCGGCGCTGAAGACCAAGCCGACAGTGCAGGCCGGTACCGGCGAGCTGAAGAAGCTCACCGTCACCACCCTGGTCAAGGGCACCGGCCCGGCGGTGAAGGCCGGGCAGAACATCACCACGAACTACGTGGGCGTGTTCTACAAGGACGGCAAGCAGTTCGACGCGTCCTGGGACAGCGGCCAGCCGGCCACCTTCCAGATCGGCGTGGGCCAGGTCATCAAGGGCTGGGACCAGGGCCTGGTCGGCGTGCCGGTGGGCAGCCGGGTCCAGCTGGACCTCCCGGCCGAGCTGGCGTACGGCAACGACGCCGCGGGCGGCCGTCCGGCCGGGCCGCTGCGCTTCGTCGTCGACGTGCTGGCTGCGCAGTAGATCACTCCGGGCTTCCGTCCGGTCACCCAGCGGCAGTAGGTTCATGGTCACCACGGGCGGCACGTTCGCCCGTGGTGATCTGCCCACCGACGCGGAGGTGCACGTGGCGGCGCTGGACGAGTCCGGGGTGACCCGGCAGATGTGGACGCTCTACGAGCCGGTCCACGCGGTGACCTACTTCCACCCCCGGGCCCGGGCCGCGTTCGAGGCGGTCGGGCTGCGGGGCTACTGGCGCGGCTACTTCGCCGGCCGGGCCGCGCCGCTCGGGCCGGTCGACGCGCCGACCGTCACGGCCGCCTTCTTCAGCTTCGCGCCGGCCATGGTGGCTCGCGCGCTGCCCTCGGTGTGGCGCCTGGCCACCCCGGAGGAGACGCTGCGGGCCCGGCTCACCGGTGGCGTGCAGGCGCTCGCCGAGTTCACCTACGAGCTGCCCGAGTCGCACCTGGCCGAGGCCGCCGACCTGCTGGAGGAGGCGGCCGGCCGGGTGGACGTCGCGGGCCGGGTGCTCGGCGCGGTCAACGCCGCGCTGCCCCGGGGCGAGTACCCGCTGGCCCGGCTCTGGCAGGCCGCCACCACGCTGCGCGAGCACCGCGGCGACGGCCACGTGGCGGCGCTGGTGACGACCGGGCTGGAACCGGCCGAGGTGGTGGCCTGGCGGTGCCGGGTCGACCAGTCCCGCGAGTTCCACCAGCCGGCCCGGGGCTGGACCGACGAGCAATGGACCGCCGCCGAGCAGCGCCTGGTGGACAAGGGCTGGCTGACCGCCGACATGGACCCCACGCCGTACGCCACGGAGACGTTCCGCGTGGTCGAGGAGGCCACCGACCGGGCCGCCGCGGGTCCGTGGCGGGCGCTGGGCGCGGAGCGTACCGGCCGGCTGCGGGAGCTGCTGGAGCCGATCGCGACGCGCTGCCGCACGATCATCCCGGCCAAGGCCCCGATCGGCCTTCCGGCTCAGCGTTCGGCCGGAGCGGCGCTGCCACGGTGAGTCCGGCCGCCGGCTGGGGCAGGATGGTCGGCGTGGTGGACGCGGTGCTCTTCGACCTGGACGGCGTGATCGTGGACTCCGAGCCGGTGTGGGAGGAGGTCCGGCGGGCGTACGTGGCCGAGCACGGTGGCACCTGGCAGCCGGACACCCAGCGCCGGCTGATGGGCATGAGCACCGCCGAGTGGGCCGGCTACCTGAGCGGGGAGCTGGGCGTCGACAGGTCGGCCGAGCAGGTCGCCACCGAGGTGGTGACCGAGATGGCCCGGCGGTACGCGCAGCGCGTACCGCTGATCGACGGCGCCGACGCGGTCGTGCGCGGCATGGCCGCGCGGTGGCCGCTGGGGCTGGCCAGTTCCTCGCCGACCCGGCTGATCGCGGCGGCGCTGGACGCGACCGGCCTGGCCGGCGCGTTCGGCGCGACGCTGTCGACCGAGGAGACCGCCCGCGGCAAGCCCGCGCCCGACGTGTGGCTCGCGGTGGCGCAGCGGCTGGGCGTCGACCCGGCCCGGTGCGTGGCGGTGGAGGACTCGTCGAACGGGGTCCGCTCGGCGGCCGCCGCCGGGTGCCGGGTGGTCGCGGTGCCGCACGGCTCGTACCCGCTCGATCCGGACGCGGAGGCGCTCGCGGCCGTGCTGCTCCCCTCGATCGGCGCGCTCACGCCCGAGGTGGTCGAGTCACTCGGCCGGCGGTCGGCGGAATGATCGGTAGGCGGCGGGGTAGCGCCATCACGCGACGACGGTGAGGGGACAGCGATGAAGGCGATCGTGTACGAGCGCAGCGGGGACGCCTCGGTGCTCCAGGTGGTCGGGCGGCCGGTGCCGGAACCCGGACCGGGCGAGGTGCTGGTCCGGATGGCCGTGTCGGGGGTGAACCCGACCGACTGGAAGGCCCGCCAGGCGTGGCCGCTGCCGGCCGGCTGGCAGATCCCGCACCAGGACGGCGCCGGGGTGGTCGAGGCGGTCGGCGAGGGCGTGGACCGGACGCTCATCGGTGAGCGGGTCTGGGTGTGGGAGGCGGCCTGGCAGCGGCCGTGGGGCACCGCCGCTGAGTACACGCTGGTCCCGGTCCGGCACGCGGTGCCGCTCGGTCCGGCCTCGTTCGACCTGGGCGCGGCGCTCGGCATCCCGTTCATGACCGCGCACCGCTGCCTGACCGCCGGCGAGTTCATGCCGGACAAGCTGCACGCCGGCGCGTTGAGCGACCACGTGGTGCTGGTGCAGGGCGGCGCGGGGGCGGTGGGCAACGCGGCGATCCAGCTCGCCCGGTGGGCCGACGCGTGCGTGATCACCACGGTGAGCAGCCCGGAGAAGGCGCAGCTCGCGGCGGCGGCGGGTGCCAGCTTCGTGATCAACTATCGTGAGCAGGACGTGGTCGAGGAGGTCCGCAAGGTCGCGCCCGACGGGGTGCACACGATCGTGGAGGTGTCCGCCGCCCGCAACGCCGCCGCCGACGTACGGATGCTGCGCACCGGCGGGGCGGTCTGCGTGTACGCCGACGACGGCGGTGGCGAGGTGACGTTGCCGATCCGGCCGCTGATGGGCCCGAACGCCCGCTGGCAGTTCGTGCTGATCTACACCGCGCCGAAGGTGGCGAAGGCGCAGGCGGTCACGGACATCGCGGCGGCGGTGGCGCAGGGCGCGATCCGGGTCGGTGAGGAGGCGGGGCTGCCGCTGTACCGGTATCCGCTGGCGGAGGCCGCCGCCGCACAGCAGGCGGTGCAGGACAGCGTGGTGGGAAAGGTGCTGGTGAGCACCGCCGACGAGTAGGCGACCGGATTTCCCCGACAGCCGGACAGACGCGAACAAGTTTCGCAACAATGACGGTGCGGGTCACCCCGTAACGGACGGGCGGCCCCGGCGCGGTGCGAACGCCGGGGCCGCCCTCTGGGAGGAATGTCCGTTGGGAACGCGTTCCTACCCGTGTAGGCGACGGTACGCCGCGAAACGTTACGACGCGGTCAGTTCCCGCACGTCGAGCCCGCCGTCGGCGTACCGCGAGCGCACCACCTTCTTGTCGAACTTGCCGACGCTCGTCTTCGGCACCGCGTCGATGAACGCCCAGCGCTCCGGCAACTGCCAGCGGGCCACCGAGCCGGCGAGGAAGTCCCGCAGTTCCTCCGCGGTCACCGAGGCGCCCTCGCGGACCACCACAGTGGCCAGCGGCCGCTCGTCCCACCGCTCGTCCGGTACGCCCACCACGCACGCCTCCAGCACCGCCGGGTGGGCCATCAGGGCGTTCTCCAGCTCGACCGAGGAGATCCACTCCCCGCCCGACTTGATCACGTCCTTGGCGCGGTCGGTGAGCGTGATGTAGCCGTCCGGCGAGAGCGTGCCGACGTCACCGGTCCGCAGCCAGCCGTCCCGGAACTTCTCCTCCTCCGGGGCGTCGTCGCCGATGTACCGGGCGGTCACCCACGGCCCGCGTACCTCCAGCTCGCCCACCGACGTCCCGTCGGCGGGCAGCGGCTCGCCGGCCGGGCCGACGATCCGCGCCGTCACGCCGGCCGGAACACGGCCCTGCGTGTAGCGGTAGCGCCAGGCGTCGTCGCCGGTCGCGCCGGCCGGTGCCCGGGAGACCGAGCCCAGCGGCGACATCTCGGTCATGCCCCAGGCGTGGATGACGTCGATGCCGTAGCGGTCATGGAACGCGTGCATCAGCGCCGGAGGGCAGGCCGATCCGCCGACGATGACCTCCTTCAGCGAGGAGAGATCCACCTCGTGCGCGTCCAGGTAGGCCAGCAGGTCGGTCCAGATGGTCGGCACCGCCCCGGCGAGCGTGGGGCGCTCGGCGGCGATCATCGCGGCGATCGGCTCGGCCTGGAGGAACCGGTCCGGCATGATCAGCGAGGCGCCGGAGAGGAACGCCGCGTACGGCAGGCCCCACGACATCGCGTGGAACATCGGCACGATCGCCAGTTCCCTGTCGTTCGGGCCGAGCCCGAAGCCCTCCGGCATGCAGACCTGGAGCGAGTGCAGGTAGATCGAGCGGTGCGAGTAGGCGACGCCCTTGGGGTTGCCGGTGGTCCCGGAGGTGTAGCAGAGGGCGGCGGCGTCACGCTCGTCCACCTCCGGCCAGTCGAAGTGGTCCGGGCGGCCGGCCAGCAGCGCGTCCCAGTGGTGCACTGTGATCCGGTCGCCGGCCGCGGCCAGCAGCGGCGCCGGGTCACCGCCGCCGACCACCACCACGTGCGCCACGGTGGTCATCTCGCCGATCACCCGGGCGAGCAGCGGGATGAGCGTGCTGTCGACGAGCACCACCCGGTCCTGCGCGTGGTTGGCGATGTAGGCGACCTGGTCGGGGAAGAGGCGGATGTTGAGCGTGTGCAGCACCGCGCCCATGCTCGGTACGGCGAAGTAGGCCACCAGGTGCTCGTTGTTGTTCCACATGAACGTGCCGACCCGCTCGTCGCCGGTCACCCCGCACTCGTCGCGCAGCGCGTGGGCCAGCCGGGCGGCGGCGCGGCCGACCTCCGCGTACGTCATCCGGCGGGGTTCGGCGCCGGTCCAGGTGACCACCTCCGCCGCGCCGTGCACGGTGGAGCCGTGTTCGAGGATCCGGGCGACCTGGAGAGGGGCATCCATCATCGTGCTACGCATGGGTAACAACGTAGTGGCGGCGGTCACATCTGCGGAACCCCCCGGAATCGCCGAGGTGATCACGGATGATGCGTAGATTGTCCGGGTGAGCATCTCGTGGGCCGACTCGTACGTGGGGCAGCTCCGCGCCCTGGCCGGTGACCGCACCCTGATGTTCGTCGGCGCCCGCGCTGTGGTGCGCGACAACGCCGCCCGGGTGCTGCTGATCCAGCGTTCCGACAACGGCCAGTGGGCCCTGCCGGCCGGCGCCATGGAACTCGGCGAGTCGATCGCCGACTGCGCGGTCCGGGAGGTCCGGGAGGAGACCGGGCTGCGGGCGCTGCGGGTCAGCGCGTTCGCGCTCTACACCGGCCCGGACCGCACCCACACCAACATGTACGGGCACACGTACCAGGTCTTCACCACGGCGTTCCGGGTCGACGAGTGGGACGGCGAGCTGGCCCGGTTCACCGACGAGACCACCGACTCGGGCTTCTTCCGCCCGGCGGACTTCCCGCACCCGCTGTCGTCGAGCGTGCACGAGACGCTCGCCGACCTCGACGTGTTCGAGCAGACCAACCGGCTGATCCTCAAGTAGCCGCCGGTCACAGCATCGTCTGCGACTTCGCCTCCATGTCGGCGGCGGCCTCGTCCTTCGACTCCTTCGTCAGCGGCTTGCCGCCGGGCGCGGGCGCCTTCCCGCCGAGCGGGTCGGCGCCGCCGGTGGCACCCTGCGGGCCGGTGCCGCGCAACTGAAGGTTCGGCATGGCCAGCGTGACCAGCACGGCGATCACGGCGATCAGCCCGGTGGTCAGGAAGACCAGGTGCAGCGACTCGACGAACGCGGCCTGGACGGCGGCGCGTACCGGGGCGGGCAGGGCGAGGATCGCCGCCGGGTCGTTGATCGAGAAGTCCCCGCCGGCCGTCACCGCGGCCCGCTGCTCCGGCGGGAGCTGCGCCAGCGCACCGGGCAGCCGCGCGGACATCTCGGCGGTGAGCCGGGACGACAGCACCGCGCCGAGGATGGCCACGCCGAACGATCCGCCGAGCGACCGGAAGAACGTCGCAGACGAGGTGCCCGCGCCCAGGTCGCGGACGCTCACCGCGTTCTGCACGGCCAGGATCAGCGACTGCATGCACAGGCCCAGCCCGACGCCGATCACCACCATGTAGCCGAACGCGAGCCAGAGCGAGGTGGCCACCTGGAGCTGCTGGAAGAGCAGCATGCCGACCACCAGCACGGCCGCGCCCGCCACCGGGAACCACTTGTACCTGCCGATCCGGCTCATCGCCCGGCCGGTGAGCACCGAGGTGACGATGACGCCGGCCATCATCGGCAGCATCAGCAGACCGCTGCGGGTCGGCGAGGCGCCCTTGACGATCTGGAGGTAGAGCGGGATGAAGATGATCGACCCGAACATCACCAGACCGAGCACGAAACCCGCGCCGTTGGCGAGCGCGAACGTGGCGCTGCGGAACAGCCGCAGCGGCAGGATCGGCTCCTTGGTCCGGGCCTCCTGGGCGACGAACAGCACGCCCAGCACCGCGCCCGCGGCGAACAGCCCGACGATCACGCCGGAGCCCCAGGCGTACTCGGCGCCGCCCCAGCTCAGCGCCAGCAGCAGGCAGCTCACGCCGGCCACCAGCAGTGCCGCGCCGATCCAGTCGACGGTGTGCTCCCGCCGCTCGAACGGCACCAGCCGCATCACGTGCCAGCAGACCACGATGGCGAGGATCGCCAGCGGCACGTTGATGTAGAAGATCCACCGCCAGTTGTTCTCCGCGAAGTAGCCGCCGACCAGCGGTCCGGCCACCGACGACACACCGAACACGGCGCCGAACAACCCCTGGTAGCGGCCACGCTCCCGGGGCGACACCACGTCCGAGATGATGGTGAACGCCAGCGTCATCAGGCCGCCCGCGCCCAGGCCCTGCACGCCCCGCGTGACGATCAGCTGGGTCATGTCCTGCGACAGCCCGGCCAGCAGCGAGCCGAGCAGGAACATCCCGATCGAGAACAGGAAGACCGGCCGGCGTCCGTACAGGTCGGCCATCTTGCCGTACAGCGGCGTCGAGGCGGTCGAGGCCAGCAGGTACGCGGTGACCACCCACGAGTAGTGGTTGATGCCGCCCAGCTCGCCCACGATCGTCGGCAGCGCGGTGCCGACGATCGTCTGGTCCAGCGCCGCCAGCAGCATGCCGGTCATCAGACCGAACATCAGCAGGCGGATCTGGCGGGCGGGCAACGCGGGACGGGCGGCCTGGGCGGTCATCCCGCTTCCTATCCCACCGGGGGCGGATCATGCCCCGGTGGGCGTACGAGTTTCATCGGGCGGCGTGCCGCCCCTCGGCGAACTCCTCGACGATCTTGGCGCAGAACGCCGGCAGGTCGTCCGGCTTGCGGCTGCTGACCAGCCCGTTGTCGGTGACGACCTCCTGGTCGACCCAGTTCGCGCCGGCATTGGTGAGGTCGGTGCGCAGGCTCGGCCAGGAGGTGATGGTGCGGCCCCGCACCACGTCCGCCTCGACGAGCGTCCACGGGCCGTGGCAGATCACGCCGACCGGCTTGCCCGCGTCGAAGAACGCCTTGACGAACCGGACCGCCTCCGGGTCCGTCCGCAGGAAGTCGGGGTTCGCCACGCCACCGGGCAGGACCAGGCCGTCGTACGCCCCGGCGTCCGCCTCCTCGGTGGTGACGTCGACCTGGTACTGCTTGCCGTGGTCGAGGTGGTTGAAGGCCTGGATCGTGCCGGACTCGATGGAGACCAGCTCGACCTGGGCGCCGGCGTTCTCCACCGCCTCCCGGGGCTTGGTGTACTCGACCTCCTCGACGCCGTCGGCGGCCAGGAAGGCGATGCGCTTGCCCTGAAGTGTCGCTGCCATGCTGTTCTCTCCTCTCCGGGGTACGTCTGAGACGGTTCCCCCGCCCGATGCCGCGAAACCGGACGCATCGGGTGGCCCGCGTCGCACCAAGGTTTGGCCCGACGGCCCGGGGGGATCCGCAGAGGCATGGCAGGAGCAGCAGCGGAAGAGCGCCGGCTGGCCACCGTCGTGGCGAGCTGGCAGCAGCGTCCCGTGCTGGTCGTCGGGGACGCCATGCTGGACGAGTGGCGGTTCGCCGAGTCGGAGCGGCTCTGCCGCGAGGCGCCCGCGCCGGTCCTCACCCTGCGGCGGCGGATCTCCGCTGCGGGGGGCGCCGCCAACACGGCGGTGAACGTGGCAGCGCTCGGCGGCCGGGCCGCGCTCGTCGCCCCGGTCGGCGCCGACGTGGCCGGCGACGAACTGCACGACTGCCTGGACCGGGCGGCGGTCTGGGACCGTACGGTGAGCCAGCCGGGCCGGCCCACGCCGGTCAAGCGGCGGATGCTCGCCGGCAACCAGATCCTGCTCCGCGAGGACTCCGGCGGCCCGGAGGACGGGCTGGACGCCGACGGGGTGGCCCGCCTGCTGACCGCGCTGCACTGCGCCACCGAGGAGCTGCGCGCGGTGGCCGCCGGTCAGCCGCTCACGCTCGTCGTCTGCGACTACGGCCTGGGCGCGCTGCCCTCGTCGGTACGCGCCTGGCTGGTCGCCAACCGCGACCGCTACGGCACCGTGGCGCTCGACGCGCACGACCTGGCCGACTGGCGCGGACTGAACCCGACAGTGGTGACGCCGAGCTTCGCCGAGGCGACCCGGCTGCTGGCCCGCGCCGCCGCCGGGTTCGCGCACGCCGAACGGGGTGCCGTCACCGGCGGCGACGACCTGCACCTGAACCACCCGGCGGAGGCCGACGGCCCGTCCGAGCTGATGGTGGGCGCCGCGCCCGGCGGATCCGGTGAGCGCGTACCGGGCAGCCCGCACCCGACCTCCGGTACGCCCGCCGCCGAGGCCCCGACCGGCCCGACCGGCGAGCCGACGCCCGGCGAGGAGCGGGTGGCGCTGACCGGCGACGGGCTGAGCGTCACCGGGACCGGCGTGACGGTGAGCGCGGCGGCCGGCACCGGCGTCGACCGGGCCGTGCTGGCCGAGTCCCGCCTGCCCGAGCTGCGCGAGCACACCGGCGCCGACGTGGTGGCGGTGACCCTGGACACCGAGGGCGCTGTGGTCGGCGGCGCCGAGGGCGAGCCCCGGCGCAGCCACAGCACCCCGGTCCCGGCCAGCCACGCGGTGGGCGCCGGGGACGCGTACCTGGCGGCCATGACGCTGGCGCTCGCCGCCGACGCGGGCCTGCCCACCGCCGCCCAGCTCGCCCAGCTCGCCGCCACCATCACTGTGGCCGACACCGGCACCTGCGTGTGCCGCCGGCAGGATCTGCTGGCCGCGCTCGGCACCGGCGCGGACGAGGGCGGGCATCCGGCGCTGGTCGGCGCCGACGAGCTGGCCGCGCTGGTGGACGAGCACCGGCAGGCCGGGCGGTCGGTGGTGTTCACCAACGGATGCTTCGACGTGCTGCACCCGGGGCACGTCCGCTACCTGACCCAGGCCCGCGCGCTCGGCGACCTGCTGATCGTGGCGGTCAACTCGGACGGCAGCGTACGGCGGCTCAAGGGCCCGGACCGGCCCGTCAACCCGGTCGAGGACCGGATCGCCCTGCTGGCGGCGCTGGCCTGCGTCGACCACGTGGTGGTCTTCGAGGAGGACTCGCCGGCCCGGCTGATCGAGGCGGTCCGGCCCGACGTCTACGTCAAGGGCGGCGACTACCCGCCGGAGATGGTGCCGGAGGCGCCGCTGGTACGGCGGCTGGGCGGGCAGGTGCGCACGCTCGGGTACGTACCGGACCGCTCCACCTCGGCGATCATCGACCGGATCCGCGCCCAGTCGCTCGGCACGAGCGAACGCACCGAGCGAAGCGAGGGCCGTGAGGCCGTGCCCGACCAGCACAGCGACACGGTCGGCGAGGGCAGGCCGGCGTGACCCGTCCGCTCGACCCGGGCACGCCCGGACGGTTCCGGCACCACCGGCGGCTCGACGTGCTGATCCCCACCCGCAACCGGCCCGCCGAACTGGCGGTCACGCTGTCCGGGCTGGCCGCCCAGGAGGGCGTACCCGGGTTCGGGGTGGTGGTCAGCGACCAGTCCGACGGCGATCCCGCATACGCCCACCCGGCCGCCGCCACGATGGTGCGGGCGCTGCGGCACCGGGGGCATCCGGTGCTGCTGACCCGGCGGCTGCCCCGGCGCGGCCTGGCCGAGCACCGGTCGTACCTGCTGGCCCAGTCGGCGGCCGACGCGGTGCTCTGCCTCGACGACGACGTGTGGCTGGAGCCGGGCGCGCTGTCCCGCCTGGTCACCGCGCTCGACGAGTTGGGCTGCGGGTTCGTCGGCAACGCGGTGCACGGTCTCTCCTACGCCGACGACGTCCGCCCGGAGACGCACCAGCACTACGAGGAGTGGACCGGGCCGCCGGTGCCGGAACGCATCCAGCCCGGCACGCCGGAGTGGCACCGGGCGTCCATCCACCCGGCGGCGAACCTGCTGCACGTCACCGAGAAGCTCGACCTGGCGGCGGATGAGTGGCGGGCGTACAAGATCTCCTGGATCGGCGGGTGCGTGCTCTACGACCGGGCCAAGCTCGTCGAGGCCGGCGGCTTCGACTTCTGGGAGCGGCTGCCCGAGCGGCACCAGGGCGAGGACGTCGCCGCGCAGCTCGCGGTGCTGGAGCGCCACGGCGGCGCCGGGGTGCTGCCCAGCGGGGCCTATCACCTGGAGTCGCCGACCACAGTCACCGAACGCGACGTGGAGGCGTGGGAGGTCGTGCTCAGCGAGTCGCCCGCGGAGGTGTGAGCAGCTCGCGGGCCGCCTCGACCACCTCGGCGACTGGTACGTCGGCCACGAACGACACCCGGTGCGGGCACTCGCCGTCGCCCGGCCGGTGCGGGTAGATCCCGGGTGTGCAGTCGACGCCGCAGACCGGGCAGTGGGTGGTCCAGGCCGCGATCGGGCGGTGCCGCCCGCGCAACGGCGACGCCCCGTTGATCAGGTTGCCGACCCAGAAGACACCCACTGTCGGCGCTCCCACGGCGGCGGCCAGGTGCAGCGGGCCGGTGTCGTTGGAGACCACGAGCGCGCAGTCCGCGTACGCGGCGGCCAGCGCGCCCAGGCTGAGCGTGCCGACCTGGGGACGCACCGGCACCCCGGCCGCCGCCACCACCGCGTCGACCGTCTCCTGCTCGGCCGGGGTGCCGGTGACCAGCACCTCGTACCCGTCTCCGGTCAGCTCGCGGGCGACCTCGGCGAAGCGTTCCGGCGGCCAGCGCCGCCGCGTGTCGGTGGCGCCCGGGTGCAGCGCGACCCGGGGCCGGGTGGGTTCGCCGAGCACGGCGGCGGCCTCCGCCCGGTCGGCGGCGGTGATCGCGAGCGACGCGGTGATCGTGGTGGCGGGCGCGCCGACCAGGGCGGCCACCTCCAGGTAGCGGATCACCTCGTGCTGGTAGTAGACGTAGCGCAGCCACCGGTCCAGCGGCGGCGCGCCCTCGGCCCGCAGACCGGCGGTGACCCGGGCGCCCAGCCCGGCCACGAACGGGTTCGAGTTGCCGCCGCCGCCGTGCACCTGCAACGCCAGGTCGAACCGTTCGGCGCGGGCGGCGGCCAGGAACGCCGGGACGTCACCCGGCGACTCGCCGGGCCCCGGGTCGCGGATGCCGGGCGCCGCCGGCACCACCAGCACCCGGTCCACCGGGCCGGGCCGGTCGCGCCAGAGCGCCGCGTGCCACGGCGCGCCGAGCAGCACGATCTCGGCCGACGGGTACGCGGACCGCAGCGCGTCCAGCGCGGGCAGCACGAAGATGAAGTCACCGAGCGCGTTGGCGCGCAGCACGGCGATCCGTTCGACGTCAGGGACGCGCTCGCCCACCGGCCCGAGCGCCGACGGCTCCAGGTCGCGGCGCGGCGAGCGGGAGTCAGGCGGGCTGGTCACGCGGCCCCTACGGCCTGTCGATCTCGTCGAGCGCGGTGTCCGGGTGGTGCAGCTCCCGGTCCGCGGCCGGGTCGGCGGGCATCGGCGTACGGTCGGCGCCCGGTCGCGGGCCGGTCCGGCCGACGGTGATGGTGCGCGGCGCGGGCCGGGTCGCCCGGGGCAGGCGGACCCGGAGCAGGCCGTGGTCCATCACCGCGTCGATCCGGTCCGGGTCCACGCGGGACGGCAGGTCCACGCGGTACTCGAAGCCCCGGGTGGTGAACCCGCCCGGGATGCCGTGGTCGGCGTTCACCTCGGCCTCCGACCGGGCGCGTACGCACAGCTCCCGGTCGTCCAGCTCGACGGCGACCTCCTCCGGCGCCACGCCGGGAAGCCGGACGACCACCTCCCAGCCGTCGGCCGTCTCGGCCAGATCCACGTCCTGGCTGCCGGAGCGTCCGCCGACCAGCCGGCTCAGCTCGGAGCGCAGCGACTGGAGTTCGCCCATCGGATCCCAGCCCTGCTGGCGACCACGCCAGCCCCGTCCGCTGCCCTGTTCCGTCATCGCGCGTCTCCGATCCGCTGTGTCGCCGAGGAGGGTCGCAGCGAGCTGGGCGCGTTGAGATCGTGCTCCGGGTCGACGCCGACACCGAGCCGGTCCACCAGTTCGCCACCGAGCCACGCGCTCACGCCGAGGATCGCCAGGGCAACCACCTCGATGGCGACGAGCGCGCCCCCGGCCGCCCGGGAGTCGGCGTTGAGCCGGACCGCCCAGACCGCGGCGAACAGCAGGATGACCGCCACGTTGGCGGCGGCGTGGGTGACACCGACCCGCTTGGCGCGGGTGCCGGCCGGCAGGGCGAGCAGGTCGAACGCCCCCGCCGCCGCGGCCAGCAGGCCGCCGATCAGACCGACGGTGATGTTCCAGTACGCGACCTCGGCCAGGAAGCCGGGCCCGCCCACTGTGTCCACCACGTCGAAGATCACCGCGGTCACGAAGAGCGCCACCGGGAACATCACGAGCATCGGATGCACGGGATGGCCGAGCACCTTGAGTCGGCTCTCCATCTCGGCCTCCATCCGTCGCGTCCGGACGCACGCTGCGAACCGGTCCCTACCCGCCGGCTCCGGGGGCAAACCCGGCGCTCGACGCGCTCTCCTAGGCTGACAGTGGCGGATCACGGCCCGTCGCGGGCCGGAACCGTCGTCGAGGTCAACGGACGGGGGAGGAAGACGTGACGACCCGGGAGATCACCAGCGAGGCCGAACTACGCGAGCTGATCGGCACACCGATGCCGCGAGCGGCCGCCAAGGACCGCCGTACGCTGCACGAACGCGACCGGGAGTGGCTCGCCGCCTCGCCGTTCTGCCTGATCGCCACCGCCGGCGCGGACGGCACCTGCGACGTCTCCCCCAAGGGTGACCCGCCCGGTTTCGCGCTGGTGCTCGACGACACCACGATCGCGATCCCGGAGCGGCCCGGCAACCGGCGGGCCGACGGCTACCGCAACGTCCTGGCCAACCCGCACGTCGGGTTGATCTTCCTGATCCCCGGCCGCACCGACACGCTGCGGATCAACGGCCGGGCCCGGCTGATCTCCGACGCGCCGTGGTTCGCCGACATGGAGGTGAAGGGCCACCGGCCGGTGCTCGCCGTCGAGGTCGCGATCGAGCAGATCTTCTACCACTGCGCGAAGGCGTTCCTGCGCTCCGAGCTGTGGCAGCCGGAGACCTGGCAACCGGACGTGCTGCCGACGCGGGCCCGGCTGATCAAGGAGGTGGAGGCCCCGGCGGAGAGCCTGGCCGACCTGGAACGCCACTACGGCCCGGCCTACCTGGAGACGCTCTACCGCTGACCCCGTCGCCGGCGGTCGGCGCCGAGCGTTGCGCTTGCGTCAACGCCCGGCGTTGCGCTTGCGTTTGCCCCGGCCGGTGTAGCCGCGACCGTCTCCGACCGGCGTCGGCGCCACCCGGCGCGGCCGGTCGCGGCGCGCCGCGTCGTGGCTCGCCCGGCCGGCGCGGTCGCCTGGTCGGGCGGCGCGCCGGATGCGGGACAGCGTCAGCACCACCCCGGCGCCCAGGGCGAACAGCCCGACCACGCCGAGTACACCCTGCACCCGCCCGCGATGCCCGCTGAGCTGCCCGAAGTCGGTGACGAAGTCGTTCGGGTCCGCCGGGTTGACCCAGATCGGCACCTCGGTGCCCGCGGCCCGGCACACCTCGAAGCAGGGCACCTCCTGCGAGTGCGTCCGGCCGTCGACCGCGTAACTGAAGTACATGGTGCGCGACGAGGAACTCCGGTTGCCACCGCTCTTTGTCACCTGGTCGACCACCGTCGCCTGTGCGGGCGTACCCCGCTCGCGCAGCGTCACCCCCCAGTCGTCGAGCGCCATCTGGGTGTGGAACGGCAGCCAGAGCAGGGCGCCACCGGCGACCGCCAGCAGCACGTACACGAGGCTGAGCCAGAGCGGCCGACGCATGATCACGCCGCCATCGTGGCCGGGCGCCGCAACCCCGGCGACCTACCCGGCCGGGGTGAAGCGCGCGGGCACGCCGACGTCGGACAGGGCACGGGCGAGGTGCGGCGCGGTCGTCTTCACGTACGCCGCGCCGATGTGCGAGCCACCCCGGTAGATGAGCACGTTGCCGAACACCACAGGGCACCTGTCGGTCGGGCAGACGGCGTCGAACAGGTCGATCATCTTGACCTTCGGCGCGCCCGCGACCGCCTGCCGCTGCATCCGGTAGGCCGGGTCCTGGTCGTGCTTCTCCCTGTCGAACGCGCAGGCGGACAGGCGCTTGCGGTTCTTGTCGGCGCACGCCACCGCCGCGCCCGGATGCGGGTTGTTGGCGAGGACGACGACCTTGGTCCCCACCGAGTCGAGCTTCTTCCACGAGGCCCGTACGCCGGACACCATCGCCGCGACGGTGGCGCGCTCACCCCCGCTGTCCAGGGCCGTCGACGCCGACTGCGACGTGACCACGTAGTCGGGGCGCTCCTGCACCAGGCGGTCCAGCAGCGCACGGTTCCACTCGATGCAGTCGGTGTACGGCTTGCCGGACCCATCGCCCTTGAGCACCTGGGCGCTGGTGAAGGCGCACCCCGCCTTCGCCATGATCAGCAGCTTCCAGTCGTTCTGGGCGGCGAGCACCTGGAACGCGGGCAGCCACTGGTCCATCTTCGAGTCGCCGACGAGCGCGACGGTGGTGGACCCGTTCGGAACGCCGTACGTGCAGGACAGCACCTCGGCGCCCTCGACCTGCTGGAAACACTTGTCCCGGTTGGTGTCCGGCACGTCCATGAAGCCCTGCCGGATCTGCAGCGGGTCCGGCGTGATCGCGTCGAACCGCTCCGGGACCGGGCCGATCGGCGCCGTGCCGGGCGCTGTCGACAGCAGCGCCGCGCCCGGGGCGTACCGGCCCTTGGTCGTGGTCGCGGCGGCGGCCCACGCGCCCATCAGCACCAGGACAAGACCGGCGCAGATGCCGGCGAGCGTGAAGTTGCCGCCCAGGCTCAACGCCAGACGCGGCGACGTGGAGATCTTCCGCGAGTACCGCAGCGGGTTCTCGACCAGCCGGAAGGTGAGCCAGGCCGGGATCACCGAGGCGAGCGCCACCACCAGGCCCTCGGTCACCGACAGGTCACCGAAGTGCGCGGCGGCCACCACGAGCATCGGCCAGTGCCACAGGTACAGCGAGTACGACAGGTCACCGATCCACTGGAACGGACGCATGCCGAGCACCAGCACCGGCCCTCGGGAACCGGCCGCGGCACCGGCCGCGATCACCGCCGCCGCGCCGAGCGTGGGCAGCGCCGCCGCGTACCCCGGCCATGCGGTCTTCCCGCTGACCAGCAGCGCCGCCGCCACGATCGCGGCGAGGCCGAGCCACCCGAGAACGACAGCCACCGACCGGGGCATCCGCGCGGCGCGGACCGCCAGCAGCGCGACCGCCGCGCCGACCGCGAGCTCCCACAGCCGCGTGGTGGAGACGAAGAACGCGCGCTCGGGCGAGTTCGCCGTCTCGACGATCGACCAGACGAACGACGGCACCGCCAGCACCGCGAGACCGACCCACAGGACCGGCCGTACGTTCGCCCGCCGGAGCCTGCGCGCGGCGAGGATGGCCAGCACGATCAGCAGCGGCCAGAGGAGGTAGAACTGCTCCTCCACGGCGAGCGACCAGAAGTGCTGGACCGGCGACGGCGCGACGTCCTCGGCCAGGTAGTCGACCGCGCGGTCGGCGAACCGCCAGTTGACGACGTAGGTCGCCGCGGCGGCGATGTCGCCGCCGATGACCTGCCACTCACCCCGGGGTACGAACAGCCGGACCGCGACGGCGGTGGCCGCCAGCACCACAGTGGCCGCGGGCAGGATCCGCTTGGCCCGGCGCGCGTAGAAACCGGTGAGCGAGACCCGTCCGCTGCGCTCGATCTCCGAGATGAGCTGCCCGGTGATGAGGAAGCCGGAGATCACGAAGAAGACGTCGACGCCGACGAAGCCACCGGGGATGAACGGCAACCCGGCGTGGTAGAGCAGCACCAGCCCCACGGCGACAGCCCGGAGCCCGGCGACGTCTGCCCGGAACCGGCTCGGCGTCGCCTCCCTGCCCGGCTCGCGTCCGGTCGCCGTGCCGGCCGGTTCCTCGGCGGGCGAACCTTCCCGATCGGCAACTTTCGTCAACGGCGGGGAAGTCATCGCGATCCTCAAACTCTGCGGGCTGGGGGCGAGGGAACGATAGCGGCTGGTCACTCGGCGGGACAATCGCGCCGCGTCACCACCTCACCGGCGCGTGACCTCGAACCCGGATGCGGTTGAATCGGCTGCGTGGCGAAGACCCTGACGATCACCACCCGCAACGCGAGCTTCCAGCAGTGGCAGGCGCTGCTGACCAACCGCACCAAGCGGCAGCGTTCCGGGGAGTTCCTGGTCCAGGGGGTGCGCCCGATCACGGTGGCCCTGGAACAGGGCTGGGAGATCCGTGCCCTCCTCCACCCGGACCGGCAGCCCCTGTCCCGCTGGTGCCGCGACCTGCTCGACCGCTCCGACGCCAGGCGGGTGGCCCTCGCGCCGGAGCTGATGCGTGAATTGAGCGGCAAGGAGGAGGAGTCACCCGAACTGCTCGCAGTCGTGGCGCAGCCCGCTGACGACCTGGCCCGCATCCCGGTCGGGCCGGCCATGCTCGTGGTGGTCTTCGACCGCCCCAAGACCCCGGGCAACATCGGCACGCTGATCCGCTCCGCTGACGCCTTCGGCGCCTCCGGCGTGATCATCACGGGCCACGCCGCCGACCCGTACGACCCGAAGGCGGTCCGGGCCACCACCGGGTCGCTGTTCGCCCTACCCGTGGTGCGCGTCCCCAGTCACCGCGACGTCCTGGACTGGGTCGCCGCGGTGCGCGCGGACGGACTTCCGCAGGTCCAGATCATCGGTACGGACGAGCACGGGGACGTGGACGTCGCCGAGCACGACCTGACCGGCCCCACTCTCCTGCTCATCGGCAACGAGACGCACGGGCTCAGCAAGGGCTGGCAGGAGGCCAGCGACCGGATGGTGCGCATCCCGATCGTGGGGGCGGCGAGTTCCCTGAACGCGGCGGCGGCCGGGACCGTGGCGCTGTACGAGGCGGCCCGGCAGCGCGCCGAGCGCCGGTAGCGGTTGCGCCGCCACCGGACGCCCGACGCTCCCCTGTCCGTCGGCGTTCTCCCCTACCCGGACGGGCGGGTGGACGCCCGCCCCGCGACCGCCTGCCGGTGGGCCGCACTGCCCTCCCGATAGAACAGGTAGCCGCCGTGGTGCAGGACGTCGCCGTCGAACCGGCCGTCGGCGGTGAACCCGCTGTCGTCCCAGTAGTCGATGTGCTCGCCGGTCACCTCGTACCGGCCGGTGTAGGCGCTCGCCCGGTCGCCGCGCGCCTCGTCGTACCGGCCGTCGGGCAACAACTCCTGCCGGATGTGGCCGTCGGCGGTGACCCACATCCCGACGTACCCATGAAGGGCCTCGGAGACCGAGGGCCGCGCCGGCGTCGCGGACGGGGCGGCCTGCGGTACGGGCGGTGTCTCCGTGCCGCAGGCGGTGAGCGCCGCCGTCAGGAGGACGGTGGCGGCCTTGCGGTGGCTGGTGCCGGACATCTGTGTGGATTCCATGAGTCCACGGTGCGGAGTACGGCCGGTCGCAACCAGGGTGCGTCACACCCCGGCTGAGCCTCCTGGCGGCCGACCGCCCGCGGTTATGTTGGGGTGGTGGACGGCAGCAATCCGCTCGGCGAGTTCCTGCGCGCCCGGCGTGAGACGACCAGCCCGGCGGAGGCCGGCATCGTCTCCTCGGGCCGGCGCCGGACGCCGGGTCTGCGGCGCGAGGAGGTCGCCCAGCTGTCCGGGGTCAGCGCCGACTACTACGCCCGCCTGGAGCAGGGGCGGGAACAGCACCCGTCGGAACAGATGCTGAACGCCCTGGCCCGCACCCTCGGACTCGACGCCGAGGAGGCGGCGCACCTGCACCTGCTGGCCAGGAGCGGCCGCAAGCCCGCCCGCAGGGGTACGCGGGAGACCGTCCGGCCGAGCCTGCTGCGCCTGATGGACGGCTGGCTGCACACACCCGCGCTGATCGTCGACCGCAGGATGGACGTGCTGGCCGCCAACCGGCTCGGACGCGCCCTGTTCGCCAAGCTGTTCGAGGCCGATGAGCCCAACCTCGTCCGGTTCGTCTTCCTCGACTCGGCGGCCCGTTCCTTCTATCCCCACTGGGACCGGGTCGCGCAGTCCAGCCTGGGCGCGCTGCGGGCCGCCGCAGCCGACATGCTCGACGACGCGCGGCTCACCGAACTGGTCGGGGAACTCTCGCTGAAGAGTCCGGAGTTCCGCCGGCTGTGGGCCCGCCACGACGTACGGGGAAAGACGCACGAGGCGAAGCTGTTCCACCATCACGACGTCGGCGAGCTGACCCTCACGTACGACTCCTTGACCGTCGCCGGGGCGACGGGCCAGCAGCTGGTCGTCTACCAGGCCGAGCCCGGCAGCCGGTCGGCGCAGGCGCTGGCGCTGCTGGGCACGGTGGCCGCCGACCTGCCCGCTCCGGGCAGAAGAACTCGGGCGGCCTCGTAACGGCGTCTACAGCCGACACGCTAGCGATGATCCCGACTGTTCTCCTGATGGGATTTTCCAGCGACGCTAGGACGATCATCCGATGCGACAGGAGCATCCGCAGCGCGTACCCGACCGCACCGACCGGCCCGGTGTCGAGGGCAGGTGGGCGGTCGCCCGCTGGCGGCGCGCCCTTGCGGTTCTCGCGCCGCTGGTCGCAGCGGTGCTCGGCGCCGCGATGGCCACGCAGTGGGAGGTCGGCGGCGGCCGAGCCGTCAGCTCTCTCCCCGCTCCGGCGCGATGGATGGCCGAGAACCTGCCGTTGTTCGACGGTGGGGAGCCGGCCTGGATCTGGCGTGGTCCCTTCTTCGTGTCGATGCTGCTGACGCTGCCGCTCGTCTGGACGGTGACGGGCCACGCCACCGCGACGCCTCGGCGCCTCACGAGATACGGGCTCCTCGCCGCGGCCATCGCGATCGGCCTGGAATACAACAGCCCCGGATACGGGTGGATGTTCGACCTCGTGGCCCTGCTGACGGCGCTGGCGGGCACCGTCTGGTGCGGGCTGCAGGGGCTGCGTCGCGGTGTGCTGCCACGCCGCGTCGCGTGGGCGCTCATCGCGGCACTGCCGTTGACGCCACCGGCCGGCTTCCTCACGTTCTGGTACCTGCCGCCTGGCCTGACCATGGGCGTACTGCTGGCCTGGGCGGCTGCCGCCGGCTGGCCCCGCCGGCCTGGTGTCCGGACGACGGCGTGAAAGGGGCTTGCCGATTGATCCGGCCGGTCGAAGCAGCCGCGGCGCGGACGATTTACGGACCGGCACCCGTCGGCGGAGGGGCGATCGCCCTCGGGGAAACGGCGAAGCCCAGGTCGATGACCTGGGCTTCGGTACCGAGCCGCCTGACGGAATCGAACCGTCGACCTACGCATTACGAGTGCGTCGCTCTAGCCGACTGAGCTAAGGCGGCAACGACCGCCAAGTGTACGGCACGCCCGACCGGAAGCCGAACCGGATCCCCCGACTCCGAAGCCGGACACTCGACCAGATCCGCCCCGGTACGGGAGAGACTTCGCGCCCGGTCCGGACTACCCTGCGGCGGGTGACCGACGAACCGCCGCGACCACCGGCTCCCGAGGCGCGTCCCGGCGAGCGTGCCACCCGCCGCCCCCGCAGCATCGACCCCCGGGAGCTGGGTTTCACCCCCCGCCGGCCGGTGCCCTGGCTCGCGCCACTGCTCCTGATCAGCACCGGCCTGCGTACGTTGCTGGCCATGCTGTTCGGGGCGTACCTGGACAAGCGCGAGTTGCAGAACGCGTTCAGCGACGGCACGTTCCGGCAGGTCGGGCCGGACGGTGGGCTCTGGCTCGACTACGTGGCCGACCTGGGTGACGGCTTCGACGCCACGTACTCGGTGGCGTACCTGCTCGCCCAGCCGGAGCTGACAGTGGACGGGCACACCCTTCCCCGCGCGCAGACGCTGGTGATGGGCGGCGACCAGGTCTATCCGGCGGCGGGCTACGAGGCGTACGAGGACCGGTGCAAGGGTCCGTACCAGGCGGCGCTGCCTGTTGCCCCGCCAGAGCAGCCGAAGCTGTTCGCGGTGCCCGGCAACCACGACTGGTACGACGGCCTGACCGCGTTCCTGCGCCTGTTCGTGCGTACCCGGGACCGGCACTTCGGCGGCTGGGGCACCGGCCAGTCCCGCTCGTACTTCGCCGTCGAGCTGCCGGCCGGCTGGTGGCTGCTCGGCCTCGACGACCAGTCCGGGTCGTACCTGGACGACCCGCAGCTCACCTACTTCGACGAGGTGGCCCGCAAGCTCACCCCGGAATCCAAGGTGATCCTGGCGGTGCCGGCGCCGACGTGGGTCAAGGCCGTCGACCACCCCAACGCGTACGACTCGATCGACTACTTCATCCGTACCCTCGTCGCGCCGACCGGGGCGCAGGTGCGGGTGCTGGTCTCCGGCGACCTGCACCACTACGCCCGCTATGCCGGGACGGACCGGCAGCTCATCACGTGCGGCGGCGGCGGCGCCTACCTCTACCCCACGCACCGGCTGCCGGAGAAGCTGGAGGTGCCGCCGCGTGACACGCTGACCCGGCGGGCCAGCAACACCCGGGAGTACGACCTGGCTGCGCGCTATCCGGACAAGGCGCGCTCCCGCCGGTACGGCTGGGGGATCTTCGCCCGGCTGCCGTTCCGCAACCCGGGCTTCACGACGCTGCTCGGCACGCTGCACACGCTGCTGATGCTGGCCATGGCCGGGGTGGCGGTGCAGCAGGTGGGCACCACCGAGCAGCGGCTGTTCAGCGTGCCGCTGGCGATCATGCTGGTGGTGGCGATGATGGGCGCGGTGTTCTTCGCCAAGCCGCCCACGGCGGGCGGGAAACGGCACGCCCGGCACTGGATCCTCGGGGTGGCGCACGGGCTGGCCCAGGTGGCGCTCGCCGCCGGGGGCACGTGGGTCTGGTTGCAGCTGCCGTTCTACGACTGGCCGTGGCCGCTGCCGGCGGTCGCCGCGGTGGTGCTCTACGGGCCGCTGAGCGGGCTGGTCGCCAGCCAGCTCGTGGCGCTCTACCTGCTGGTGGCGGGCGCGTTCGGGGTCAACCTGAACGAGTTGTTCGCGGCGCAGGGCATCGAGGACTCGAAGGCGTTCCTGCGGTTCCGGATCGACCCGGACGGCACGCTGACGATCTACCCGATCGCCGTCGACAAGGTGTCGCACGACTGGCAGTTGAACCCCGACCAGTCCCCCACCGCCCCCTGGCTGACCCCGAAGACCCCGCTGACCCCCCGCCTGGCCGAACCCCCCATCGTCATCCGCTGACCCCACCCGGCACACACCGGGCCTCACCCCGTCGATCATGAAGTTGACGGCGAATTCGATCACCATTTCGACCGCTAACTTCATGATCAACGGGGAAACGGTGGGAGAGGGAGGGAGGGTCAGGGCTGGGGGTAGTGCTGGTCGTGGGCCTGCCTCGGGCCGCACACCGACGCGCGGGAGCACATCGAGCGGGAGCCGTCGGCGTCCAGCCGGACCGTCACCGCGTCGCGCGGGACACTGTGGCCGACCACCTTGCCCTCGCCCTGCGGAGTGGACACCCGGCTGCCGACCGCCGGAGCCGACTCCTGGAACTTCTGGTACAGCGGGTGCTCGTACTTCAGGCAGCACATCAGCCGCCCGCACGCCCCGGAGATGCGCAACGGGTTGAGCGGCAGGTCCTGGTCCTTCGCCATCCGGATGGTCACCGGCTCGAAGTCGGTGAGGAACGTGGCGCAGCACAGATCGCGCCCGCAGGAGCCGATGCCGCCCTGCACGCGGGCGGAGTCGCGGGCGGACAGCTGCCGCAGCTCGACCCGGCAGTGCAGCGTGGCGCCCAGGTCGCGGACAAGCGAGCGGAAGTCGACGCGGTGCGGCGCGGTGAAGTAGATGGTGGTGCGGTCACTGCCGTTCTCCGGCGTGGCCAGGACGTGGTCGACGGCGACCACCTTCATCGGCAGGCCGTGTTCGCGGATCAGCCGCTTGGCGGCGACCTTCGCCTCGGCCTTGCGCCGGCGCAGCATCTCGTCGCGGCGCAGGTCGTCGTCGCCGGCGATCCCTGCGAGTTTCGGGAAGCTGTCGGTGTCCTCACTGACCCACTGCGCGGCCCAGACGCACTCGGCCACCTCGGGCCCCTCGTCGGTGGGCACCAGCACCCGATCGCCCACCTGCGGACGCAGCTCGCCCGGGTCGAGGTAGTAGAGGCGCCCGTACCGGTTGAAGCTGACCGCGCAGAGCATGCCCATACGCCACACCCTACGCGGACCGACGCCCGCCGCACGGCGCACCTGTCGCCGCCCGGTCACCCAGCGCAGCGATCATCGTCGTCGACCCGGCCGAACCGGCCCCATCGCCTCGCCCGGACGGCTGAATCTCCGGCGGGCCCCTGACAAACACCGCCCGGGCGCGTTGAGTGAAGGCATACCTGCGGGGGGTGCAGGGGAAGGCCACGGCGCCGCCGCCGTCACCCGGAAACGGCCGGTCCGGTGCGCGGCGCCGTGGACCGTCAGTAGCCGATCCGGGTGGTGCCGCCGTAGCGCGGGGCGGTGGTGGCGCGGTCCCGCCACGGCGTCTCGGCCAGGCTCGGCCCCCACTGGCGCAGCAGCGTCTCCGCGCCGTCGTAGGCCACCCCGAGCACACCCAGGACCCTCGTCGCGATCTCGGCCGCCGCCGACGCCCCGGCCCGTCCGGCCTCGGCGCCGGGCCGCGTCGCCGCGTGCACCGCGACCGCCTCGGCCGAGCCCAGCACCTCGGCCAGCGCCCGGGCCAGCGCCGCCCGGCTGCCCTCCACCCAGCCGGCCAGCGCGTCGGCGTAGCCCGCCGTCGACTCCAGCCGCCCGACCAGGCTGTCCGGCCCCTCGTCCAGGTGCCGCATCAGGGCGGCACGTGCCTCGTCGTACGCCGACGCGGCAGCGCCGGACCAGGCGACCTGGTCGGCCAGCAGCGCACAGGTGTCGTCGTACCCCCGGACGAGCCGGCGCACCGCGTGGCCGGCGCCGGTCAGCGGCGCGGGATGCAGGTCGAGGAACTCGCGCACGGCCGCGCCGGGAAGCACCTGCATGCGGCGCAGCAGCGGCCACAGCCGGTGCCCCTCGGGCGCGCCGGCGGCCAGCAGCGTGTCGACGCGGGCGAGCAGGTCGAGCCCCGGCTCGGCGAGGCGGTCGAGCGCGTCCATCAGGCCTCCCGGGCCAGCCGCCGGGCGACCGCGTCGTCGGCGGCGGCGTAACGGTCGGCGGCGCTGCGCAGCGCCGCCGCGGCGGCGGCCAGCCGGACGGCGGCGGCCTGCGCCTCGCGCGCCCGGTCGGCAGTGGCCACTGTCCACTGGCGGTGCAGCGCACGGCCCACCTCACCGGGGCGGCCGGCGGCGTGCGCGCCGAACGCGGGATGCGGCGGGTCGGTGGCGGTCACCGTGCGGGAGAGGGTGGCGAGGGTCGCGCCGGCCTCGTCGAGACGGGCGGCCAGGGCACGCAGCGTCTCCATGTCAGGCCCCCGCCAGCGGCCGGTACGCCGCGAAGGTCTCGTTGTGCAGCTTCTCCCGCGCCCACTGCGCCGCGTCGGCGGCGGCGGTGACGGCGGCCTGCACCGAACCGGCCACGTCGCGCGGGCTGCGGTGGTGCAGCGGGCCGAGGAAACGCACGTCGGTGATGCGCCCGCCGGCGGTCACCACCACCTCGACGAGCCCGTCGGGTGAGCGGACGGTGACCTCGACCGTCGCGACCGCCTGGTCGAACTCGGCCTGCAGGTTCTCGATCCGGCGGTAGCGCCGCACCGCCTCCTCGATCCAGGCCTCGTCGATCTCGCCCCGCGGCATCGGCGGACTCCTCCCGGCCGGTCGGCCCGACCCTCACTGAGCGTGCCGCCTCGGTCACCGCGGCATCACCGGACCGTACCGCACGCCAATCGCGCCTGTCGATGCCCTGTGGACAGTGCGGAAAGTGCCCGGCTCAGCCGCGCCAGAGGGCCAGCATCATCGCCTCCACCGCGATCCGCGGCTTGACGTTGGCCTCGATCGCCGCGCGGCACTCCAGCACCGCCTCCAGGCGGCGCAGCGAGCCCTCGGCGTCCCACTTCTGCGCGCCCGCACCGGCGAGCGACGCCGTGTCGGTGTGCACCGGGGCGACCGGCGCCCGCCACGCCATGGTGAGCGCGTCCCGGTAGAACCCGGCCAGGTCGACCAGGGCCCGGTCGAGTGCGTCCCGCTGGGCACGGGTGGCCCGCGACTTCTGCCGCTTCTCCAGATCCTTGAGCTGGCCGGCCGCCCCGCGCATGGCGCCGGCCGCGCCCCGGCCGGTGCCGCCCGCGCCGAGCGCGGTCTGCAACGCCGTACGCTCCGCCTCGTCGATCTCGGCGACGGACGCGGCGGCCTCCGCCTCGGCGGCCTCGATCAGCGCCGAGGCCGCGTCGAACGCCGCGCCCACACCGGTCAGCCGACGCGGTACGGCCAGCACCGCGTCACGCCGCTGCCGGGCCTCCGGGTCGCGGGCCAGCCGCCGGGCCCGGCCCACATGGCCCTGCGCCGCCGCGGCGGCCCACTCGGCCACGTCCGGCGCGACGCCGTCGCGGCGGACCAGCACCTCGGCCACCGCTGCGGGCGGCGGCTGCCGCAGGGGTACGACGCGGCAGCGCGACCGGATGGTCACGGAGATGTCATCCGGGTGGGTGGACGGGGCGCAGAGCAGGAAGACGGTACGCGGCGGCGGCTCCTCGATCGCCTTGAGCAGCGCGTTGCCGGCGGCCTCGGTGAGCCGGTCGGCGTCCTCGATGATCACGATCTGCCACCGGCCGCCGGACGGCGCGCTGGCCGCCCGCAGCACCAGCGCGCGCATCTCGTTGACGCCGATGGACAGGCCCTCGGGCACCACGAGGCGGACGTCCGCGTGGGTGCCGGCGAGCGTGGTGTGGCACCCGGGGCAGGTGCCGCAGCCGGTGCCGTGCACGCACTCCAGCGCGGCGGCGAACGCGCGGGCGGCCACCGAGCGGCCCGATCCGGGCGGTCCGGTGAAGATCCAGGCGTGGGTCATGCCGCCGCCCGGGTCGGCCGGCGCAGCCGGGCCCGGGTCGCCGTCGTGCTCCTCGGCGAGCGCGTCGAGGTCGTCGTGCCCGCCCGCGGGGGACGTCACCGGCGCGCGCAGCAGGGCGGCGGCCGAGGCGGCGGCCCGCCGCAGCATGGCCACCGCCTCGTCCTGCCCGACCAGATCGCCGAAGACGTCGGTCATCGTCGGGGTTGCTCCATCGTCACCAGCTCCGCGTCGGATAACTCGGGCTGGACCGAGGTGTCCGGACCCTGCGCCGGACGGGGGTGCACGATGCCGGCCGGGTCGGCCAGCAGCTCGCCCACCCGGCGGGCGACCGCGTCGGCGGTCTCGTCGATCGGGCGGGACGCGTCGAGCACCAGGTAGCGCTTCGGGTCACCGGCGGCGAGGTCGAGGAAGGCGTACCGGACCCGCTCGTGGAACGTCAGCGACTCGGCCTCCAGCCGGTCGGTGCCCTCGGCGCGGTCCTCGACCCGGCTCAGGCCGGTACGCGGCTCGACGTCGAGCAGCACCACCAGGTCGGGCTTGAGGCCGCCGGTGGCCCAGGAGGAGAGCCAGGAGACCTCGTCCACCGGAAGCGTCCGGCCGGCGCCCTGGTAGGCGAGCGACGAGTCGACGTACCGGTCGCTGATCACCACAGCGCCGCGCACGAGCGCCGGGCGGACGACGGTGGCCACGTGGTGCGCCCGGTCGGCGGCGTAGAGCAGCGCCTCGGCGCGCGGCGACGGCGCCTCGCCGGGCGTGGTGCCGAGCACCAGGGAGCGGATCCGTTCGCCGACCGGCGTGGCACCCGGCTCGCGGGTGACCACCACGTCGCGGCCCTGCGCGCGCAGCCGCTCGGCCAGCTCGGCGAGCTGGGTGGACTTGCCGGCCCCCTCACCGCCCTCGAAGACCACGAACAGGCCGCTGGAGACGAACGGCTCGGCCGGCATCAGCGGGCGGCCCCGGATCGAGCCCCACAGGTCGGCGAGGACCGGTACGCCCTTCTTGTCGTCCATCTGGCCGAACGCGCTGATGCCGGCGATGATGCCGGCCGCGCCGGCGGCGAGCAGCAGCAGGCGGGTGGAGGAGATGGAGATGCCCAGGTCGGCGATGGTGAGCTGGCGGGAGCCGCCGACGCCGACCAGGAGGCTGCTGAGCGCGATGGCCAGGATCAGCACCAGCCGGGTGCCGATCTGCACCACCGCGAAGACCCGGCCGCGCACCTCGTCGGCCACCTCGCCGCCGAGCAGCGTGGTGCCGGCCAGGAACGCCATGCCCGCGCCCGCGCCGACCAGGATCGCGCCGAGGATGGCCATGGACAGGTGGATGGCGAACGCGAGCACCAGCACCGAGGCGCTGGCGAGCACGATGCTCATGCCGAACCAGCGGCGGCGGGACATGTCCCGCACGATCATCGGCCCGAGGCCGATACCGAGCGCCAGGCCGACGAAGATCGCGCCGAACAGCAGCGAGAACGCGGCGTCACCGGCGCCGAGCGAGTTGGCGAAGAACTTGGCCGTGCCGACCACGATGCCGCCGCCGGCGAACGCGCCGAAGATGCCCAGCACGAGGCCGCGGACGAGCGGGGTCTGGCCGATGTATTTCCAGCCCTCGGAGAACTGCCGGAACATGCTCTGCTCGGAGCGCTCCGCCTCGCCGCGCTGGGCGTGACTGATCTCCTTGATCCCGAACGCCACCACGAGCGCGGTGGCCAGCCGGGAGAAGGCGTTGAACCAGAGCGCGAGCTGGGCCGGTTCGGCCCAGCCGGGCAGGTCGCCGCCGACCGCGCCGCGGACGCCGCGGTCCAGCACGGCGAGCGCGACGGCCGCGGCCACCGGCGTGAGGCCGTACGTGGTGATCAGCGTGAGCTGGTTCGCCGCCTCCAGCCGGGTACGCGGGATGAGGTTGGGGACCGCCGCCTCCTTGGCCGGGATCCACATCAACGTGATCGACTCGATCAGGAAGGTGGCGATCAGCGCCCAGCCGACCACCAGCCCGCCCGCGGCGCCGGTGAGCGCGTACAGCGGGATCGAGGCGAACAGCACGAAGCGCAGCAGGTCGCAGATGACCATGGTCCACCGGCGGTCGAACCGGTCGGCGAACACACCCGCCACCGGGCCGAGCACCAGCGCCGGGAGCAGCCGGATCGCGGTCACACCGCCGAACGCGGCACCCTGGGCGGTGCTGCCGGAGACCTGGGACGCGGCGAACAGCGCGGTGGCGAGCAGGCCGAGCCAGTCGCCGAACGAGGCGGCGCTGAGGACGATCCACAGCCTGCGGAACGGCCGGATGCGCAGCACCGAGCGGATGGCGGCGACGCCGGAGTGGTCGGCGGCTGTCCCGGGCGACGACACGCCGGGCGACTCGCCGTTGTTCTGGCTTTCGATGGCCGTACCTCCACGTGCCGGCCCAGGTCTGGGCATCCCCGGTGGAACACTCTAGTCGCGCAGGAAGGGTCGTCCCCCGCGACATTCACCTGCTCGCCGAGCCTAGGCCGCCGGGACCACCGCCCGCAGCCCGGACAGACGCGAGGGTATTTCGCATTGCCGTCCAGACAGTTAGCGTGCAGACGTGGCCATCGACCGTGACAAAACTCGCGATCGTCTCGACCGGGCGACCGCTCACCTCGACCCGCCGTACGCGGTGGTCGACCTCACCGCGTTCGACGCCAACGCCGAGGCGCTCGCCGGCCGGTCCGGCGGCAAGCCCCTGCGCGTGGCGAGCAAGTCGGTACGCGTCCGCGAGCTGCTGACCCGGGCGCTCAAGCGGCCCGAATGGCACGGCGTGATGGCCTTCACGCTGCCCGAGGCGCTGTGGCTGGTCCGCTCCGGGGTCAGCGACGACGTGCTCGTGGCGTACCCGACGGCCCACCGGGGCGGCCTCGCCGAACTGGCCGCCGACCCGGCGCTCGCCGACGCGGTGACCTTGATGATCGACGACACCGCACAGCTCGACCTGATCGACCGGGTGTGCCCGCCCGCACGCCGCCCCGCGCTGCGGATCTGCCTCGACCTGGACGCCTCCTGGCGCCCGCTGGGCGGCCGGGTGCACGTCGGCGTGCGCCGCTCCCCGGTGCACAGCGCCACGGCGGCCGGCGCGCTCGCCGCCGCCGTCGCCGGGCGGCCGGGCTTCCGTCTGGTCGGTCTGATGTCGTACGAGGCACAGATCGCCGGCCTCGGCGACGCGCCGCCCGGACAGGCGATGCTCGGCTCGGCGATCCGGGTCGCGCAGCGCGGCTCGTACCGGGAACTGCTGGCACGCCGCTCGGCCGCGGTCGGTGCGGTACGCGAGCACGCCGACCTGGAGTTCGTCAACGGCGGCGGCACCGGCAGCGTGGCCGCCACCAGCGCGGACCCCGCCGTCACCGAGGTCACCGCGGGCTCCGGCCTGTACGGGCCGACGCTGTTCGACGCGTACCGTGCCTGGCAGCCGACCCCGGCGGCGTTCTTCGCCTGCGCGGTGGTCCGCCGCCCGGCGCCCGGGCTGGCGACGGTGCTCGGCGGCGGCTGGATCGCCTCCGGCCCGGCGGCGGACAGCCGGCTGCCGCGGCCGTGGCTGCCGGAGGGGTTGAAGCTGCTCGGCGCGGAGGGCGCCGGCGAGGTGCAGACCCCGCTGGCCGGGGAGGCCGCCGACGGCCTGCGCGTCGGCGACCGGGTGTGGTTCCGCCACGCCAAGGCGGGCGAGCTGTGCGAGCACGTCAACGAGGTGCACCTGGTCGAGGGGGACGCGGTGGTCGCCACCGTGCCGACCTACCGGGGCGAGGGGCACGCCTTCCTCTGAGCCGCCCCGCGGCTCTGCCCCACCGCCGTGACGACGGCGGGCCCCGGCGCACTCTCAGAACCCGCCGTTCAACGTGCCGCTCAACCCTGGTGGACGGCCTCCGTGGGGGCGTTCACCTGCCGGTGCAGGTACTCCCGGATGAGCGCCTTCGCCTCGACCAGCACCCGCTCGTCGCCGTCGGTGCGGCGACGGAAGGCCAGCTTGATCAGGGCATCAGCGGCCTCCACCGCGACCTCCAGGTGGAACCGCAGGTCGGGCACCCCGGCCAGGCCGAAACGCTCGGTGAGTACGCGGGCGAGCTGCTCCGCGATGACTCCGTTGTTGTCCCGCTGGTCGTCCAGCAGGTGCAGGTCGACCACGTCGCCGAAGTGCAGGGTACGGAAGCCGGGAACGGTGCGGTGCATCGAGATGTACTCGTCGATCGCCGCGTCGACGCCGTCCCACCAGTGGGTCAGGTCGTCCGAGGAGAACCGCTCGTCGAGCCGCTGGAGGTAGGACTCCATGGTGCGCAGGGTCAGCGCCTGCACGATCGCCCGTTTGTCCGGAAAGAACTGGTAGACCGACCCGATCGCCACCTCGGCACGCTCGGCGAGCAGGGTCGTGGTCAGCCCTTCGTACCCCACCTCGTCGACGAGCTCGGCGCAGGCGTCCAGCATCCGCTGGACCCGCGCGACACTTCGACCCTGCACCGGTACCCGACGCAGCGGCCCGGTCGTGGCGGCTGGTGTGGACACTCGGCGCCACCCCCCTTCGACGGATGAACATATCTGCACGTCACGAGTCTGTGACTACCGGTACAACGAGCCGGGCTCGATTGCGGTATTTACCAGGCACAACGTTCCTGATATGAATTCAGTTCATATTCATGTCGAGGAGTGGCCGCGATGACCGGTACCACCGCCACCTGGTCCAACTGGGCCGGCAACCAGCACAGCACCGCGCTCCTCACCGTGCGCCCGCATAGCGTCTCCGACGTGGCCGAGGCGGTGCGCCAGGCCGCCGCGGCGGGCCGGACCGTCCGGGCCACCGGCAGCGGCCACTCCTTCACCGCCACCGCCGTCGCCGACGGGCACCGGATCGACCTCGCCGCGCTGGAGACGGACGTCACAGTCGATGTGGCGCGCCGCCTGGTCACCGTACCGGCCGGGATGACGTTGCACACGCTCAACGAACTGCTCGCCGGGCACGGCCTCGCCATGCCGAACCTGGGCGACATCGACGCCCAGACCATCGCCGGTGCGCTGTCGACAGGCACCCACGGCACCGGGGCGAAACTGGGCTGCCTGTCCACCTTCGTGGTCGGGCTGACGCTCGTCACCGGCACCGGCGAGGTGCTGCGCTGCTCGGCCGAGGAGAACCGCGACGTCTTCGACGCCGCCCGGGTCGGGCTCGGCGCCGTCGGCGTGCTGGTCGAGGTCACGCTGCGCTGCGTGGACGCCTTCGTGCTGCGCGCGCACGAACGCCCGGCCCCGCTCGCCGAGGTGCTCGACGACCTGCCCGGCCTGTACGACGCGCACGACCACGCCGAGTTCTACTGGTTCCCCTACACCGACCGGGTGCAGGTCAAGACGAACGACCGGGTACCCGCCGACGACCGGCCGCTGCCCCGCTGGCGCGGCTGGCTGGACGACGAGTTCCTCTCCAACACCGTCTTCGCCGGCGCCTGCCGCCTCGGCCGCGCCGTACCCGCCCTCGCACCCCGGATCAGCGCCGTCTCCGCCCGCGCGCTCACCGAACGCACCTACACCGGCCGCTCCGACCGGGTGTTCTGCACACCGCGCCGGGTCCGCTTCGTGGAGATGGAGTACGGCCTGCCACGCGAGGCGCTGCCCACCGCGCTGGCCGAGCTGCGCCGGATCGTGGACCGGCTGCCGTTCAAGGTGCTGTTCCCGGTCGAGGTGCGGTTCACCGCCGCCGACGACATCTGGCTGTCCCACTCGTACGGGCGGGACTCGGCGTACATCGCCGTGCACCAGTACGTGGGCATGCCGTACGAGCCGTACTTCCGCGCGTTCGAGCAGGTGGCGACCGAGTTGGGTGGCCGGCCGCACTGGGGCAAGCTGCACTGGCGCACCGCCGAGTCCCTCGCGAGCGCCTACCCGAGATTCGCCGACTTCCAGTCCGTCCGCGCCCGCCTCGACCCCCACAACCTTTTCCAGAACCCCTACCTGACCCAGGTCCTGGGCGCTTGAGGATCTTGGAAGGAAAGGGCCCTTATCGGGGCCGTTTCCTTCCAAGATCTCGGCTGGCGGTCACCCCGGCCAGCCGGCCGCCCGCAGGGCGGCGCGGAGTTGGGCGATCACCTCTTCGGGATGGGCGCGCAGGACCCAGGCGGGGAACCGGAGAACACCGTCGCCCTCGACCCACAGGTCGTTCTGCCGCCGCATGTCCGCCCAGGCGTGTGCCGGATCGAGATGCTGCCCGCCGTCCACCTCGACGTGCACGCGCCACTGCTCGAAGTACGCGTCGAGGTAGCGCCGCCGGCCGGCGGAATCCCGGCGGACCACCTGACGGCTCGGTTCGGGCAGGCCGGCACGGCGGACGAGACCGAGCAGGTCGAGTTCGCCCAGGGAGTGCGCACCCCCGGCCGCATCCGTGGCGGTGGACAGGATCAGCCGTCGTCGGCGGATCCGGGGCATCCGCTCCACCACCTCGTGCACGTCGTCGCCACCCACCAGCCGCTGCTGGAAGGCAGCCGCGACGATCGCACGGGCCCCGGTGTCGGTCGGTGCCCACTGCGCGGCGTCGACGATCGACCGGGCCGCCGCCGTCCGGGGCGGCGCCGCGACCGGCACCACGTCGGAATCGGGCAGGTGGGTCGTCCGGTGCGCCAGCACACCGGCCGGTAGCGGTGATCGACGGGTCGTGGCTGGCAGAAGCAGGTGGACCACCCGTTCCGGGAAGCCACGCAGCCCGCCCACCTGAGCCGCAGTCATGCCGCCCAGCAGCGCGGTGGGCCCGGCCGCCAGCACCGCGATCCACCGGAGTTGCGCGAGACCGACCGGGCCGTTGTGCGCGACGAGAACCGCGCGATGCGCCTGTCGCCACCGGCCGGTCGTCACCCGGTGGCGGATCGCCCTACGCGTGAGATGCGCTCGTGCCTGCTGAAGGCTGAGCACGTCCTCCTGCCGGAAGAGCAGCCAGGTCAGTTCGTCCGCGTCATCCGACGGCAGCGCCCGCCGCATCCCCGCCCAGGAGTTCCCCACCCACCCACGGTGCCCCCGACGCGGCCCTTCCGCCGCCCCTGTGGACAACCACCAGATCTTGGAAGGAAACGGCCTCCATGAGGGCCTTTTCCTTCCAAGATCACTCGTTCGGGGTTGAGGTCGCCTTCTTGGGGGCGGCCTTCTTCGCGGGAGCCTTCTTGGCGGCCGTGGTCTTCTTGGCCGCCGTGGTCTTCTTCGCCGCCGTTGCCTTCTTGGCCGGGGCGGCCTTCTTCGCTGCCTTCTTCTTCGGCGCCGGGCCCTTCGCGCGCTTCTCGGCCAGCATCTCCGACGCCTGCTCCAGCGTCAGCTCCTCCGGCGTCTGCCCGCGCCGCAGCGACGCGTTGAACTCGCCGTCGGTCACGTACGGCCCGAAGCGCCCGTCCTTGATCACCAGCGGCTTCTCGGTGAGCGGGTCGTTGCCCATCTCCCGCAGCGGCGGCGCGGCGGCCCGGCGCTGACGCGTCTTCGGGGCGGCCAGCAACGCCAGCGCCTCGTCCAGCGTGACTGTGAACATCTTGTCTTCCGAGTCCAGCGAGCGGAACTCGTCACCGCGCTTGACGTACGGGCCGTAGCGGCCGTTGTTGGCGAACACCTCGACGCCGTCCGGGGCCACGCCGATCAGCCGGGGCAGGCGCAGCAGCTGCAACGCCTGCTCCAGGGTGAGGCTGTCCGGCGTCTGCGAGCGCAGCAGCGAGGACTTGCGCTCGCCGCTCGCCACGTACGGGCCGAACCGGCCGGACTTGAGCACGATCGGCTCGCCGGTCGACGGGTCGTCGCCGAGC
This sequence comes from Micromonospora sp. CNZ297, assembly GCF_007827625.1. NCBI lineage: Bacteria > Bacillati > Actinomycetota > Actinomycetes > Micromonosporales > Micromonosporaceae > Micromonospora > Micromonospora sp. CNZ297. The sequence continues at coordinate 326,416 of NZ_VISU01000005.1, read as the reverse complement.
TTGCGCTCACCGCCGCCGCCGAGGAACAGCTCGTGCACCTTCTCCGGGGTCAGCTCGTCCGGCGCCAGGCCCTCCGGGATCGGCGCCCGGTCGCCCTGCGAGCCGCTCTCCTCGCCCTCACCCGAGGCCGCCGGCGTCGGCGCCTGCTGCTCGCCGGGCAGCGCCCGCTGGAGGTACGGCCCGTACCGGCCGACCCGGACGACGACCTCGCGGCCCTCGTCGTCGGTGAACAGCGGGATGGAGTTGACGCTGCGCGCGTCGATCTCGCTGAGGTTCTCCGTGACCAGCTTCTTGAGCCCGCCCGCGTGGGCGATGGCCTGGTCGCCGGTGCCGTTGGTGCTGCCGAAGTAGAAGGAGGTGAGGAAGTCGACGGCGGCGTGGTCACCACCGGCGATCTCGTCCAGCTCGTTCTCCATGCTGGCGGTGAAGTCGTAGTCGATCAGTCGCGGGTAGTGCCGCTCCATCAGCCCGATCACCGCGAACGCCAGGAACGACGGGATCATGGCCTGGCCGCGCTTCACCACGTACCCGCGGTCCTGGATCGTCTGCATGATCGACGCGTACGTGGAGGGCCGGCCGATGCCCAGCTCTTCGAGGGCCTTGACCAGCGACGCCTCGGTGTAGCGGGCGGGCGGCTGGGTGTGGTGGCCCTGCGCGGCCAGCTCGTCGGCGGTCAGCGGCTGGTCCTTGACCAGCGTGGGCAGCCGCCGCTCGGCGTCCTCGGCCTCGGCGTTCTCGTCGTCGCTCGACTCGACGTACGCGCGCAGGAAGCCCGGGTCGGTGATGGTCTTGCCGGTCGCGCCGAAGTCGGCCTCCTCCTGGGCGGAGGAGACGGCGCGGATGCGCACCGACACGCTGGAGCCGACCGCGTCGGTCATCTGCGAGGCGATGGTGCGCCGCCAGATCAGCTCGTAGAGCTTGAACTCCTCGGCGGACAGCTCCTTGGCCACCTCGCCCGGGGTGCGGAAGTTGTCGCCGGCGGGGCGGATCGCCTCGTGCGCCTCCTGGGCGTTCTTCACCTTGCCGGTGTAGCGGCGCGGCTCCGGCGGCACGCTGCGCTCGCCGTACAGCTCGACGATCTGCCGGCGGGCCGCCGTGATGGCCGTCTCGGACAGGTTCACCGAGTCGGTACGCATGTAGGTGATGTAGCCGTTCTCGTACAGGCGCTGCGCGGTGCGCATCGTCTGCTGCGACGAGAACCGCATCTTGCGGGCCGCCTCCTGCTGGAGCGTGGAGGTGATGAACGGCGCGTACGGGCGGCGGCGGTAGGGCTTCTCCTCGACCCGGGTGACGGTGAACGGCTGGTCGGCCAGGCGGGCCGCCAGCCCTCGGGCCCCGCCCTCGTCGAGGTGGACGACACCCGCACCGGCGCGAACGCGACCCGTGGTCGGCTCGAAGTCCTTGCCGGTGGCGATCCGGTCACCGTTGAGCGCGACGAGCGTGGCGTTGAACGTCCGCGGGCCCTCGCCCGGCTTCGCCACGGCGAGCGTGGCCAGGATGTCCCAGTACTCGGCGGTGCGGAACGCCATCCGCTGGCGCTCCCGCTCGACCACGATGCGCGTCGCCACCGACTGCACCCGGCCCGCCGACAGCTTCGGCATGACCTTCTTCCACAGCACGGGCGAGACCTCGTAGCCGTAGAGGCGGTCGAGGATGCGCCGCGCCTCCTGGGCGTCGACCAGGTCGCGGTCGATCTCCCGGGGGTTCGCCACGGCGGCCTGGATGGCCGGCTTGGTGATCTCGTGGAAGACCATCCGCTTGACCGGCACCTTGGGCTTGAGCGTCTCCACCAGGTGCCAGGCGATGGCCTCGCCCTCGCGGTCCTCATCCGTCGCCAGGAAGATCTCGTCGACCTCCTTGGCCAGCTTCACCAGCTTGCTGATCTGCTGCTTACGGTCGGGCGACACAACGTAGAGGGCGTGGAAGCCGTTGTCGACGTCGACGCCGAGGCGCGCCCAGGGCTCACCCTTGTACTTCGCCGGGACGTCGGCGGCGTTGCGGGGCAGGTCCCGGACGTGGCCGAAGCTGGCCTCCACGACGTACCCCGGGCCGAGGTAGCCCGAGATCGTCTTGGCCTTCGCCGGTGACTCGACGATGACCAGACGGGTGGTTCCAGCGTTGCTCGGCACGTCTCTCCCCGACCTCACTCCTACGCCATGCCCGCTTCGGGCCGTGTTGCGCCACCCGGACCACAGGCGGTCCGGATGTCCAACGTAACGCGCCGTCCGCGTTCCGGGTTTCGTGGGCGGCAAACGGGCCGCCCTCCCGGCGACCGCCGGCCGCACCCTGCCGGACGGCGTCACGGTACACCGTGGGTAGGGCGACAGGCGGGTCACTGTGACGATCGCGTACCCCCGGCGGAGCCCTCCCCGGGTGTCCGGCTTCGGACAGCGGCGGTCAGCCCCGGGAGCCCGGCCAGTCCGCCACCGGCGCCGTCGCCGGCCGTTCCCCCACCAGCTCGGCGAGCCGCGACATCCGCCGCCCGCCGATCCGGAACGCGGGCCCGCCCTCGTCCGGCTCCACGAACGCGGCCGGCAGGCCGACCGCCGCCAGCGCGGCGCGGACCACCGGCCAGGACGGCTCGTCGGCCGGTCCGAGCCGCAGCCGGAATCCGGCCGGCTCGGCCGTGCCGGCGGCGGCCGCCCAGAGCCGCAGCCGCCGCCCGTCCAGGTGGAAGCGGGCCGGTGGCCGCTTCGCCGCGCCGCGCAGCCAGGCCCGCGCGAGCGGCGCCAGCATGCTCGTGTACGCGGTGCGCACCCGGTGCCGCCCGTCCTCGGTCGGCTCCCAGCTCGCCGGCACACCCCGGGCGCCCAGCTCGGCCACCAGCACGTGCACCCGCCAGGCGGCGTCGACCACCACGGAGATCCGGGCCGTGCCGCCCATCCGCCCCACCTCACCCGGCCCGGCGAGCAGGCCGGCGAGGTCCGCCAGCGCGGGATCGGCCGCCTCGGTGGAGAACAGCGAGGGCTGGCGGGCCGGTTTCGGGGTGGGAGGGGTCAGCGACACTCCGGGACCTCGTCGAAGGCCTCTTTCAGCTCGGTCGAGTTGAGTTTGCTGGTGTCCAGCGCGCTCGCGTCGTACTCCTTGTTGAGCGTGTCCACGGCGGCGCGCACGCCGTCGTAGAACGGACCGGCCTGGGCGGTGTCGAGCCGGTCGATGGCGGACCGGGCCCGGCCGTACGCGTCACGCATCTTGCTCAGCGACCCCAGGAACCCGGCGGACACCTCGGCGCCGCGTTCGGCCTCGGGCACGCCCGCCTCCTCGACCTTGCGCCGGGCCGTCTCGCTGGCCTGCTCGGCACCGGCGAAGAGCCGGACCAGGTTCTCCTTGGCCTGCGCCGGGGTGGTCTGCGCGGTCATCTGCTGCTGCGTGCTGCTGGTCAGTTTGGAGATCTCCGCGCGCCACGGGGTGAGCGCCTGGCACACCGACGCGGCCCAGACCCGGGGGTTGGGACCGCCGCCGCACCCGGCGACCACGAGGACCAGCGTGGCCAGGACCACCGTGAGCTTTCCGGCGGTTGCCGCCCGGCGCGTACGCATGCGATGCAGCGTACGACCTCCGGGCGGAACCGCCACCGGTCAGGTTTGCCGGGCACGGGGCTCCCGGCCGGCCGGGGCCGGCCGGGAACCGTCGCGTGCGATCAGGCGTTCACCGTCTCCGGACGCTGGTCCGGGGTGCCGGCCCCGCTGTCCTCGTCGGTCATCGCCACACCCTTGCGCTTGCTGAACACCACTGCGGCCGCGATGATCAGCGCGGCCACCACGGCGATCGTGATGCGCAGCGCCGGGTTCTTGTCGTCGCCCACGCTCCAGGCCACCACGGCCGGGGCGATCAGCAGCGAGACCAGGTTCATCACCTTGATCAGCGGGTTGATCGCCGGGCCGGCGGTGTCCTTGAACGGGTCACCGACGGTGTCGCCGATGACGGTGGCGGAGTGCGCGTCGGAGCCCTTGCCGCCGTACGCGCCGTCCTCCACCAGCTTCTTGGCGTTGTCCCAGGCGCCACCGGAGTTGGCCAGGAACACCGCCATCAGCGTGCCCGCGCCGATCGCGCCGGCCAGGTACGCGGCCAGCGCGCCCGGGCCGAGGCCGAAGCCGACAGCGATCGGGGCCAGGATGGCCAGCAGGCCGGGGGTCATCAGCTCGCGCTGCGCGTCCCGGGTGCAGATGTCCACGACCTTGCCGTACTCGGGCCGCTGGGTGCGGTCCATGATGCCGGGCAGCTCGCGGAACTGGCGGCGTACCTCCATCACCACGGCGCCGGCCGAGCGGGAGACCGCGTTGATGGCCAGGCCGGAGAAGAGGAAGACCACCGCCGCGCCGATGATCAGGCCGACCAGGTTGCGCGGGTTGGACACGTTGAGCGAGTTGAGGATCTCGGTGCCGACGTCGCCCACGCCCGCGTCCTCGTACGCCGAGCGCAGCGTGTCGGTGTACGAGCCGAACAGCGCGGTGGCGGCCAGCACCGCCGTGGCGATCGCGATGCCCTTGGTGATCGCCTTTGTGGTGTTGCCGACGGCGTCCAGCTCGGTGAGCGTCCGCGCGCCGTGCTCGTCGATGTCGCCGGACATCTCGGCCACGCCCTGCGCGTTGTCGGAGATCGGGCCGAACGTGTCCATCGCGACGATGACGCCGACGGTGGTGAGCAGGCCGGTGCCGGCCAGCGCGACCGCGAACAGGGACAGCGTGATCGAGCTGCCGCCGAGCAGGAACGCGCCGAAGACGCCGGCGCCGATCAGCAGCGCCGAGTAGACGGCTGACTCCAGGCCGACGCTGATGCCGGCGAGGATGACGGTGGCCGGGCCGGTCTGCGAGCTCTTGCCGATGTCCTGCACCGGGCGCCGGTTGGTCTCGGTGAAGTAGCCGGTCAGCGCCTGGATCGCGGCGGCCAGCACGATACCGATCACGACCGCGCCGATGGCGACCAGCCGCGGGTTGCGGTCGACGTCGGTCAGCCCGCCCTCCAGCTCGGCGAACGTGGCCGGCAGGTACGCGAACGCGGCGATCGCGACGAGCACCGCGGCGATCAGCGCGGACAGGTAGAAGGCCCGGTTGATCGCGGTCAGGCCGTTGCGGTCGCTGGCGCGCAGCCGGGTGATGAAGACGCCGACGATCGCGACCAGCACGCCGATGGTGGAGATGATCAGCGGGAAGACCAGGCCGGTCTCGCCGAACGCGGCCCGGCCGAGGATCAGCGCCGCGACGAGCGTGACCGCGTACGACTCGAACAGGTCGGCGGCCATGCCGGCGCAGTCGCCGACGTTGTCGCCCACGTTGTCGGCGATGGTGGCGGCGTTGCGCGGGTCGTCCTCCGGGATGCCCTGCTCGACCTTGCCGACCAGGTCGGCGCCGACGTCGGCGGCCTTGGTGAAGATGCCGCCGCCGACCCGCATGAACATGGCGAGCAGCGCGGCGCCGAAGCCGAAGCCCTCCAGCACGGTCGGGGCGTCACCCCGGAAGATCAGCACGACCAGCGCCGCACCGAACAGGCCGAGGCCGACGGTGAGGAAGCCGACCACGCCGCCGGTGCGGAAGGCGATCTTCATGGCGGCCTCGCGGCCGCCTTCCCGCTCCCGCGCGGCCGCTGCCACCCGCAGGTTGGCGCGGGTGGCCAGCCACATGCCGGCGCCGCCGATGAACGCGCTGAACAGCGCACCCACCACGAAGAACGCCGAGCGGCCGGCCTTCACCAGCGTTTCGTTGCCGTCGGTGTCGTGCACCGGCAGCAGGAAGAGCAGCACGACGGCGATCACCACGAAGATCGCCAGCGTGCGGAACTGCCGCAGCAGGTACGCCGACGCGCCCTCCTGCACCGCGCCGGAGATCTCCTGCATGTTGGTGGTTCCCTTACCGGCCGCCAGGACCGCCCTGGTGAGGGCGGCCGCGAAGACGAGCGCCACCAGCGCGATGACCGCGGCGATGACGACGTACGTCACGTTGGCTCCGGTAAGGGACAGTGCGCCGCCGTCGGCGGCCAAGGTCCCGGACATCTATGTCCTCCTGTACCGAACAACTCGCGCCGACCTGTGGAGACGCACGGGCCGACGCCTGGATGCGGACTCGCAAGCGCGCGCCGACCCACTCCGGCGGACCAGCGATGAACTCCCGTTCCCGCTGGCTACGGGACGGGATCACTTGCTGACAACCCGCGTACTGTAGCCCTCTGGCGTGGCGGAGGTCACACCGAGGGGGCACCGTGTCTCGATGATCTTCGTAACTGTGTTATGCGAAGAAATCTGATATATGGCGCGGCCAATACGACGAGGCCGCGCTCCCCCTTCGGGGAGCGCGGCCTGCGTGTGCGTTTCGGGTCAGGCGCGGCCGGTCGGCCAGGACATCCGTACCTCGGTGCCGACGCCGTCGTCGACCGGACGGACCTGGAGATCCTCCACGAAACCGGCGAGCAGCGCGAAGCCCACCCCGGTGGTGAGCGCGTCCTCGCTGAGCGACTCCTTGGCCAGCTCGTCCGGGCCGAGCGCGGCCAGGCCGAGGCCCGCCTCGATCGGGGCCCGGTCCACCACCCGGACCGTGTAGCCGCCGCCGTCGGACATCTCCACGTACACCGGGTCGGCCAGGCCGTACTGCCGGTGCAGCGCGACCGCCCGGGTGCACGCCTCACCGATGGCCAGGCGCACCTCGTCCAGCAGGTCCTCGCGTACGCCGGCCCGCCGGGCCACCGCGACGCCGACCAGGCGGGCGGTGCGCACGTGCACCGGGGCCGGAGAGAAGGACAGCTTGACGGTCGCCATCACGCGCCGGTGGAGTCGGCGGCGATGGCCGCGTCGACCGTCGGATGCAGCGGGAAGACCTGGTCCAGGGCGGTGATCCGGAAGATCTTGAGCAGCGGCTCCTTGTCGCAGACCAGCGCGAAGGAGCCACCGGCCGAGCGCAGCCGCTTGAGCGCGCCCACGAGCACACCCAGACCGGTCGAGTCGAGGAAGTCCACCCGGCCGAGGTCGACCACCACGTGGCGGGCCCCGCCGTCGATCAACTCCAGGAGCCTTTCCCGCAGGCGGGGGGCGGTGTAGACATCCACCTCACCACCGACCTCGAGCACCGTGTGCTCCCCCACGGCGCGGGTCGCCAGCGACAGCTCCATCGGTCCCTCCTCGGTAAACTCTCCTGGGCATCTAACCATCTCCCCGTGCGGCCCCCTCGGTCACCGGCCACGCCCTCCCCATACCCCCACCCTGCGGTTCCCAATTCCGAACACCAGTGCGAGAGTGCAGGACGTGACCGACCACAGCCCCGGCCCGCGGCGTGCGCCGGGCGAGCTGCTGCGCCGGCTGCGGCTGCGTCACCCCACCGACCCGGTCACCCACGTCGAACGCGTCCCGGCCCGCGCCGGCGAGCCCGTCGGGTGGCCCGGCTGGGCGCCGGAGGAACTGAGGGCGGCGTTCGCGCGGCGCGGCGTCACCGCCCCGTGGCGGCACCAGGCCGAGGCCGCCGAGCTGGCGTACGCGGGCCGGCACGTGGTGGTCGCCACCGGCACGGCGTCCGGCAAGTCCCTGGCGTACCAGCTTCCCGCGCTGAGCACGCTGCTCGCCGACCCGCGCGCCACCGTGCTCTACCTGGCGCCGACCAAGGCGCTCGCCGCCGACCAGCTCCGCGCCGTCGCCGGTCTCGAACTCGACGGGGTACGCCCCGCCACCTACGACGGGGACACGCCGCGCGCCGAACGGGAGTGGATCCGCCGGCACTCCCGGTTCGTGCTGACCAACCCGGACATGCTGCACCACGGCGTCCTGCCCGGGCACGCCCACTGGTCCGGGTTCCTGCGCCGGCTCGCGTACGTGGTGGTCGACGAGTGCCACACCTACCGGGGCGTCTTCGGCTCACACGTCGCGCACGTGCTGCGGCGGTTGCGGCGGCAGTGCGCGCGCTTCGGGCGTACCCCCGTCTTTCTGCTGGCCTCCGCCACGTCGGGTGACCCGGCGGCGGCGGCCGAGCGGCTCACCGGCCTGCCCGTCACCGCCGTCACCGAGGACACGTCGCCGCGCGGCGGGGTGACGTTCGCGCTCTGGGAGCCGCCACTGCTGCCGCCCACCGACTCGTCCGTCGACGCCGACCTCGTCCAGGTCCGGCGCTCCGCGCTGCGGGAGACCGCGGACCTGCTCGCCGACAGCGTGGTCGAGGGGGTACGCACGCTCGCGTTCGTGCGGTCCCGCCGGGGCGCCGAGGTGGTCGCGGCGAACGCCCGGCGGTCGCTCGACGAGGCCGTACCCGGGCTGGGCGACCGGGTTGCCGCCTACCGGGCCGGCTACCTGCGCGAGGAACGCCGCGAGCTGGAACGGGCGCTGCTGCACGGCGACCTGCTCGGGCTCGCCTCCACCAACGCGCTCGAACTCGGCGTCGACCTGGTCGGCCTGGACGCGGTGCTGATCTGCGGCTGGCCCGGCACCCGCGCGTCACTGTGGCAGCAGGCCGGGCGGGCCGGGCGCTCCGGCGACGAGGCGCTCGCCGTGCTGGTGGCCCGGGACGACCCGCTCGACACCTACCTGGTGCACCACCCGGAGGCGCTGTTCGGGCGGCCGGTCGAGGCGACGGTGCTCGACCCGGCCAACCCGTACGTGCTCGCGCCACAGCTCGCCTGCGCCGCCCACGAGTCCCCGCTCACCCCGGCCGACCTGGACCTGTTCGGTGAGGGCGCGAAGGAGGCGGTGGATTCGCTGGTCGAGGCGGGGGCGCTGCGGCAGCGGCCCACCGGCTGGTACTGGCGGCACCGGGAACGCCCCGAGGTCGACCTGCGCGGCGAGGGCGGCGCCCCGGTGTGCGTGGTGGAGGAGTCCACCGGCCGGCTACTCGGCACCGTCGACGGCGGGTCGGCGCACTTCCTGCTGCACACCGGCGCGGTCTACCTGCACCAGGGCGTCTCGTACGTGGTCGACTCGCTCGACCTGGCCGACGGGTGCGCGCTGGTGCACGCCGAGGAGCCGGACTGGTCCACCCACGCCCGCGATGTCACCTCGCTGTCGGTGGTGTCGGTCCGCTCGTACGTGGACGCCGGGCCGGTCGGGCTGTTCCTCGGCGAGGTGGACGTGACCAGCAAGGTGGTGTCGTACCAGCGGCGGCGCATCGCCACCGGCGAGGTGATCGACACCCGCCCGCTGGACCTGCCCGCGCGGGAGCTGCGCACCGTCGCGGTGTGGTTCACGCTCTCCCCCGAGTCGCTGACCGCCGCCGGTGTCGAGGCGGCTGACGTGCCGGGCGCGCTGCACGCCGCCGAGCACGCCGCCATCGGCCTGCTGCCGCTGATGGCGACGTGCGACAGGTGGGACATCGGCGGGCTGTCCACCGCCCTGCACCCGGACACCGAGGCACCCACCGTCTTCGTCTACGACGGTCACCCCGGCGGCGCGGGTTTCGCCGAGCGGGCGTACGGCACCGCCGCCGCCTGGCTGCGCGCCACCCGGGACGCGATCGCCGAGTGCGGGTGCGAGACCGGGTGCCCGTCGTGCGTCCAGTCCCCGAAGTGCGGCAACGGCAACAACCCGCTGGCCAAGGCGGAGGCGGTGAAGGTCCTCGACGTGGTGCTGACCAACCTCGCCACGGCCGGCGGCGAGGCGGCGGTGGCCGGCCCGGAGGCGGTGGCCGGCCCGGA